>JAGSHB010000050.1 GCA_023954815.1 Myxococcales bacterium | reverse complement strand
GGGCCGACACATGAAGTTACTCATGTGACGAAACAGGCCGAGGTAGGTGCGGTAGTCCCGTTCGTCGAGCAAGCCCTGCCCGGCGAGCATCTTCGCGAAGATCGCGTCTTCGTAGATGGTGCGATCCTGGATGGCCGGTCGGCCGAGCCAGATGATCTCTTGGTGCTGCTGAAAGCGGCGGTTGAGGAGGTAGATCTGAGTTGCGAAGCTATAGCGGGCTGTGTCTCGGTAAAAGTCAGCCAGGTACTCATTGTCTTCCACGGGCTCGTAGTAGACGTCGAGCTCCATGTGGCGACCGAGCGCGCTGGCAAGCGTGGTCTTTCCTGCGCCGATCATGCCTGCGATGCCGATGAAGAGATTGTCGAGATTCGGGGACGCGATGGTCTTTGTCATGACTGTTCCTATGAGAGTGGTGCAGCCGTCGCGGGGGCGCTCGCGCGGCAGGCTGGGTCGGCGGAGCAGTGGGCGCGGGCAGTAACTCTAGCGGCGCCGCACGCTGCTAGGCGTCGAACGGCCCTGAAATTCGCCGTTGTAGCGCGCGGAGGGCTTCGGTTTTCGCAGCGGACTGCGCCACCAAGCGGCGGGCTGCGGACAAGATCGCAGCCCTAGTGGCATCGAGTGGCAAGGTCGTATCGATGTCCTCGTATTGCACCGTCACCTCGTCGCCCGCGGTGAGCAGCGCCTCAATCCGTGTGTCAGGGAAGTGCACAATCGCTTCCGATGCGCCATCGGCGATCTCGTCGAGGGCCGTCAGCCACGCCAGCAAGAGCCCGTCGAGTTGATCCCACAGGTCGGTTCGGCAAGCCGGGGCACGGCCCGGAGCCGCCAGGAACAAGCCGCCATCAACCCCACCGAGGTCCGTCGCGATCTCCCACGTGGTGGCTAGATCGTGGCCGTCCCATGGCTCATCGGCGAGATCCGCCCCGACGCGAAGAGCCAACTTTGCCGTAACTGTTGTGTCACTCATGATCGGCTCAGCTACCGACGGTGTAGCGCACGAGGTACTTCTTTGTGCCGCCGTTGGACTGAGGAAAGCGCAGGGACTTCACCGTTTTCACGATGCACGCGCCCAGTCCGCCGGAACCATTATTGCCGGTCACGCGGGCGTTGTGGACAGAGCCGCTCGCCGTCACGTAGACGCGGACCTTGAACGTCACCCGACCGCCGTCGACGTCGCCATGGTCCATGTAGCAGTCCATGATCCGGCCCTTAGCCGCCAGGGCGATCTTGTTGACCTGCTTCTGCGTCAGCTTGCCGCCGGGACCCGTTGGACCAACAGCGGGAGGGGCTGGCTGCGCACGCTTGGCCGCCAGCGCACGTTTGCGGGCCTCTTCTTTCTGCTTTGCCGCTGCTTTCCGGCGATTTTCTTCCAGCAGAATGTCGATGCTGTCCTTCGCTGCGGTCTTCGGCGCCGGCTTTGCCACCGGCTTGGGGGCAGGCGTCGCCTTCGGTGCTGCAGCGACTGGCCGCGTCTTCTCCCGGTTCTTCCGAAGCAACGCGTCGATTTCGTCCTCACCCTGCTTTTCGGCTTTTGTCGGCTGTGCGACCGCGTCGGTTGGAGGCTTCGCTTTGTCGCCACTCTTGCGCTCCCGACGCTTGCTACCCGAACGCTTGCTGGGTTTGTCGCCAGCGTTCTGGGCTGTCGACGCGCCCGTGACTCCTTCGCCAGCCTTCTTGTCCGCCTTCTTGTCCGCGTCCGGCGCAGCTGCGGGGGCGGTGGGTGCCGTCCCGGCGTCAGATGACTGACCGGCGTCCTCACCGGTCGTTCCAGCGTCTGCACCAATCGGCGCAGGCACCTTTACCTCGGCGGCCGGCTCTGGGGTCGGCGGCGTCGGAGCGGCGGCCTCTTTGGCAGGCGCCTCGACAGCAGGCTTCGCGGCTTTGGCGACTTGTGTCGGTTCAGCTGGCTTCTTGATCTTCTCGCCGCTCTTGGCGCGCATAATCGCCACACCCGCACCAGCGAGTCCAAGAACGAGAACGACCGCGATCAGCCACCCAAAGCCGCCCCCTTCATCCTTCTTCTTCTTCTGGGCAGCAGCAGGTTTCTTCCCGGCGGCAGTTTTGCTCGCCGCCTGAGCCGTCGCAGCAGCCTTGCCGCTTGCTGGGCGCGCCTTCTTCGCGGCAGCCTTGCGACTCCCGGGTTTCGTCGGAGTCGCCTTTTTCCCGGTCTTGGCCTGTGCCGCCTTCTTGCTGGCAATTGGCTTGCTCGCCGTTGCGGTCGGCACCGTGGTGACCTTCGTCTCCGCTTCTGATGCATCTCCGCCAGCTGTCTGCGTAGGCAGAACAACCTTTGCGCTTGATGTTACCCGCTTGCGGTCGCCCTTTTGGGAGGACCGGCCTCTGCCTTTGCGACGTCCGCCGCCTGGTTTGGCCGCCGCAGCGGGCGTCGCTGGCTTGACCACGATCGAGGGTTTGCCAGCAGCGCGCTTTGTGTCGTCTTCAGGAGCGGCGGCGGTCTTTGACTCAGCGGGTTCTCCGCTCTGAGCCCCGGATTGTGCGGTTTTGGCAGCCGTCTGCCCCGCGGGTTTCGGAGCTGTCTTGGTGTCTTTCCTAGTCGTGGCGGCGGGGGCCGGCTCCACTTCCGGAAGCGCTGGCGCGGCGTCAGATGCCGCAGCGGCCGGCGGTACCGCCGGTCCTTTCAGGGTCATCGCGACGGGGCGCTCTCCCGTGGGGTCTGCGGCCGGAATCGCCGGAGGCAACGCTGGTTGTTCCGTAGCGGCCGCTGGCTCTGCGGTCGCTGGCTCAGCGGCCGGTGGCTCAGCGGAGGGCAACGACGGCGGCGCGGCATCCGGGGTTGCTTGCCCGTCGCCACCTTCTGCTCCCTGAGCTGCGTCGAGTTTGACCAACAACTCAATCATCGCCGCGCTGAGTTCCAGCGTCTGGGCCCGACGAGGAGAACGTGTGGGCTCACCGTCAGTTGCGCCCGTCTCATTGACTTTGGCTTGGAATGGCGAGACCTCTCTCACCGCCGTCCACGCGCCGAACCCCTTGCGCCAGACCAGATCATCGCCGGATAGACGCCCAGCGGCGATGTGGTCGAGGACTTCCTGCTCTGTCAGCGGGCCGACCTGTTTCCCCTCAATGCCAGCGAACCAGACCCGCTGCGGGGTGGCCGGTGCGGTGTCGGGCATTTCAAGATTGAACGGCATGGTCGTACGACCAACATCTTGCTCGGTCGCAATGCCGCGAACCCGGATCTCAGACGTGCACTTTTTGCATTTGATCCGAAAAACGCGGTTCTTTCCCCGGACCCGCTCGTCGGGTATCCGGTACTTGGCATTGCATGCGGGGCAAGAAATCTTCATCTGCGATCCTCGAAACGAAGGGTCGGTGGGCGGAAAAGGGCCGAGAAACTAGCGCAAAATCAACTCCCTTGCAATCTCGTATTCCAATCACCGGTCGTACAGGCGACGTACCAACTGCAAAGACCCAACGGTAGCAGGGCGCCGTGTCAGGTCGTGCCCGTGAATAGCTAGACGCACGGCCGCCCGCTTCGATCCCCAGAGCGCTTAAATTCGGTGGAAATGTGCATTATCTGCGGCAGGTATAGCCGCCCACTACCGATCACCGGTTACACCTAGCCAGCGCCGAGTGTGCTGATTCGCAGCGCATTGGAGCGAGATCTGAAGTCGTCTCGCGAGAGATCCGCCCGAATTTGTGCCCAGAAAGCGCAAAAGCGCCTCCTGTAAAATACCCAATGCTGCCGCCAACGCGGGGGCGACGATCCCGCGACTCACCAGGGTGTTTGTCAACCATTCGGTCGATGCGCCGAGCCCCGCCGCTCCCCCAACAACAGCGCCGTGGAGCCGCCGCAACAGGAAGTCAAAGTCTTGCTCCCAAGCCCGGCGTCCCTTGGTACCTCGGAATCTGGCGAACTGCGGGTAGCGCGTCACGACGGTCGCTGCTGCCCAGACGACCACATCACCGCGCCGTTCATCGAGCCGGTCCGCAAGTGGCAGCGCCGTCGGATCGCCGCCGAGAAATTCGAACTCGTCCATCGGTGGCTATTCTCCGCTGCACGTGCAGTAAAAGTGGTGCGTATCTAGCGTCGCATCGTGCGTCTTGTGCGGCAAGATCGGGATGTGGCATCTCACCCTGGGATTTGCAGCCCAGATCTGTTGGAGTCGGATTCCGCTTGGCACAATCGCCAGCGGCGTGTCGGAGCGTTCATGATTATCGCCATCGTCAACCCAGCGGCCTGTCAACAGCGCGCGCCGGAGATCGCAAACGCACTAATGACTGCGGCGCCGAAGCTCCGTCTGGTGATGAGCGATCGGCCTGAAGATGTGGATGCGGTCGTCGAGATGTCTGTGGCCGCGCGGCCCGAGCTGCTCATCGTCGTCGGTGGCGATGGAACCCTACTCAACGTGCTGACGCGGTTCGAGCAGGCTGGTCAGTGGGATGCGGTTCCGCCGCTGCTGGTCCTTCCGGCTGGTCAGATAAATACGACGGCCCGTGCCATCGTTGGTGCGCGTCGCCCGGCCGTTCTGGCTGAACGCATCCTGCGCGCCTGGGGGCGGGGCGTTCGTCGACTTCGGCGTGTGCCCGTGCAACGGCTGGAGATCGGCGGCCACGTCTCTCGTGTCGGCGTGACCGTGAGCGTCGGCGCAGTCGCGCGGACCCACGAAGACTACGACCGTGCGTTCGCCAATGGTCCTCTCGGCGTCGCCGAGGTGTTGGCCCGGTTTGCGGTGCAGCAGCTGCCTCGCTCTCGTTTTCGGGCCCTGGGCGGTCAGGTGCTGCTCGACGGGGCGCCGGTGCCTCTTCCGCGCGTCACGGCGGGTATTTTGAGCCCACTGCCTGGTTTTTTCGTCGGCATACGCCCATTTCCCGGCGTCCGCGCGGTCTCAGCTGAAGGAATTCACGTCGTCTTGTCGGGGCTGGGCGTGACGACAACCCAGGCGAGCCTGCCTGCCATTGTCCGCGGGCATCGACCGCTTGGCGCTCAGTTGCACTTCGGACGACACCACGAATTGTCGTGGCGCAACGATGCGCGTCCAGACATCGTTGCCGTCGACGGAGAGCTCATCACCATCCCGCCACACGAGACGGTCCGAGTTGTGCAACACGGCTACGTCCGCATGCTTGTTTGGCGCAGTATGCCGCAGTCGGACGGCGCGCAACCCTGAAGCGTGAGCGCGGTTGTCTCGCGCGATGCGCGTTCAGGTCCTGAAAGCCCCCAGGCACAAGCGTGAAGTACACTCGCTGCGGCGACAGACGATGGTGGCGATGGAGTGGGTCGACCACCGACGCGCGATCCAGATGAGAGATGGTACCGGCAGACGAACGGACCGAACGAAACCGGGCGCTCACGGTGTCTCGAAATGATACATGTTTCACTTGCGGCTCAAGCTCAATAACCATCCGAAGATAAACGATTCCCATGGTTGTTGTTGAGCAAATATCGAACACTGCTGTCAGTGTACGACCAAAGTAGATCGAATTATGTCGCAAACTGAGTTTCTGATCCGAAATGGATCAGTCGTCGTTGTGTCTCATATTTGCACTGTCTAGTCATGCGATTAGCTAGTGAATCAAAGCCGCCTGAGGTGTTTGGCACAGTCATTGCACAAAATTGCAGCAACCGAGTGAGCAGTATCCCTATGGAATCCAACCCTCCCCTCATCCTTTGTCCTCCCAGATCGCAGTGCGGCTTTTGTTTCGTATTGCGTCATTTGGCCGTGCACGTCTAGCGCTACATCGGCACATGCACATCGTTAGGGAGTGTGCATCGTGTCCCCCTGAAAAGGGTGGTATCGCATCGACCCACGGCCCCTGCCTCGAACATCTCTCACTCACAGGACGTCGCCGGTGACCGTTGGGTCACCGGCGCTCCTGCTTTTGGTGCCGCGGATCTTGCGGCGATGGCACCTTGTGCGCTTGTCTTGAATGGCTCGCATTGATTGGTAGCCCCAGCCGCTTTTCGGGAGTGGGCGCAAGTCCCGCCGTCACGCCTGACAAGCGGGGAGCAGTCCCCCGAGCAGCAGGCGACAAAGAACGTCAGATTTCTGGCTTCTCGCGGCTATCGCCCTACACTGGTTGACACCGACTTATCGTCGGGGAGCGCGACAATGGTCCTCCATCAGGCAGATGATGTGCAGCGGATCTCTGCAGCGGCCATGGATTTGGCCCGTGGTGCGGGGCGGCCGGTCAGTTCTGTCCATCTGCTTCTGGCGATGTTTGTCACCCCTTGTGCTGCCCGCGACTTGTTGGCTGAGGTGGGTGCCCACCACGGTTCCGTGCTCGATAGCTACAGACGTTTGACGGTGCGCGATGAGCCGGCGCATGTCCTGCAGCAGGTCTGGGTGAGCGCCGACGGTCTCGGCGATAGCAGTGGTGCGCATCAAGTCGACTCAGCGTGCCTGCTGGCTGGATTGCTGCGCGTTCGGCGCGCGCTTGCGGCCCGGGTGATGCGCGAGGCCGGCATCGATGTGACGCACCTGCGCGCCCGCGTCATCGGTCATCTCACCCTGGACTTGGATCGTGCAGGAAGCCGCCGCGGCCGTACGAGAGCTCCGAGCCGCACGCCAGACCACGACCCAGCACCCGCGCGGCCGACCCCGCGCGCCTTGCCACTGCCCACCGGGTTGGTACGTGCCGTTGAAGCTCGTGAGGCTGGTACGCCCCGTCGCCGGGCGCGTTGGAGTCCCGATGCGCCCGCCGACGTGCAGGCACCCGGAGCCCTCCTGAGTCATCGTGCTGGGCGCCGTGCCTCACGGCAAAATGCACGTCCGGTGCGACCGGCTCATGATGGCGGCCGCGTCACATCGCCAAATCAAGCCACTGTTCGCCCGCCGACCGGTTCGGCCTCCTCCAATTTGGAGACGCCCGTCTCGCGCATACCGTCCCCACCCGTGGGGCAGCCAGGCGACACAGCGGTGACGCCTCCGAAGTCGACGGCTGTGGCACCACCATCCTCCGAAAAGCCCGGAGATTCAGCCTCAAAGCTACCTAGGCGCCCGCCCCATCGCGGGGTGTTTGACGTCGATCCCGCGCACTATCCCGTGCTCTCAGAGCTCGGTCGGAACCTCACGCATGCGGCGCTCGACGGCGAGATTCAGCCGCTCATCGGTCGCCATGATCTCGTCGACGCGATCATCGATGTGCTGATGATGCGGCAGGTCAACAACCCCTGCCTCGTTGGTGAGGCGGGTGTCGGCAAGACGGCCATCGTCGAGGGGCTCGCACGCCGACTCGCCGGCAACTCGTCTGCCTATGGACGACTGGGCGAAGCGGTCATCATCGAGATCTCCGTGTCGGGGCTCCTCGCTGGCACATCCTTTCGCGGTGCCTTTTCCCAACGCATGAAGGCCCTTCGGGACGAGGTCGCCAAGGCCGACGGGCGGGTCATCGTCTTCATGGACGAGATCCACACCATCATGGGCGCAGGCGCGGGCGATGGTCCTCTCGATGCGGCCAACGACTTGAAGACCGCGCTGTCACGCGGGCGCTTTCCGCTCATCGGCGCCACGACGATCGCTGAGTACCGTCGGCACGTTGAAAAAGACCCTGCGATGGAGCGCCGTTTTCAGGTGGTGTCGGTGCCAGAGCCGTCGGTCGAAGAAGCCATCACCATCTTGGGCGGCGTAGCCCCCATCTATGCCAGCCACCACGGGCTGTCCTACTCCCATGATGCGGTGGTGAGCTCCGTACAGCTCTCTAAGCGCTTCATCACGGACCGTTGTCTGCCCGACAAGGCCATCGCCGTGCTCGATCGCGCTGGAGCTCAGGCACGCCGTCGCGGCAAGACGCGTGTGGAGGCGGACGATGTCTCCCGGGCTGTACATCAACTCACCCAGGTGCCCCTCGATCGCCTGCTCGCCGATGAACGCAGTCGCATCCGTGATCTGGGTGAGCAACTCAAGGCGCGCATCTTTGGTCATGACGCCGCGCTGACGGCCATGGCCCGCCGAGTGAAGCGCAATTACGCCGGTTTTGCTGGTGACAGGCCGCTTGCGTCGTTTCTGCTGGTGGGCACGCCGGGCACCGGTAAAACCGCCGCTGCTGCCGCCCTGGCCGAGACCCTATTTCTCGTCGACGACGCCTTGGTGCGCTTCGACATGAACGAGTACACCGACAGCCACAGCATCTCCCGGCTTATCGGGTCGCCGCCCGGCTACGTCGGCCATCAGCAACCGGGGCTGCTCTCCCAGGCGATGCACAAACGACCCTATCGTGTGCTGCTCTTCGATGATGTCGACCGCGCCGCGAGTGAGATCGTGGCGTTGCTGCTACAAATCGTGGACACCGGGCGTATCACGGACAACCAGGGGCAGGTGCTCGATTTACGCAATGCCATCGTCATCATGACGAGCACCGTTGGTGTGTCGACACTGCAGGCATCATCGCGGCCCGGTATCGGGTTTACCGCGGCGGCAAAGGAAGATGTCTCTGACGAGATTGTGCTCGACCGTGTGCGAAAGGAGCTGGGCCCGGAGCTCTGGGGTCGCGTCGACGACAAGGTGCTGTTCCGGCCCCTGTCTACCTCGACGCTGCGCCTCGTCACCACGCGGACCATCGAGGCCAGTCTCCAGCGTCTGTACGAGTCGCGCCTTGTGCGGGTCCATGTCGGCAGCACCGTCATCGATCTCGTGCTCGATAGCGGCGGCGTCGATGCAGAACTGGGGGTTCGCCCCTTGCGCGCCCGCGTGGAATCGCTCGTCGAGGCTTTTCTCGCTGATTGTGTCCTGGAAGGACAGCTGCAACCGGGTTCAGAGATGCGGCTTGAGGTCTCTGATGGGAAGTTGACCCTGATGGCGGCCGTCGCGCGCCTCACCGCCGACAATGCAGAGAACGCGGGGGAGCAGGCTGTCAGCAGCGGGGCGTTGCGTTCCGACCCAGAGCACGCCCAAACCATGGTCGGTCTATCTCACGCGACCGCTCCGACCCACACCTCTGCTCGGGAACGCCCGTAGAGATCGGCTTGGTCACCGTCTGGAAACGACTCCGGCTGGCCAATTCCGCGTAAAATGACCGGAAAACTCGGGGCAAAAGGGCTCTTTCCGCTGCGCTGTACACCGACGCCGCGCAGTCGCACAGACGCGTCCACATCGATGCCGGCACTCACCTTGGCCGCGAGCTGAGGCAGCACCGAATTGCGAATGGCGACCTGGCCCTCATCTAACGTCGCGATACTGAGCCCACCTTCGCTATCGGCCACCAGGCAGCACGCCATGGCGACCTCCGCACCCATACGGCCGGCCGCTAATACCGCGCTGCCGATGGCGCCGCGATTGCCCGCAAATGTGCACCCGAGCAAGCTGGCGCTGGCGCCGGCCGCGGCGAAGATCGCGCCGCCCCCTTTGCCCTCGACCCGATTGTCGGCGAATACGCAGTTGTTGGCTTCGAGACGAACCACGCCCGACGCGCGAACGGCGCCACCTTGTAGCGCGACGTTGTGGGTCAGCCGACACCGCCGAAGCCGCACACGACCGGCTTGTAAATCGACGCCGCCGCCGCCTTCACCACGCCCGCGCCCAGCCGTGATGACACAGCCGCTGATGAGCACGTCGCACTGTTGATAGACTTGCACAGCCGCGCCAAAGCCTTGCCCTGGGCCCTTGATGACCAAATTCACCAGGTGAACACGCGACGCGCCTTCGGCCGACAGGGTCGCACCGCGCCCTCCGATGAGGGTCACACTGCCGAGCCCTTTCGCAGCTTCGAGCCGAATGTCCTCGGGCAGCACGTTGGCTCCGCGGTACATGCCGGGAGCGAGCATGACGTGGGCTCCTGCGGGAAAGCGCCACAGCGCATCACCGAGCGAGCCATCTTCGGGTGAAAACGTAACGACAGGCCCAAAGGCTTCGGGGGCGAAGTCGTCGGGGCCCGGCGGAAGGTCTGAGGGAGGATGCACACAAACCCCTTCGGTCGGCAGTCACGGTGGGAGTGTGGAGCTGCTGGCCGCTCTGGTTGGCTGCTTTTTCGCAGCAGGAGCAATCAGGCACGCGCCAAAGCACTGGACGCCGGGACTGGGAATGCCGGAACTGGGAACGCCGGACGTCGCTGGTTTTACAGGTTCGTGATGTTGACGCTGCCGTAGAACTTCATGAAGTCCTCCAGGGTCAACTCGAAGATGCCGTCGTCCTTTCCGTCCTGGCCCGGTTCGGTCTGGCCCCAGGGATTGCGCAACTTGACGATGCGCTTCTTGTTCTTGCCGCGGCCCTTTTCGTAGGCACCCAGCACCGTATAGGCGTGCCATGCATACAAGCGCGTGCCTTTGTAGAGGTTTTCGTCCTCTTTGCCGCGAGTGCCCGCCGCCATGGCCTGGTCGTTAATCGTCGCTTTGCGCAACTTCATCCACATGACGTCTTCAGGGGTGGAGTCCGTGCTGGCGTATGCCACGCGCTTGCCCGACAAGGCTTCGAGTGCGCCAGCGGTCGACCCGCCCTCGCCCATCTTGTCGTATCCGCCCTTGAACTGCGCAAAGCCCTTCTCGAACAGCGCAGGCCAGAGCTCCCGACCGCCGGTCCGGGTCTTCTGGCCCTTGGCGTACATCGGAGATTCACGACCGGCGCGCGTCGGCAGGTCGCCATCGACCGTCACCCACGTCTCTGTGTAGCGCGACGAGTAGTAGTTGGCTTTGCGGAAGAACCGAACTTTGTACGTGTTGTCGCCGTTGTCGACGATGCCATTCTTGATCAGATCAGGCGATTCAGCCGCTACCGCTGACAGCGCCGCGACGAAGTAGCAGTCCGCGATGGCGCCCTGAATGACGTCGGTCGGCTTCACGCCGTAGTAAAACAGCTTGTTGCGTTCGTCGGTGCCAGCGCTGGTGTAGCCGTAGCTGTCGTTGTCGTGTTTTTCGCGCAGACGCGGATCGGCCAGATCACGCGGATCGGCCTTCTTCTTCTTTTTCTGCTGCGGTTTGGTAGTGAGATCCGGCATGGCGGGCTCCTCAATGTGGCCAGAGATGGCTGAGCGTGGCGGAGGTCGCTCTCAACCTCATACCCAGGGTAGCAGCGGCCCCTTTGGACTCAAGTCCGCAGCTTGCACGCTGCCGCTGCCGTGGGGCGAAAATACCCCGCCGCAGTTATCCCCCGAACGCCCCCCGAACTCGCACGCTCAGGCATTGTCCGCTAGCCTGCGCTGAGATGACCCGATCGCTGTGCACACCGCGACGACAATGGTCCGATATCGAACGTCACAGGAGACACGTATGTTGCTTCATCGGTCGCGGAGAGCCGCGTCTCAGACAGGCCGAAATTTCGCTCATCGCCTGAATTCCCGAGCCGTTCGCGCCAGTGTGGCTGGGGCCCTGACGTTGTTGTTGTCGCTTGCGCTGGGCTGCGGGACCGAGCCAGACAAGCCCGACGCGACCGCAGATGCTGCCGATGCCGCAGAGGACGTGGCGGTCGATACCGGCGCCGAAACGACCGTGGACGCTGGCGTGAAGCTGACCCAGAAGTGGGCCGAGCTGCAGCCGGAGACAACGGCCAAGATGAATGCGATGGCGGTGCTTCCCGGCAAGACCGGTTCGTACGTCATCGTCGGCGACAAGGCGACAGTCCTGCTGTTTCAGGACGGGGAGTTCACGGACATCTCGCCGACGACCATCGGCGCGGTGCGTCTCAATGCCGTGTGGGCCGCTGCCGACGGCACCATCGTGGCTGCAGGTGAAGGCTCCATGTTGGTCACCTACGACGGCACCGGTTGGCAGGTCGCTGGTTCGGTTCCGCCGACGCCGCCAGTGGTCTTTCGCGCGATTGCTGGCAACGCCAAAGGGCTGATTTGGGCGGTCGGGGAGGGCGCCACGGCCTACGTGAAAGACGGCGCGGTCTGGGCCGCAGCCAGCGTGACCGCGACATCGGGTGAGGGCATCGGCGATGGCGCGGACTTCGTCGGCGTGCAGGTGACCGAAGCGGGCGCGGTATGGGTCGCAGCTGACCAGGGGGCGAAAAGCCCCGGACTCGTGCTCCAGAGCGCCGACGGCAAGGCGTGGACGGGCCACGGCACACTGCAGGCCCCGCGCGGTCTCTGGGCACACAAAACCGACGCTTCAAAGTCGGGCGGCGTGGTCGTTGTGGGCGGGACCACCTCCGAGTATGTCGCGACTTGGGACGGCAAGGCGTTCAAGGCCGCGGGCGACGTGAAGTGGTCGTTGGGCTTTCGAGCGGTGATGGGTATCTCGACCGACTTGGTGTGGGCTGGTGCCTTGAAAGGCCAGGTCCGCACTTGGGACGGAAAGGCCTGGAGCGTCGATGTGATCGCGCCCCCGGTCGGCACGGTCGGCGGCTTTCCGCAGCCATCGAGCGATGTTGTGGCTCTCGCAGCCCACACCGCAGACGAGCGCTGTGTGTTGACCAACTACAAGCTTTATCGCTACGGGATGCAGCCATAATGGGCACCGCCCGCCGCGCCTCCGTACCCCATCTATGCGGGTGGCTGGTCGCAGTCGCGCTTACCGCAGGCTGCGACACCAAAGCGGACGTCGACTTGGACGCCGCGCGCGCACCCGCCGCCTGCCTGACAGTGCCCGTTTTTGGCAACGGCGCCGTGTGCGAAGATACCGTCAAAGCCCGCGACCTGTGTGGCACGGCAGACGACCGCATCTGCGCGGCCGGCTGGCTGTGTTTCGACGATGTGCGCAGCGCATTTTGCACGTGCAGCGTCGACGCAGACTGCAACCGGCGGGCAAACTACATCAACGCGGCCCGCGCTTTGCGAAAAATGGCACCCATCAGCGCGAAGTGTGTCGCCGGTCGCTGTGCCGGGCTGCCCTAGCGCTCACGATACCCGTCGGCCCTGGCCCAATCGGCTCGTAAGCGGCGTCTTTCATGCCGGCGCCGGTAAGCCATTGCGCAACTATCTGCCCCTGTTGCCGGCTTCCAAGCTCCACAGCGAACAGGCCTCCGGGCAACAGCGCTGGCACTGACTGATCGACCAGTCGGCGCAAAATTTCGAGCCCAGCCTCGCCCCCATCGAGTGCCAGATGAGGTTCGTGGTCACGGACCGTGCGCTCCAATCCGGCCATGGCGTCGCTGCGGATGTACGGTGGGTTCGACACAATCGCAGCGAAGGGACCGTGGGGTACGGCTGGTGTCAGCAGGTCGCCCTGCAGGACCGTCACACGCTCAGCGAGCTGCAGGCGGGCTGTGTTGCGGGTCGCGAAGTCGACGGCAACCGGCGACGTGTCGCTGGCGAAGATCTTGCGCTTGTCAGTTTGCGGCAGCCCGGTTGCGACGGCGAGTGCGATAGCGCCGCTGCCCGTCCCCACATCCACCACGGGCCCCACCGGGCAGGCTTCCTCGGCCAAGAAAGACAGGGCAACGTCCACCAGATGCTCCGTCTCCGGTCGCGGCACCAAAATCCCGGGACCCACATCGAGGTCAATCGCGTGAAAACCCTTATTTCCTAGGATATAAGCGACTGGCTCGTGCGCGGCCCGGCGCTTGATGAGGCCCTTGTAGGCGCTCAGCTCACCCGCTTCGATGGGCCGGTCGAACTGGACATAGAGGTCCATGCGCTGCAGCCCCAACGTCTCACAGAGCAGCAGTTCGGCGTCGAGGCGCGGCGACTCCGAGCCGTACTTGCGCAGGAAGGTGTCAGACCAATCGAGCATGCGCTTGATGGTCCAATTGGGCGTCGACATGGGGCCTCAGAGAGTTGGGAGAGAGACGCTGCGCCCCAAATGACGCGGGAGCGAAGGGAGCGAAGGCAGCGAGAGTGGGCGCATGTGGGGTTGTTCGGGCCTAGGATTCGGGGCGTAGCGCCAACCAAGTCGCCGTCAGCATGCTGATCGCCACGCCCGCTTGTTGCGGCGGCCACGGGTCATCCGCTGGGCCAAGCCAGGCAGAAATCACCGCGATAGCATGGGCGCGCGCCTGGCGTACCTGCTCGATGTCATCGAGGGTCAACCCGCCTATCGCGACCACCGGCACCGTACTCGCCGCGCAGGCAGCCGCGAGGCCATCAAACCCCACAACGTCGTCGGGCAGCTTCTTGCTGGTCGTGGCCAGAACCGGGCCGTAACCGATGTAGTCGACCGGCACGTTGGCCGCATCAGCGACTTGGCTGAGGTTGTGAGTCGACCACCCGATCACCGCTTTGTCGCCGAGTTGGTGACGTGCAGTCACCGGAGAACCATCGTCCTGACCGAGGTGAGCGCCAATCCCTGGCCGGCCTGCGAAGGCTCGGGCTGCTTGAGGGTGATCATTGATGACCACAGTTAGCTTATCACCCCATTTTTCAAGCAATTCACCGTAGAGACGGCTGAGGTACAGGCTGCTCGCGGGGCTTGATTTCGAGCGAATCTGCAGCACACACGCGCCGCCGTCTGCCGCGGCTTCCGCGTACGCATGCAACATCGCGCGTTCTGCGCCCGGCGCTTCGGGTAGCAGAGGAGCGATCCGGTCAAGATCCAAGATCGCGTACACACCCTGACGAATGGCTGGCGGCATGAGGCAGGTCCTTCAACTACGCGAGCGGTCGCGCTCGGGCATGGTGGCGGCAACACACAGGCGCCGCAACCTTCATACCAAGGTCGCGCGCATGAGCAAGGCGTCCTCGCCGTCGGGGTAAAATCCCTTGCGTTCACCATCGATGACGAAGCCGAGATTCACATAGAGGGCGATGGCCGCCGCGTTGGATGTGCGGACTTCAAGGGTGGCCGTCGTCGCGCCACCAGCGCGTGCCCGCCGCAGTACGTGGGTGAGCAGCTGGCGACCGAGCCCCTGCCGCCGGTGGTTTGCGCTGGTCGCCACCTGGAATATCTGTAGCTCATCGACCACCAACCATCCGAGAAAAGCGGCGATCAGCTCGCCCTTCCTGAACAGTCCCGTCGGTCGGGAGAGATGATTGTCGAACTCAGCCGCCAGGCCGTCGCGGGTGAAGGGGTCGGCCATCGCCTGGTCTTGGAGCGCGAACCAGTCGTCCAAGTCGCGGGCCTCGATCCGCCGGAGCGTGACGGTGGTCACCGGGCTGCCACCGCCAGCCTGCGCATGTGCTCTCGGAGTTCATCGACACCGTCGCCAGACAGGGTGCTGGTCGCCCAGGGGCGGCGGCGCATCATGTGAGCCTTGCGCAGGCGTTCTAGCACGTTGAAATGCTGGGTTTTCGGGACCTTATCGAGCTTGGTCACCACCAACTCCACCCGGATCTCGTTTTCTTGTAGCCACAGCACAAAGTTGATGGCGTCATCGTCTGGGTCGCGGCGGGCGTCCACCAGCACGCACACCGCGAGGATCGACCGACGCTGCAGCAAGTAGCCTTCGATCATCGGCCCGAAGCTCTTACGGATAGCGCCTGGGACCTTGGCGTGACCATAGCCGGGGAGATCAGCAAAGCGCAGGACCATGCCGCCGCGCAGGGGCACGTCGAAGAGGTTCACGCGCTGGGTTCTGCCTGGCGTCTTGCTGGTGCGGGCCAGGCTGCCGTGCTTGCTCAACGCGTTGAGGAGCGACGATTTGCCGACATTGGACCGACCGACAAAGGCGAACTCGGGCGGCCCCTCAGGGACCGCATCCGCGTCCACTACCGAATCGATGAACTGGGCGCCGCCTTGTTGCGCGGCTGCGCGGCCACCCGACTTTCGTGGTGCGGGGCTGGGGTGTGCCTTGTTTCCGGACCGCGCTTTGGCCCCGGAGCGCGTCTTGTGACCGGGCTTTATCCTGCCGCCGGGCTTGCCTGTTGGGGCCGCTCCGCGCGCGCCTGCCCGCGCAGCTGTTCCACGACCCGATGACTTTCCGCCACCAGCCCGTGCTGTTGCGCGTCCGCCTGGCTTGCCTGCAGCTTTTCCCCCGGATTTCCGGCCTGATTGCCCACCCGGCTTGCGTGAGCTACCGCGGCCGCCACCGGTCTTTGAACGTCCACTCATGCCGTCACCTAGCTGCGAAAGAGACTCGCCATGACCTGGGGTTTCTTGCCGGTATGACGCTTAAAGAACCGCCGCGTGAAGAGCCGCACTTCTTCTTGCAGGGCATCATCTTCTAGCAGGTCGAGCCGGTCTACGTATTTACCGAGCGCTTCCTTCACCTCGGCGACCAGCTTGCCGCTGTCGGTGAAGACGCCGCGTGTGTCGAGCCGCACCTCCGTGGGGTCATCGCTGACCATCACGCTGACGGCGATGGCGCCCTGCCAGCCGAGGTCCACCCGCTGACGAACCCCGAGCGTCTCCCGGTTACCGACGTGCATGCCGTCGTAATACCAAGTCTCAAGATCCAGCTGGTCGACCACTTTGGCGCCGCTCGCACTGATCTGCACACGATCGCCGCTCTCGATAACACAGACCCGCTCAATGCCGGTGTCTTCCGCTAGGTCGGCGTGATCTTCCAAGAAGGAGCGCGTGCCGTGCACGGGGATGAAGATCTTCGGCCGAACCCAACTCAGTACATCGGCCAGTTCGTCGTGGGCAGCGTGACCGGAGGCGTGAATCGGCCAAGGCGTACGGCCATGAAAGACGTGGGCGCCCTCGCGGGTGAAGCCATCGATCATGTCGTGGATTTCACGGAGGTTTCCGGGGATGGCACGCGAGGACAGCAGCAGGGTGTCGTCCTCGTGAATCTTCACCCGGTGGTTGCCTGCCGCGATCCTGCCGAGCGCTGCTCGCGATTCGCCCTGCGTACCCGTGCAGACCAACACCAACTCATGGTCTTCGTAGGAACTGAGCGCCGACTCACTGACCAGCGGCCCCGAGAAATCAAGGTTTCAGCCCCATTCCTTGGCGACCTGTAGGTACTTGTGCAGCGAGCGACCGAGCAGGCAGACCTTCCGGTTGGTCGCCCTCGCCGCGGCCAAAACGCTGTGCAGTCGATACAAGTTCGACGAAAACAAGCCGATGAACACCCGGCCAGGCGCCTCGCCGATGGCAGCTTTCAACCCTTCGGCGACCGTGGCCTCCGATACCGTGCGACCCGGACGCTGGATGTTGGTCGAGTCGGCCATCAGCGCCAAGACACCCTCTTGCCCAAATGCGCGGTAGCCAGCTTCGTCGAAACGCGTACCGCAGGGCAGCCCTGGATCGATCTTGAAGTCACCGGTGAACAGCACATTGCCGACCGGCGTGCGAATGGCCAGGCTCACGCAATCTGGAATCGAGTGGGTGACCCGCAGGAAGCCGATGTCGAACACGCCGAGTTGTAGGCGTTCCCCTGGCGTGACCAAGTTGAGGCAGTCGGTGCTGAGGTGATGCTCAGCGAAGCGCGCGCGCACCAGCCCCAGGGTAAAGCGTGTCCCCCAGACCTTGACGTCATGCCGCATGCGCACAAATGGCAACGAGCCGATGTGGTCCTCGTGGCCGTGGGTCAGCACGACGCCGTGAAAGGTGCCCTCAAGGCGGTCAATGACCTCCAGACAGGGCAGCACCAGGTCGATTCCTGGGGCGCGCTGATCGGGGAACATGACGCCGGAGTCGAGCAAGATCCAATGGCCATCACAGCCGATCAGCATGTTGTTCATGCCGATCTTGCCGACGCCACCCAAGGGCAGCAGCGTGATCTTGTCCGCTGGCGCCACGATCGGCTTTGAAAGGGTTTCCAGTGCTCTGGCCATAGAAGTCTATCCCCGTTGCAACACAATCGCGATGCCCTGACCGCCGCCGATGCAAGCGGTGCCAAGGGCCCACTGCTGGTCGTTGCGGCCCAGTTCATGGGCGAGGTGCAGCATAATGCGTGTGCCGGTGGCGCCCAGGGGGTGACCCAGCGCGATGGCACCGCCATTGGTGTTCGTTTTGGACCGGTCGAGTCCGAGGTCCTTTTCGACTGCGAGGTACTGCGGCGCGAACGCTTCGTTGACCTCGACGATGTCCATATCGGCCACAGTCTTGCCCGCATCGGCGAGCGCTTTCTTGGAAGCCGGCACTGGGCCGATGCCCATGACCGTCGGATCGCAGCCCGTCGAGGCGTAGCTCACGACGCGCGCTAGCACCGGCCAGCCTTCAGCTTCTGCGCGCTCGCGGGTCGTCACCAACACCGCAGCCGCGCCGTCGACGATGCCCGAAGCGTTGCCAGCGGTGACCACGCCATCCTTTTCAAAGACGGCGCGCAGCTTGCCGAGGCCTTCAGCCGTGGTCTGCGGGCGCGCGTGCTCATCCGAGCCGATCACCTTGTCTCCACGCCGGGACTTCAGGGTGATTGGCGCGATTTCAGCTTCGAAAACGCCGGCGGCGCGAGCGGCTTCGTAGCGCTGCTGGCTCTCGAGGGCGTAGTCGTCGCACGCCTGACGGCTGATCTCGTGGGTGCGAGAGAGCTTCTCTGCGGTGTTGGCCATGGCCATGCCGGTGAAGGTGTCGGTCAGGCAGGCCCACAGGCTGTCTTCAAACTCGGTCGGCTTGCCGAAACGGGTGCCCCAGCGTGCGTCGCGTACGATATGCGGCGCCTGACTCATGCTCTCGGTGCCGCCGGCCAGGGCGACGGTCGCGTCCCCCATCTCGATGGCGGCTGCTGCCTGAGCGATGGCTTCGAAACCCGAGCCGCAGAGACGGTTGAGTGTCAGCGCGGGGGTCGCTTGTGGCGTGCCGCTGCGCAGGCCCACGTGACGAGCGAGGTAGATGGCGTCCACGCTGGTCTGCAGCACGTTGCCGAAGAAGACCGCATCGACGGCGCTTGGATCAGCGCCGATTTCGCTCAGTGTGGCTTTGGCCGCGTGCACAGCGAGGTCGGTCGCAGTCATGCCTTTCAACGATCCGCCAAACCCGCCAAACGGCGTGCGTTTGCCAGCGACGAGGACGATATCTTTGTTCAGACGTGCCATGGGTGCTCCTGGGTCGTTTGGGATAGCAGCGCTGCGATCGACTGACGCGAGTTCGCAGCCGCCGCTGTGGTCGCGGTACGATCGACGCGGAGGTCATAGAGGAGGGGGCGTGTCGATGCAAGCGTGGCGTACGCTGGTGCCCAGGGCGATGGGGTCAGTGCACGTCGTCGTGACTGTGCTCAGGCTCGCCACCGCGGTCTTGGCCGCCCGCTGCCAGCTCATCGGGGAGCGGATCTGGGTCATGCCGCAGCCAACTCACCTGCCCGGCAGCGTCGAGCCGCAGATGCCACGTGCCACCGTTGGTGAATTGCAGACTCGGAATCCGGTAGAGGTAGCGGATTTGCCACACGTCAGCGCCCACTTTCGGAGCGGGCTCAGGTGCGCCGGACAGCTCAAAGAAGATCCCTTCCGGTAGACGTTGCAGCCACTCGGTGACTTGCTCAATCCCAACAAAAGTCTCCGCCAGACGGCCTTTTTTGTCGAAAACACCCATCCGCTCGACCGTCATGACGGGCGCGCAGGCAGCGTGCAAGCGGGCCACTTCCGAGGGGGCGTTGACCGCGTCGACCCATCTCACTGCTGCGATGACGATTTGACCGGCGTTTCGACTCACATTGACCTCGTGCGCCCGTTTCTCATGCGCCTGTTTCTCAAGCGTCTACTCGGCGCGGCAGTCTATCATTTACCCGACGACGATGAGGTCAGTGACTACCACGAAAACGCACGACGCGCTCGTTTGGGCGCACCATGCCGAGCTCCTGGCGAATGACAGCCATGCGAACTTCAGCCCGCTTATCAATGGCTTTGAGCTGCGATTGTAGGAGCATCGTCCGGGCCCGCGCCTCTTGCAGCTGGGACTCCACCCCCCGCAGCTCCTTGGCACGATCCTGATAGGGGCCTTCCAGGGACCACGCACGAACCAGCCCGATGACCGTAAAGACCATCCACCCAGCGACCAGCGTCGTCGCTGCCGTCCGTGCTGCGACCCGCTGATTCATGCCCCAAGAGATGCCAGTGCGCAGCCCGCTGGGCGCGAGCTTGTTCCACAGCGTCTTGGGAGCCATGGCGGCGAGCAAACGCTCCGCCAGCTGACGTCCTGCGCTCTTGGCCACACGACGATTGCGAGGAGTCGGGTTCTGTTGGGAAAATCGGCGCATCGTACACTTCCGAACGAGTTGCCCCGAAAGTGCCTCAGAAAAGCCCACCGTCCACTTTTTTACGCTTATGGATTCACAGCTAGCGCGTGCGACGGGGTCAATGTGGTGATAGCGATGCGGACCTCGAACGTCGCGCCACCGCCTGGGGTGTCGACGTACTGCACATCACCGCCGTGGGCTTGGGCAAAGCGCTTGACCATGGCCAGCCCGAGACCGGTGCCGTCCTTCTTTCCTTGGGTCGCGAACGCTTCGAACATGCGATGCCGAAACTCAGGAGAGACGCCCGGGCCGGTATCCACAAAGGTCAGCACCAGCTCTTCGTCCTCTCGGTCGATCACCAGCGTAAAGCTGAGTTCAGGTCGCGCCGCTAAGGCCGGATCCATCAGCGCGTCTCGCGAGTTTCGCGCGAGATTCTGGACCACACGCATCGCTTTGAGCTTGTCGAAGCGCGCGCTGCCTCGGTAGTGAGCGACGACTGAGGCCGTCACGGCGGGGGTCGTCTGGAAGATTTGCGCCACCAGCTCGCGCGCCTCCTCCGCAAAGTCATTGAGGTGCACATTCTGCACAAAGAGGTCCTGCGTACCTCGCGCAAAGCCAAGCACGTCCTTCGACATCTCGGTGACTCGGCTCAGTTGCTTCAAGACGACATTCGCCATTTCAGCCCGTTTGTCGGCGTCTTCGGTGCGGGCCATCATCTGTGCGTAGCCTGAGGCGATGGTCATCGGCGTCTTGAAGTCATGCAAAATGCCGGACAGTGCGCCGCCCAGCGCTGCCAGTCGGTCCTCTCTCTCGGCTTTTTCGCGGGCTTGCAGACGCGCCACGATCGCCGCCGTCTGACCGCTGACCAACTCGATGAGCTTGCGGTCGTGCTCGTCAAATCCGCCGCCGTGGGAGACGCGCTCGAACAAGCACAGCGCCCCCAAGACTTCTTCCTGGGCGATGAGGGGCACACAGAGGCCATGGTCCGGCTCGACCCCCAGCCCCTCCTCCTCACAGAGCACCAGCTGGTGATTGGCCTTGAGCTCCGCCACATCCAAGACGCGCCCCGCCCGCATGGTCCGGCCCGCAAATCCAAGCCAGCGTTCAAAACGCAGCACCTCGACCGTCGCGCCTTCCGTTCGCACGCGATGGACCAGCATGGCGCCATCTTCCGCTTTCAACGACACCTGCAGCACCGCACACGGCACGGCAGTTCGCATCGCCATCAACAGCGTCGCGATGGCACCTTCGACATCTGTCTCCAACGCGACCCGACGCTCGATGGCGTACAGTAGGTCGATTTCACGGAGTTTTTCCTGCAGATGCTCCTGGGTCTGGCGCAGCTCGAAGTTGCGGGAGAGCAGGGAGCGATACAGCTGACCGTTGACCACGGAAATCGCCGCCATCGCCATGATGGTGCGCATCATCATCTCGTCGTCGACCGTGAAATAGCCGCCGCGTTTGTTGATGGATTGCGCCACGCCGATGATGTTTCCATCCCGATTTTTCAGCGGCTGGCAGAGCATCGAGCCAGTGCGAAAACCGTTGCGTTTGTCCCAGGTCGCGTCGAAGCGGGGGTCTTGATAGACGTCCTTGATGTTGACCGGCCGGCCCGTCTTGGCGACCCAACCTGCCAGCCCTTCACCGAGATTGACCTGAATGTTGATGACTTCATTGCCCTGAACCACCTGACTCCACAGATGATCCCCGTCGTCACTGAGCAAGAAGAGGGTGGAGCGCTCCGCATCGAGGAGCTCGCTGAGACCACCCATCAGCAGCTCCAGCAGTTCATCTGACGACAGCGGCGCGGAGAGCAGGTTGGCGATGCTTAGAACCTGGCCTAAACGCGGACTGCGTTCGAACATACGCTCGAAGAATTCGCCGGTCTGGCTCATATCGAAATTGCGCTGTCGGCTGCGCGTGCCCATGTCGCCCTCGTTGCTGCGCCGGTCTTTCGCGTGGGTGCGATGCGCCAGCCTCTATGGGGACGATACGCCCTTTACGACTTCGCGGCTACGTGTCGTCGCTTGTCCGAGGTGCGAGGGCATGGCACCGTGGACATGGCACCGCCGACAGTACGTGTGCATTCGGAGCGCGTGTGAAGCACGAAGGACCCAAAGGTAGTCAGGCGCAAAAAAGGGGGGTTACGCAACGCCCTGAAGCCGCCCGTGGTGTGCGCGATCCCGCCATGGTGGGCCGTCGCTACCAAACAGGAGCCGCGCTTCGTTCAGCTGACCATGAAGGCGGGGTGACAGGCCGCGACACCGTCAGCTCCGTGGCACAGGCCGCCGCCGATCTGCATGCCCGCCACGGCGAGACGATTCGCGATGGCGGCCAGCGTGCCGGCGTGCCGGAGAGCGCGGTAGCTGCGGTCGTGCTAGCCGAATCCGATCAAGTTGGCGCCGCATCCGAGCAGGTTGCGCTGCGTTTTGAGCCCTACGCGTTCTACCAGCGCACGGGGCAGTGGGTCGTCGCTACCCACAAGGACCAAAGGGCTGAGTACGCGGCGTTTGAGCAAGCCCGCTCAGTCGATCCCGACGCCGCCCACGCCAGCGTTCGCGTTGGCCTTGGGCAGGTCGCTGGCAGCGAGGCAGAAGCCGCCGGGTTCGACGATCCGAGCGCCATGCTCTCCGCCATGCAAGGTGATGAGGCCGCACAACTTGAAGGGCTGGTGACGCTCATCGGCAGCGATGATGCCCTCTGTTCGGCCCTTGGGTCTGAGGACTGGGCGCAAGTCGCTGAGCTGCGAGCAGGCCCGGGATACGGGGCGATTAGCTACGATCAAGCGTTGGCATCGTACGCGGCGGCCTACCAACGCACGGCGGGTCCAGCCCACGGCGGTGATGACGACGACGATGAGAAGAAGAAACGCGAAGCTGCCGCGCGGGAAGCTGCCCGGCGCGCTCGCGGAGACTCTGCGTAGCCTTCAATTCAGGTCGGCGCTCAACGCGATGATTCACCGCAATGACGTCGCTGCCGTACCCAGATCTTGACCGGACCTACATCACGCGGGCGAGCTGCACGGCCATGTAGCCGGCGAAGACCACCAGCATCAGGATGCCGTCCGGCACTCCGACCCGCTTGCGTAGCCACAACAGCGGCCAGAGCCCCAGCATCACTGCGACCATGACCGCATAATCAAAGCGCAGCAGGTCGTCGGACACAGGCAGGGCAACCACAGATCCGGTCACGCCGACGATGCACAGCACGTTGAAGATGTTCGAGCCGACGACGTTGCCGATCGCGATGTCCGACTCGCCTTGGCGACCCGCAGCCACTGTGGTGACGGCTTCAGGCAAGGACGTCCCCGCCGCCACGACCGTCAGGCCAATGACGGCTTCTGAGATATCGAACATCCGCGCGATTCCCACTGCACCTTCGACCATGCAACGGGCGGAGAGGGCCACTGCGCCAATGGCAAAAACCAGCATCGCGCCGTTGAGCGGCAGGTGGCCCGGACGCTTGCCGGCGGTCGTTGCGGCCACGAGATAGGCGACGAGCGAACCCGCCAACGCCAGGCCTATGCCCATGTCCAAACGCTCGGCAGCGAGCGCCACACCGGTCAGCACAAAGGCCACACCGCTGAGCATCCAATCCATGCGCTCCAAGGCGGCCTCTTCAGCTTCCTCAGCCTCGCGCGTGGCTCCGTTCTGCTTGGCTTTACGGGCCGTGATCACCGTCGTCGTGATGTAGCCAACGAGCAGCGCGGCCAAGATAGCGCCCTCCACGCGGGAGATGACGCCGTCGAGCGAGAGCACCGTCAGCAAGATGGCCGAGGCGATCATCACCGGGATGTCGAAACGAACCAGCTGCCGCTCGACCTTGAGCGGGTTGAGCAGGGCGGCGATACCCAAAATGAGCAGGATGTTGAAGATGTTCGAACCGACCACATTGCCGAGCGCGAGGTCCGCATAGTCCGACAGCCCACTGGTGAGGCTGACCGCCAGCTCGGGCGCCGACGTGCCAAAAGCCACGACCGTGAGCCCAACGACTAGCGGTGAGATGCCGAGGGTCCGCGCAATGGCCGCTGCGCCGCGCACAAGCCCATCACCGCCAACGATCAGCGCGGCGAGACCAGCGACAAAAACAACGAGGTGTGCCGCGATATCCAAGACGAGTCTCCGGCGCCTCGGGGGACGCAGTGCGAATCAGTCGGTCGACAGTACAGCGAGAAAGGCAGATTGCGGAATTTCCACATTACCGACCTGTTTCATGCGCTTTTTGCCGCGTTTCTGCTTCTCGAGGAGCTTGCGCTTACGGCTGATGTCGCCGCCATAGCACTTCGCCGTCACGTCCTTGCGGAGCGCCTTGATGGTCTCTCGAGAGATGATCTTCCGGCCCAGCGCAGCCTGAATCGGCACGTCGAACTGCTGCCGAGGGATGAGCTTGCGCAGCTTCTGCACCAGGTCCCGACCGCGGTCGTAGGCGCTGTCGGCGTGGACGATGAGACTCAGCGCGTCGACCGGCTCCGAGTTGACCAGGATGTCGAGCTTGACGAGGGAGCCAGAGCGGAAGTCGATCATCTCGTAATCGAGGCTGCCGTAGCCGCGGGTCACGGTCTTCAACCGGTCGAAGAAATCGTAAATGATCTCAGCGAGGGGCAATTCGTACTCGATGACCACGCGCGATTCGCTGAGGTAGCGCAGATCCGTCTGGATGCCGCGCCGCTCCGTGCACAACTTCACGATGGGACCGATGAACTGAGCCGGCGTGTGCACCGTACAGCGCACGTAGGGCTCGGACACGCTGAGGCGCTTGTCGGACTCGGGCAGGTCACCGGGATTGGAGAGCTCGAACTCGCTGCCGTCGGTCATTTCACAGCGGTACACCACGCTTGGCGCCGTCGTGATCAGGTCCAGACCGTACTCGCGCTCCAGCCGTTCCTGAATGACTTCCATGTGCAAAAGGCCCAGGAATCCGCACCGAAAGCCGAATCCCAGCGCCGCGGAGGTCTCGGGCTCCCATGAAAAGGAGGCGTCGTTCAGCGCAAGTTTGCCGAGGGCGTCCCGCAGGGATGAGTAGTCGACGCTATCGACCGGAAAGATGCCGCAGAAGACCATCTGCTGCACTTCCTTGAAGCCGTCGAGCATCTCCTTGGCGAGGCGCTTGGTGTGGGTGATCGTGTCGCCGACTTTGACGTCCTGAATCTGCTTGATCCCGCAGACCAGCACGCCCACTTGGCCCTGATGCAGCTCATTGACCGTCTCGATCTTTGGCGTATGCACCCGAATCTCGAGGAGTTCGTAGTCCTGCTCAGCCTGCATGAACCGCAGCTTGTCGCCCTTGCGCATGGTGCCGTCGACAACCCGCACCTGGATGAGCACGCCGCGGTAGGCATCGTAGCTGCTGTCGAAGATCATCGCCCGTAGCGGTGCGTCTGGATCACCCGTCGGCGGGGGAATCTCTTTGACGACAGCCTCGAGAATCTCCTTGATCCCGATGCCGTTCTTGGCCGATGCAGGGATGGCGTTGGTGGTGTCGATGCCGATGCCGTCTTCGATCTCAGCGCACACCTCCACGGGACGGGCGGCGGGCAGGTCGATCTTGTTGAGCACGGGGATCAACGACAGATCAGCGTCGATCGCGAGATAGACGTTGGCCAGCGTCTGCGCCTCGACTCCCTGAGCGGCGTCCACAACCAACAGCGCGCCTTCGCAGGCGGCCAGTGAGCGGGACACCTCGTAGCCAAAGTCGACGTGGCCGGGGGTGTCGATGAGGTGCAGCTGGTAGGTCTCACCGTCGTCTGCGGTGTAGCTCAGGCGCACGGCCTGGCTCTTAATCGTGATGCCGCGCTCGCGCTCAAGCTCCATGGAGTCGAGATACTGCGCTTGCATCTCGCGGGCTTGCACCGCGCCTGTCACTTCCAGAATGCGATCAGCGATCGTCGACTTGCCATGGTCGATGTGCGCGATGATGCAGAAATTACGGATTTTGTCGGCCTGCATTCAACGGTCCCCCGACGGGGTAAACGCCCGCGCGAATCCGCGAAGGTGGCGAAGGGGCAGGTCCGTGTCAATCGGTCATCGATTCTGCGCGCCAAAACTCGATTCTGTCAGCCAAAACGACGAAGCCCCCATCGCTGCGCAATGGGGGCTTCGGGTTGCTTGCGGGGAGAGGCCTAGCTGAGGTGCTCGACACCCTGCTTCTTGACCTTGGCCTTCCAGACTTTGTCCGGGAGCCAGGAGGGGCGCTTCGCTGGGGCGTCCACATGCTCACGCCATCCCTTGAACACATGCACGCGCTTGGTGCCGCGCTCACGCAGACGGATCTCGGTGTGGCCGCGGCTCGCTGCCTTGAGTGCAGCACCACGAGGTTGGCGATTGGCGAAGACGATGTCGGTGTCTTTGCCGTCCTGCATCAGCACAAAATTTTTCTTTGGACGATCTGCCATGACAATGCTCTCCCTTCGCGACAATAAGTCGCACAATTCACCAGCGACGCCCTCCCGGGGCGGGTGTAAGGCGGCGCAGGTGCCTTTCCGAACGTAGTTATATTGTGTATGCGACCCTTTTGGGCTGGATGCAAGTTTCTAATGCGCCAAAAACGCGCAACTGCGTCGAAAAAGTGAAACGAGCATGGGTACTTGCCGGTTCGTTTTGGCAGGGCTTGACTTGTAACTGTCCGAAAACATTGAAATCTCAAACAACCCTTTGAATATCAAGGAGGTTTGGCGCGTCTTGAAAAATATTCGTCCCGATGCGCATTTTTCGGGATCAAACCTGGGCCCTTTGGGGATCAAACTTGGGCTCAGTGGCCGACTTTGCGCCTTTCTGGAGGGTCTGGGAGGCGGTGGTAGGCTCTCAACTCTTACCTGCCCCGGAGCACCCGTGCTGGCTATCCATGTTCAGACCCTTCGTCTTCTCCCGCTCATCCGACTGCTCGTGGTCGGGGGGCTCATGGCTGCGATCGTGCCCGCCCAGGCGGGAGATTGGCAGCGCGTGCGGAGCGGTGTTCAGCTGTTTCGCGTCAGCGCATGGCAGGAGGCTGCTGACGCGTTGACGCCGCTGGTTGAAGGAAAGCAGCGGGTCGGCAAATCCGCCCGCGCACCCGCCGCGTATGTGCTGGCGCGGGCGCGTGCTGCCCTGAAAGACGGCCCAGGCGCACGAAAGGCCCTCAAGCTCGCCGCCAAGGTGAAGGGCGTCTACGGGCCTGCCTGGCGATTTGCCGAGGTCGAGGTGCTGTTGGCCGAGGGCAAGAAAGCCGCCGCGTTCAAGAAGCTCACCGCGCTTCGGAAGGCGGCGCCGAAGTTCCGCTGGGCGCAGGCGGACATCGTCTGGGCCCGTTTGTATGAGCAGGTCGGGCCGCCGCGTGCCGCTGCCGAGGCGTGTTTGCAGCTCTACGGCAAGAGTCGACTGCATCTGCCGCAAGATGAGCTGCTGGCGCGTGCCGCTCGCCTCTTACGCAAGGTCGGCGACAACAAACGCGCTCACGCCTTGTGGAAGAAGCTGCTGATGGTGCACCCGGAGAGCGCGCTCATCGACCAAGCCCTGGCCCACGTCAAGCTGTCGAGTTTGTCCGATGCCGAGCGTCTCAAGCGGGCGGAAGTGCTCTTTGCGAAGCGGGACTACGAACGCTGTCGGGTGGAGTCGCTCTACCTCTGGAACAAGGGGCTGCATAAGAGGGATGTGGGCTATTTCCTCGGAAAAATCGGCTCTGAGCGCCTGCGCGACGACTACCCGAACTCCGTGAAGTACTTCGAAGCGGCCATCGTCGAGGGGGCGCCGTACGCGATGTTTGCCCTGTCGAGCTATGGCATCGCGCTCGCCAAAGTGGGGCGTCACGCCGACGGCATCAAGGCCTTCGATCTGTGGCTCAAGCGCTACAAGGGCCAGAAGATGCGGCGGGTCAACGAGGCGATGTACGACCGCTGCCGGGCCATTCGTGCCTGGGGGAAACCGCTGCGGGCGGCTGAGGAGTACAAACCCTTCTTGGAGCGCCATCGCAAGGGCTACGACTGGGGCAAGTACTGGTGGTTCGTCGGTTATTGGACGTACCTGGGTGGCAAGTACGAAGAGTCCATCAAGCTGTTCAAGCCGCTGATGCGTTCGTGGAACCCCCTGGTCGGTGGCAAAGCCCGCTACTGGACGGGTAAGGCCCTGGAGAAGCTCGGTCGCAAGAAGCAGGCCGCAGAGGTGTGGCGCAAGCTCGTCTGGGACCAGCCGCTGAACTACTACTCAGGCATGGCCGAGCAGCACCTGCGCAAGATGGGGCTGGCTCGCAAACTGCCGAAGATGCCGGATCTGTCCCGTGTGCCGTTCCGCGCCCGGGCGCCTTTTCGTGGTCTGCCCAAGAAGGGGGCCGTCGCTCGATTGCGACTGGCCGCCCACATGGGCGAGTACGACACGTTGCGCGAGGTGCTGAAGGCCCAGCAGCCCCGTCTCCATCGGCAGCTGGGCAAGGAGCGCACCAAGCAGCTGATCAGCGATCTGTCCGATGAGCTCGAGGACTTTTGGACCGATCGCGGCCGCTCCTACTACAAGTGGCGAAAAGATCTGCGCAAATGGCCAACCAAGGCGACGGTGCACAAGTGGCGGGGTATCTACCCACGCGCCTACCACACCCACGTGACCTACTGGGCCAAGAAATACGGTGCACCCGAGTGGATGGTCTACGCCCACATGCTGCAAGAGAGCCGCTACAAGCCGTGGATGATCAGTAATGCGCCGGCTTATGGCTTGCTGGAGCTGCTCGACCGGACCGCTCGGCGGCTGGCGGCGGAGAAAAAGGACGACTACCAACTGTGGATGCTCATGCGGCCGAGCTACAACATCCAGTGGGGCACGCAGTATCTCGGCGCGTTGTATCGCAAGTTTCACGGGCAGCTGCCGTTCGCCATTTGCAGCTACAACGGCGGCCCGATGCTCCTGGAGCACCACATGCGGCAGACCAAGGGCCAGGATTACGACGTCATGATCGACGACCTGAGCACACATCAGGCGCGCAACTACGTGCGCATGGTGATCGGTCACTTCCTGCGCTATCTCGCTATCTACGAAAAGCCCAAACGCGCCGCGGAGCTACGTGAGCAGTTGCTGCTGCGTACTTGGAAAGCGGAGTGGCTCAAAGACCCAGACTATTGAGCGGCTGGGTTTGTGCTGCCGGGCAGGACTACTTCTTCGCTGGCAACTTGCAGTAGTCGGGGAAATCCTTAGGCAAGCCAGCGGCGAACGGCGACGCTTTTTCCCCGAGTTTGTGGGCTTTTAGGAAGCTCCACGCCGCCTTGACCACCGCCCCCGGTGCCTTGTGACCGGTGCCGTGGTTGCACAGGCCATAGAACCAACCGTTGGCGTCGAGATTACCCATCAGGGCCTTCGCCAGCGTGTCGAAGTTCTGCTTGTAGGCGAAGTCCTCGTCGCCGCCCCACGTCACCAGCATCGGCACTTTGGGCGCGTCTTTGGGCCAGTCGTGGAGGTAGCCGCCAGAAAACGGGGCTGTTGCTGCGAGCTTCTTGCCGCGGTGCAGGGTCAGAAAGGTGGTCATCATGGCGCCAGCGCTCATCCCGTTGACGTAGATGCGGTCGCTGTCGACGCTGTACTGCTCGCTGACGCACTTGAGCATGTCGTCGAAAAAGACCAGCTCGCGGTTGTCCATATCAAAGACCTTCTCGCCGAAGCGCCAGTCCAACACGGGCTTGCTGCCGCCCACGTCGGCGGTGGTATCTGCGGCGACGAGGATGAACGGGTCAGCCTTGGCGTCCGTTTGGATCGTGGGCCAGCCCAGCGCCTTGAGGATGTCCGCAGCGTTACCCGTATTGCCGTGATAGACGAACACCACGGGTAGTTTCTTGGTGCCCGTCGCCTCCGCGGGGAGGTTCACGATGAACGTGCGCTTGTGCTCGGCGCTGGTCATCTCGTTGGCGCCAGCTTTCAGCGTTGGGCAGGTCGTGATGGGCTTGTAGAGCTTCACTTCCGCGCCGCAGCTCACCTCGTACGGGTCGGCCTCTTTGCCGAACGCCACACCCTTGAAGGTCGAGCCCTTGAGGTCGGCTTTGAACGCTGGGATATCGCCGGTCAAGGTGCCGCAGAACGTGCCCGCAGCGGAGTCGATCGAGCCGGCGAGCGTGAGATTGGCATCGACCGGGGAACCGGTCGGGGAGGCCTTGGCGGGCACGGTGACGAGGCCGAAGTCGATGGTGAACGTGCCGTCGGACTTGACCTCAACGTCTGATGCGGAACCGACCGCAGTCGGGCTGACCCAATCCTCACCGAGCGCATACATGTCGAATTTGAGCAGCTTGCCGCCGTCTTCTTTGGTGCCCTCGGCGGAGACCTTGCCTTTCATCCGGAGCTGCGTACCGGCAAGGGTGAGCTTGATGCCGACGAAGTACTCGCCGTCGGGCAGCAGGGTATTGGTCTTGGTGGGGCCAGCGTCGTCGGTCTCACAACCCGTTGCCACGCAAGCGGCTAAGGCCAGGACCAACAGCAAAATAGAACGGCGCATAAGTCTCATCACAGGCTCCTGAGGAAGTCGCCGGAACCCTACGAGATGGGGGCGATCTGACGCAAGTGGCAAGCTGGAACGCTAGAAATACAGCCGGCAAATCGCGGTGACAGCGCGAAACCTGCTGGTTGCAGCGACGCTATTCGGCGCCGCGAAATGCCAGACTGACCATGTACGCCGGGGCTGATCACGACAATGTTCGCCCCTTCGACTCCGGTACGCATTTTTTGCCTCGACATGCCCAAACACTATCCCTATTCTTCCGCCGCCTCGGCCCGCTTGCACAATGTGCGCCGTGGCCACACCCGAACGGAGATTCGATCATGACCGTCGCCGCAGTCACACAACTCGCTAGCAATCACACCAAGACCTACAAAGTCGCCGACATCACGCTGGCTGACTTCGGCCGCCTCGAGATCGAGATGGCTGAAAAAGAGATGCCTGGTCTCATGGCCCTGCGCGAAAAGCACGGTGCCGACCAGCCGCTCAAGGGCGCCCGCATCGCCGGCTGCCTGCACATGACCGTGCAGACAGCAGTGCTCATCGAGACCCTGACGGCCCTCGGCGCCGAGGTCACGTGGACCAGCTGCAACATCTACTCGACGCAGGATCACGCTGCCGCGGCCATCGCAGTGAGCGGCGTGCCGGTCTTCGCTTGGAAGGGCGAGACCGACGAAGAGTACGACTGGTGCCTCGAGCAGCAGATCTACGCCTTCGACGGCCGCAAGGGCCCGAACCTCATCCTCGACGATGGTGGTGACCTCACGTGGTACATCCACGACAAGTACCCGGCCCTGCTCGACGACATCCGCGGCTTGTCCGAAGAGACCACCACGGGCGTTCACCGCCTGTACGAGGCCTTCGACAAGGGCACGCTCAAGGTCCCGGCCATCAACGTCAACGACTCGGTCACCAAGAGCAAATTCGACAACCTCTACGGCTGCCGCGAGTCCCTGGCTGACGGCATCAAGCGCGCCACCGACGTCATGGTCGCTGGCAAGGTCGCTGTGGTCTGCGGCTACGGCGATGTGGGCAAAGGCTCGGCTCAGTCGCTGCGTGGCCTCGGCGCCCGCGTGCTCGTCACCGAGATCGACCCCATCTGCGCACTGCAAGCCGCCATGGAGGGCTACGAGGTCGTCACGATGGAGGAGGCCGCCGGGCGCGCTGACATCATCGTGACTGCCACAGGCTGCAAGAACGTCGTCACCGGCGCCCACATGACCGCCATGAAGGATCAAGCGATCTTGTGCAACATCGGTCACTTCGACACCGAGATCGACATCGCGTGGCTCGAGAACAACGACGACATCCGCGAGGAGAACATCAAGCCGCAGGTCGACCGCTTCCACTTCGCTAGCGGCAAGACCCTCGTGGTGCTCGCACGCGGCCGTCTGGTGAACCTCGGTTGCGCCACTGGCCACCCGAGCTTCGTGATGAGCAACTCGTTCACCAACCAGACGCTGGCACAGATCGCCCTCTGGCAGGACGACTACGAGTTGGGTGTTCACGTGCTGCCGAAGCTGCTCGACGAGGAAGTCGCCCGTCTGCACCTCGACAAGCTCGGCGTGAAGCTCACGACCCTGAGCGATGAGCAGTCCTCCTACCTCGGTATTCCGAAAGAGGGCCCGTTCAAGCCGGAGCACTACCGCTACTAAGTCGGTCTGAATCGATCTCGCCGCCGCGCTGACTTGCATCGCCAAGACAGCGCGGCGGCTTGATTTTTGGCGGCGAAAGCTGGCGACCAACTTTGATTTTGGGCTGCGTGCGGCGCCGTGATGCAAGGCGATGGGGGTTGTGGCACACTCTCGCGCGCCCTCGCGCTGTCGAGCGGCACATCACCTTAGCGGCAAAGGAGAAATGGATGTCTGACGCGTGGATCGCAAGCGGTTTGTCGCCCATGGCTGCACAGCTCAAGGGCTCATCGATTCTGGTTATTGCAGGGCAGGTGCGCGAGTTGATCGCCAGCGGCCGTGATGTTTGCAACCTGACGATCGGGGACTTCAATCCGAGCGAGTTTCCGGTTCCGACCATCTTGCGTGACGGCATCAAGAGCGCGCTCGACGATAGCCAGACCAACTACCCGCCCAGCAACGGCTTGCCTGCGCTGCGGGAGGCTGTGTCGGCCATGTACCAGCGCAAGTTGGGCATCGACATCGATCCAGCCCACGTGACGGTGTGCTCCGGCGCCCGGCCGCTGCTGTACGCCTGCTACCGCGCCGTGGTCTCTCCCGGGGACAAGGTCGTCTACGCCGCGCCGTCGTGGAACAACAACCACTACGCATCGATGCTCGGCGCCAACGTCGTGCAGATCAAAGTCGGCCCGGAGGACAACTTCTTCCCCCGCGCGGACCAATTTGCCGAGCACCTCAAAGACGCGCGCCTCTTCGTTCTCAACAGCCCACTGAACCCATCGGGCACCCTCATTCGCCCGGAGGTGCTCAAGGAGCTCTGCCAGTCGATTGTGGCCGAGAACGACCGTCGCAAAGAGGCTGGTGAGAAGCCGCTCTTCCTGCTCTACGACCAGATCTACTGGATGCTGACCCTGGGCGATGTGCCGCACGCCGATCCGATCGGGGTCGAGCCACGGATGAAGGACTATGCCATCTACGTCGACGGCATCTCGAAGGCCTTCGCTGCGACCGGTCTGCGCATCGGTTTTGGCATCTCGCCCGCCCCGATCTGTAAGGCGATGAACCGTGTACTTGGTCACGTGGGAGCCTGGGCGCCGCGTCCCGGTCAGCTTGGAACGATAGCCCTGCTCAACAATCCCGAGGAGATGGAAGACTATCTCACGTGGATTCGCGGTGCGGCCAAAGAGCGCTTGGAGCTGATTCACCAGCGGATGACGGCCCTGGCTGCGGACTATCCCGTGCGGGCATTGGAGCCCGAGGGCGCCATCTACCTCAGCGTTGAATTGGCGCTGACAGGCTATGAAACCGGCGGAAAAGGCGATGGACCGCTCATTTCGTTGAACACGCCGGATGATGTGCGCCGCTACCTACTCGATGCCGCTGGCGTCGCTGTCGTGCCCTTTATCGCCTTCGGTGCTGGGCATGCGCCAGATTGGTACCGTCTCAGTGTGGGATCGGTCAGCGTCGCGCAGCTCAGCGCGGCCCTCGATCGCATCGAGACCGCAGTCCGGGCCCTGCGCCCGGCGGCATAGGGTATCGTTGTGCAGTTGACTGACGCCTGGCCCGAGTCGGGGCCCATTTGGCTGTTGACCTGTCGCCACAATTTTGAAGACGTGTTGGCGGGCCAGCTTCAATCGCTGACCACGGCCAAAGTCAGCCGTGTGTTGAGTGGTTTGTTGGCGGTCGAGGGCTTGGAGCCCGGGCTGCCGGCCTCGCATCTCGATCCGAGCTACGCCCTGCAGGTGATGCCTGACTGTCACAAGGTCGAGCACGCCTCGGTTCGTGGGCTCGCGCGGGCCATCGTTGATGTGATCGCTGAGCCTATCGATGGCGTCGACGGACCGTGGGACTTACACGTCTTGCTGCCGGCCCAGCTTCGCGGCAACCCAAAGCCACCCATGGCGCGCCGCGCCGGGCTGTTGCGCGAGGCGGTCATCGAGCGACTCAGTGGCGTGCGTCGTCGTGCGGCAAAGAGGCTACAGACCGGTTGTGGCAAGCCCGTGCGGCTTGTGCAGGTGTTACTGCTCAATGAGCAGACCTGCTGGGTGTCCTGCGTAAAGACAGAGGCGACGGCCATCGGTGGTACTTGGCCAGTCGGTTTTCCTGCCGGACACGCGGATGTGGCCGACGATGATGGTGCGCCGGCGAGCTCTTATCGCAAGCTGGAAGAGGCGTTGGCGTGTATGCAGCATTGGCCATCGCCCGGTGAGACTGCGGTCGATCTTGGCGCCTGCCCCGGCGGTTGGACACGCGTGATGCGGCGTAACGGTGCGCGCGTGGACGCCATCGACCGGCAACCGGTGGCCAAGCACTTGATGCGGGATCGCAAGATCCGCTTCACCAAGGCCGATGCGTTTACGTGGCGGCCAGAGCGGCCGGTGGATTGGTTGGTCAGCGATGTCGTGGCCTATCCGGACCGAATCTTGGAGCTGATCGACACCTGGGCTGGCGAGCGCTTGGCCACCCGAATCGTGGTGCAGATGAAGTTCCGCGGCGAGCCCGATCACAGCAAAATCGCCGACGGCATGGCCCGATTGCGCGCTGCTGGCTACGGCGCCCGCGTGCGCCACTTCTTCAACGACAAGAACGAAGTCACGCTGATGGCCGTTCACTCATCCATTGGAGACCAGCATGAGTAGCCGTTCGCAGACAGTTGCCCCGACTCGGCTTGCCATCGTCGGACCCAACGGTCGCATGGGGGCAGCGCTCGTCGCGTTGGGCGAGGCCGAGCCGGGCGCGGAGGTCACCGCTAAGGTGATCCCGCTGGGCGAACAGGGCGGCGTCTTGTTGGCTGATGTGGACCCGAGCCAGGTGGACGTGCTCATCGATTTCAGTCACCGGGAAGCGGCACAAGCGCACGCGGCGTGGTGCGCGGCCCACGGCATCGCTTGGGTCCTAGGCACCACCGGATTGACCGCAGAGGACAACGCGGCCATCGACGCGGCAGCGGCCAAGGTCATCGTCTTTCAGGCCAGCAACTTCTCGCTCGGTGTCGCGCTGCTCACAGACCTCGCAGCGCGTGCGGCCCGTGTTTTGGGGCTGAAAGCGGACGTTGAGCTTGTCGAAACGCACCACCACTTCAAGCGTGACGCCCCCAGCGGCACAGCGCTGAGCCTCGCCGAGGCGGTGGCTGAAGCGCGCGGGCAGCACCTACCAGACGTCATCGCCAACGGCCGCGACGGTCTTGTCGGCGAGCGCCCGCAGGGGCAGATCGGCATGCACGCTGTGCGGTTAGCCGACGTGGTTGGCAAGCACGAGCTGCATTTTGGCTGGGGTAACGAGTCGGTGGTGTTGACCCACGAGGCCCGGGATCGCCGCGTCTTCGCTCACGGTGCGATTCGTGCGGCGATGTGGTGTGCGCAGCTGGGCTCAGCCCACGGCAAGCGTTCGATGGGGGATCTGCTCGCCGCGAGCTGAGCGGGCGCGGGCATCATTGGGTTGCCCTTGGAAGCCTGCTCGGATCAATCCACGTCGCAGGTCTTGGTCTTGGCATCAGCCTCTGAGTTGGCCTTCCAGGACGTCTGGTTGTTGATGTAGCAAACACCTTCGTACCAGTCGCCCGTGTGCTGCCAGAGGGTGTGCAGGCCGTGCTTGCTGCCCTTTTTCCAGCCTTCCTCACGAGCGAGTTGGCCGTTGGCGTACCAAGCCTGCCGGTTGCCATCGTATTTGTTGTGCCAATAGACGTGGGCCATGGCCTTTGTGCCGCTCTCGTACCAGGCCACAAACTTGCCCTCGAGCATGTCGCCGATCCAGGTGGCCTCGTTCATCGGCTTGCCGCTGTCGTACCAGTTCTTCCAGTCGCCATCGCGCTTGTTGAACGCCCAGGTGCCCTCGACGATTTTGGTGCCATTTTCGGCGAAACGGCGCTCAATTCCGGTCTTATAGTTGTTGACCCACGTGAGCTCCCACCACAGCTGACCGGTTGCAAACCAGCGTTTCTCGGTGCCGTGGCGCTTGTTCTGCACCCAAGGGATCTGAACGAGCTTCTGCCCGTTTGGGTTGTATGTCGTCTGTGGCCCATCGCGCAGGCCGAGGTGGTAGCTGGTGGTGCTCTGCAGGTTCTTGTTGTCGAACCAATTCGACCAGACACCCTCTCGCTTGTTGTTCTTGTACTCGCCCCAGCTCTGCTTGTTGCCGGACGGATACCAACTCGCCCACGCGCCTTCTGGCTGGTTGTTTTTGTAGGTGCGGGAGTATT
>JAGSHB010000028.1 GCA_023954815.1 Myxococcales bacterium | reverse complement strand
GTCGCTGCTGTCCGCGCCCACAAGCCTTGGAAACGCGCTGTTGGCCCCGCTCACACAGCGTTGTCGCAGAGACGCCGATGCAAGACGACAGGTCGTCAGTGCGGCGTCGCTTTGGTTTGCCCAATCCGGTGACCGTTGGCAGGAGCACCACGGCGCCGACGCACGAGACGGTTTGATGTCGACGCTGGTGGAGCAAGCTGTCGCGAACGCCGACATCGACCTCGCCTGTGAGGCGGCCTTTGTGTGGCCTCCGATGCGGACGGCACTCACCCGCCTCGCAGCCGTCCTGACGGATCAGCGCCGGCTAGCCGACCTCAATCGTCTCGCCCAGCCCTACGACAGACGCAGCTCACTGTACGGCGCGCTCGTGGACACCGTCACGTCGACGGCCGAGTCCATGGGCGAACGAGGGGAGCCCATCGCGGCGTGGATATTCCGCCAGCAGCCCGATAAATCAGCCTTTTTGCTGACTAAGAAACTCACAGACTCACGTCTATGGGCAGTGCGGCGCGCGGCGCTGGTCGGGGTTGCCCTCGACGCGGATGACGCTCCGTGGATCGTGGAGGTTCTCTGTGATGAGTCAGATGCGTCCGCGGCCCTCTCTGCCCTTATTCGGAGCCACGACAGACGGCAGCGGACGGTGCAGTCGGCGATGAACGCACTGATTGAGCGGGCGCCAGAGGTGGCGTTTGCGTGTGCCTGCGGACAAGCGCTATTGGCTGTTCGCGGCACGACTCAGGGGCCGTTGCGCCGGGCCGTTGCAGCGATACGTCGAGCGGCAACAGCGCTGGAAGAGCCCGACCTAGCGTCGCAGTGGTTGACGCTCCTGCGGCGGGAGGCGGAGGCTGACAATCGCCTACTCGGTCTCGTTCTCTAGGATCGGCTCTCGCAGCTCACTCGTGAGATAAATATTCGAGAATTTACCGTCGTTGCTGAAGTCGGCCCGTGCGCGGGCGATCCACCAGTCCTGGTTCGCGTCTTGGATATACCCCGCTGGCGGCGCCGTCGGGTTTGCCGGGTCGCGCGCCCAGACCATGTACTGAAATTGGACTTCCTGCGCGGATGAAAAGCCGGCGCCCAGCGCGCACCAGCCCGGATGTGCCGTCTGATCACCGGACTTGCTGCAGTTGATGCCCCAGGCCGCCATGGAAGTGCCGGAGTTCAATGATTTCGGCCACCAATCGGTGAAGCTGGTGCCAGAGCTCACATAACGATGGTAGGTCTGGTAGTAGCTCTCTTGCTTGATCCGGACGTCGCCAAGGAAGGCGATGGCCTCTTGAACCCGCGCGCGACGTGAAAAACGCTTGTAGGATGCAACGGCTACGGTCGCGAGGATAGCGACGATCACCACGACGATCATCAACTCGAGCAAGGTGAAGCCGAGTTGTTTGTTCTGCTTTGTCATCCGCCCTCTCCTGCGTCATGCACACCATTCATGGTGGCGATGCGCTCCAACGTCGTCAACGAGCAAATGCAAAGGGCGTTGCGTGGGGCTCATGAGGATTTGATCATGACGCAGTGCGCAACGATTTGGGGCGATCTATGACGCGGTGCGCCACGCAGAACCGGCTTGTGGACGCACCGCGTCTTGCTTGGCTCTACGACTGCGTCCTATAAGCGGGCGGCAGTCGTCGTGCGCCCATACGCGGGCTTGCACACGACACTGCCGGAGGCCCCGTATGTCCCAGCCCGCCGGAACACTCAAACGCCACAGTCACCGAGACGATCGTCGCAACCTGATGCTCGCTAAGCTCGAAGCATCGGAGTTGTGGGACGACGAATCGGCACGCCGCCAAGCCCTGTTCATGGGAACGAGCGTCGTGCGCCGAGCCGATGACGACTTCCTCAATCGACATCCGGCCGATGACGTCCCGGCCCACGTGGCACAGGCGTTGGCGGCGGTTCAGGTCGTGCCACGCGGCACCGTGAGCGTTGGCTGCTCGGTGCCGACGGTTAACCGTGAGGGGTACGACCTCCACATGGTGAGCCTCGAAACTTGCATGGCTGATCAGCCGTTTGTGGTCGATACCATCAAGCTGGTGCTCCGTCGTCTGGGCGTTCGCATCCTGGGCACGCTCAATATGATCTTGCCTGTGCTCCGCGATGGTGAGGGCAATCTGGTCGACATGGGCGCGGACGTGGAGGGGGGAAAGAACGAATCATTCACCTGCCATCTCCTGAGCCTACCGACGGCACAGTCACGGACCGACGAGATTCGTACCTTGGTGCGTGATCATCTCGAGCGCGCGCAGCGTGTCGTGCGAGATTTCCGGCCGATTCGCAAGCTTGTCCGCGATGTCAGCTCCACGCTGACGTATGCAGTGGAGGCGATGCCAGCCCGTGAGAGAGAGCTCAACGAGGTCGCCAGTTTCTGTGATTGGCTGTTGGACGATCACTTTGTCTTCATGGGGGCCTACGGCTTCGATACGTCGAATCGACCCACCGGGCGCCTCGGCCTCGGCACCTACGATCCCAAGGGTACGGCGAGCTGCGGCACCGACCCAACGATCGCGTTCGACGACGACGCGCCGATCATCACCATCCACCAGAGCCGTCTCGACTCGCCTGTTCATCGTGACGCGCGCATGCAAGAGATCAGAATTCGCCTCTTCGACGAAGATGGCGATCCGGACGGCGGCATCGTCTTTCAGGGCCTGTTCACGTACGCCGCGCTGACCCATTCGGCTTCGCGCGTGCCGGTGATGCGCGCCCGGCTGACCAAGATGGCGGTCAACGAGGACCTGGTTCCGCGATCCCACCGGATGAAGTTGTTCCGCAGCTTCTTTGACCGTGTGCCGCTGACCTACACATTCGCGTCGACCAATCGCGAGATTCAGGGCCTGATCAACGAGGCCATCGACGTCGATTTCGGCGGCGTTCCGCGGGTCCACTGCAGCTACAACGCCAATCGCACCGTGGCGCATGCCTTTGTCATCGTGACGCGCGATCGCTATGGCGACCGTCTGCGTTGGCAGGTTCAGCAGCTCATCCGCCGTGAATTTGAGGCCGATCACGTCGAGTTTCGTCTGTTGGTCGGCAAGACCGACGCTGCGATGTGGCACTACCTGCTGCAGAGCGAGACCGAGCTCAAGACCGCAGATCTGGACACGCTGAGCGATCAGGTCGAAGCCATCGTCAGCCCGTGGATCGAGCGCATGCGGGACATGCTCCGAGACGAGGGTGAGAGCGAGCAGGATATCGACCGAAACTGCGTGCTGTACGGCGATAGCCTGCCTCGGGATTATTGCGCACGGGTCGAGGCGCGGCATCTTGTCGAAGATTTGCACGCATTTGAACGGGTTCACGCCGGTGGGCAGATTCAGATTGCGCTCCGCCAGGACGCGCAGGATCGGGCTGAGGGAGTCGTGCGCCTGCTGTCATTCGGCACCTCCGACACCGCGCTGACAGACATCTTGCCGATCATCGATCATTTCGGGTTGCGGGTGTTGGGGGAGTCCACGTCGCGCTTGATCGATGCCGATGGTCGGGAGCTCTATTTTGAGCGTTACCGCATCGATTTGAGCGCCGACCAGGGGGCCGCAGTTCTCGATCATGGTGACGCACTGATCGACGCCATCGGCGCTGTGTTGGATGGCCGCAGCAATTCGTCGAGTCTCAACAGCATGCTGCTGCCGGCGCGGCTGACTTGGCGACATCTCAACGTGCTGCGGGCCTACATCGGCTATGCTCGGCAGCTCGGTACCGCGTTTCCGCCAAACGTCGTGCAGCGTGCGCTGCACGACAACGCAGCTATTGCTCGCACTTTGATCGACCTGTTCGATGCCCGCTTTGAGCCCTACCTGGGCGAGACCGGGGGGCATCTCTCGGCGGCGAAGAGTCCGCGTCGCGCAGTTCGGATCGAGAAGATCTCCGAACGCTTCGTCGCGCAGCTCGAAGGCGTCTCAGACGTGGTGACCGACAAGGTCCTGCGGATGTACTTCAACCTGATTTCCTCGACGATTCGCACAAACTACTTCGCGCTCAATGGCGCTCGCCGTGCCCTGAGCTTCAAGTTCCGCTGCGCCGACGTGGAGCTGATGCCCGACCCGCGGCCGCTCTACGAGATTTGGGTCTACGATCCACGGATCGAAGGCGTTCACCTGCGCGGCGGTCCGGTGGCACGAGGTGGATTGCGCTGGTCGGATCGGGTCGACGATTTCCGGACTGAAGTTCTGGGGTTGATGCTCACGCAGCAGGTCAAGAACACGCTGATCGTGCCGGTAGGCAGCAAGGGCGGTTTTGTGCTGAAGGGCAACGTCGGGGACGACCAAGAGCGCCGCCGCCGGGCCGATGAGCTGTACAAAGTCTTCATCCACGGCTTGCTCGACGTCACCGACAACATCATCGGCGACAAGGTCGTCTATCCGGTCGATGTGGTGGTCCACGATGGCCCTGATCCCTATCTCGTGGTTGCTGCAGACAAAGGCACGGCGCACCTATCGGATACGGCCAACAGCATCGCCATCGAGCGCGGCTTCTGGCTTGGTGATGCGTTCGCCTCGGGCGGCTCTCAGGGGTACGATCACAAGCTCTATGGCATCACGGCCAAGGGCGCGTGGGTCTGTGTCCAGCGTCACTTCCGTGAGATGGGCATGGACACCCAGAAGGACGAGTTCACCTGTGTCGGCATCGGCGATATGTCCGGCGATGTGTTTGGTAACGGCCTCCTGTTGAGCAAGACCACCAAGCTCATCGGTGCGTTTAACCACCGCCACATCTTCCTCGATCCGACGCCTGAGCCAGCCTCGTCCTGGGAGGAGCGCAAGCGGCTATTCGACCTGCCGCGTTCCAGCTGGTCTGACTACGATACGGACAAGCTCAGCGAGGGCGGCGGTGTGTTTGCACGCGGTGCCAAACGCATCGAGCTGACGCCCCAGGTGCAGCAAGCCCTGGGCGCCACCACGCCGGTGGTGAGCGGCGACGAACTGGTCCAATTTCTGCTTCGCGCCGATGTGCATCTGCTGTGGAACGGCGGCATCGGCACCTACGTGAAGGCCTCTCACGAGACCCACCTCGATGCCGGCGATAAGGCCAACGACGCTGTCCGCATCAACGCCACCCAATTGCGCTGCAAAGCCGTTGGTGAGGGCGGAAACCTGGGCTTTACGCACGCAGCGCGCGTGGAATTTGCCCTGCGTGGCGGCCGGATCAACACCGACGCGGTCGACAACTCCGCGGGCGTCGATCTATCCGACCATGAGGTCAATCTGAAGATCTTGTTCGCTCGGCTGCTCGCCGCGAAAAAGCTCACCATGCCACAGCGTGACGAGGTGCTCTTTGCCATCGACCAGCAGGTCTGTGACGCGGTGTTGGGCGACAACTATCAGCACAGCCTAGCGTTAAGCGTCGAGGAGAGTACCGCCCCACAAAGCCTGCGCGCGTGGGAGCGGACGATCGCTTTTCTTGCCGAGAAGCTGGGTATTGATCGCGACTTGCAGGATCTGCCCTCAGCCGAGACGGTGCGAGAGCGCAGGCACGCAAATCTGGGCCTGACCCGCCCCGAACTCGCCCGTGTGCACGCATTCGCCAAAATGTGGGTGTACAACGAGCTGACCGCCGACCCGAACGCGTCTCGCCACGTGGCCGATCACTATCTCAACTCGTACTTTCCTGCCGAAGTGACCACTCGCTTCAGTGATGCGATCGTTGGCCACAAGCTGCGCCACGAGATCGTGTGCATGGTTTGGGGCAATGAGATTGTCGACTATGGCGGCGCGCTCCTGCTGCCAACACTCGCTGTGGAAGTGGAGCGTCCGGTTGCCGATCTGTGCAACGCCTACGCGCTCGCCGCCGAAGTGCTGGGCGCCACGTCGCTGCGGGCGGCGATCAACGGACTCGATGGCTCGGTTCAGGCGCAAGCGCAGTACGACGCGATCGAACGCGTCGAGAATGTGCTCGCCGGGGCGACCCGGGCGATCTTGGCACGCTACATCGACACTGCGGCCCTATCGGCCGCGATGGAGGGGCGGAGCGCCCTGTGCGACCTGGTCGCATCCGTGACGCCGGCGATTCACAAGGCGCTGAAGAGCCAAAAGGGCGGCGAGATAACCGCATTGGCTCGCCAGTGGGAGAGTCGTGGCATTCCGCGCGACCTCGCTCGCCGCTTGGCTCGTCTCGACGGGTTCACCCACCTCGTTTGGATCGCTGATCTCGCCGAGACCACCAGCATCGAGCCGCAGCGGGCCGTTCAGGTGTGGTTCAGCACGGCTCATGTGACCGGGCTGGGTGCGCTGATTGGGCTCCAGGAAGAGGCCGCATCGAGTCGCTGGATCGCCGCTGCAAGGGCGAGTTTGCGGCAAGATCTCTGCGCTTCCATGTTGCGTCTGTCGCGGCGTGTCGCCGAGGGGATCGCGCCGACCGGGGCACTGCGCCGCTCTAGCGTGCGCAAGTTGTTGTCCAATGGCGGCGACCTCAGCGACGTTTGGGCGTTGGCGCGGCAGGTGCCGTCAGAGCGTGACCAAATCGCTGCGCAAATCGTACTCACAACGCGCCTTCGTAGTCGGATCGGAGCCTAGGTATGACGCCTGTCATGGGTGGTTCACGCGCTCCTGGCGCCCTTGGTCATGACCGTCGCCGGTAGCCGCGCACTGTTCATTGCGGGATCGAATCATCTATAGTGGGGCGCCCCCTTTCGGAGTCTCTGCCATGAGCCAACTCAACGAACGACTCGACGCGACCCAGACCCGTGTACTCGCGGCTGGAAAAGAGATCGCTGTCTTGCTCTCGGAAGATCTAGCGGGCTACCCAGACCGCGAGCTGCAGCGTCGTTTCATGGCTGAAGCAGAGATCGCCGAGTCCATTAGCGACCCGGCGCTCGCGGCGCTGAGGAAGGCAGCCAAGGCCTTGGGCACGCGCTCGGCCGAGGCCATCTCAACACGCTTGGCGGCCGATGAGCCGTGGCTTGCGCTACCTCGCTCCGATACCGAGATTCCGGACTCCAAGGATTTGCGGGCGGTGCCGGCGGTGTGGGCGCTGGTGTGCGAGTTTGATGCCGAGGTCACCGGATTGGCCGCCACGGTTGGCCTTGAGGCAGACGACCGTACACCGCCCGGCTACGCGCCACCGCGCCGCTTCATCGGTCGTCGCTACTTGCCATCGTTGGTTGAAAACTACCTGCGCGCCTGCACCGACCTGCGTGAGTTGCTCGTCGCTAGCGAAGAGGCTCAGGTGCAAAGTCGCAAACAATCGCTCGCCGAGCGCTGGGCCGCCGCCAACGGCAACAATCCGTAGGTCCGGAACTTGGCGTCCAGTCCCTCACTTGAGCCGCTCTTTCGAAGCCCCGTGACGGCGAAATGCCTGAATTCATAGGCCTCAAGTTCGCTGATGGCTTGTCGTCCAGCACCATGGCTTGTCGTCCAACACTGTGGCCTGCCCAACACTATGGCTTGCCACTCTTTCGCCACGCATGGTCGACCGGCCCGACGCCGCTACCTAGGGCGAGCCCGCCTGCGATGGCCCCTTGTACGTAGTCTCGCGCGCGGGCGATCGCAACAGGGAGCGGGTCGCCGAGGGCCAGCTGCGCAGCGATGGCACTGGCGAATGTGCATCCGGTGCCGTGGGTGTGCCGAATGGCTAGACGCGGCCGAGAAAATCTGTGGAACACCTCGCCATCCCACAGGGTATCGACCGACTCGCCTGCATCTGACTCGATGTGGCCACCCTTGATAAGCACCGCCCGCGGCCCCCACTGCGCGATGGTCTTGCAGGCGGCCTGCACCGCTGGCCAGCTTTGCACCGGATGCCCGACCAAGATCGCCGCTTCATCTGCGTTTGGGGTGACGAGCGTCGCCAACGGCAAGAGCTCATCGGTCAGGGCGGTCAGCGCGGTGTTGGACAGCAGCTGCGCACCCGTGCTCGCCTTCATCACTGGATCGACGACCAATGGCGCGAGGTGCCAGCGCCTGACCGCTGCCGCAATGGCGGAAATGACGGCGGCACTACCCAACATGCCGGTCTTCGTCGCGCGGACCGTCAGATCGCTGGCGACAGCGTCGATTTGAGCTGCCACAAAGGCGGGGGAAACAGCCTCGATCCCACGGACGCCACGGGTATTTTGGGCTGTCAGCGCGGTGATCGCTGAGGTGCCGTAGACGCCCAATGCGCTGAAGGTCTTGAGATCGGCCTGAATCCCCGCGCCGCCACCCGAGTCGCTCCCCGCGATGGTCAACGCAACAGGGCGGGGCGCCGAAGCCGGTCGCTGCTGAAGGTGTATGTCGGTCGGATGTCCGCTCATCGCCGCAGCTTACTGCTGAGCCTGCTGCGGGTCACCTGCCACGCTCCGACAGCGGCGCCGGTCACATCCGCGGCGACATCCATGCCGTCGCTGTCGCGACCTGGAATCCAAGATTGGTGCCACTCATCGATGCCGCCCCACAGCGCGCACAGACCCACTGCGGTGAGCCATGCGCGGCGCGGACGCAGCAGGCTGGGCCGAGTGATGAGCACAGCGAGCAGGCCAAAGATGAGGGCATGCACGATCTTGTCCACGGGAATCCACGCCGGCAGCGCGTCGAGCCATGCGCTGTCGTCGGCTGAGCGCCACGGCATCTTTCGCCAGTCAAAGCTCGATAGAAACCAGATGCAGCCGGCCCACAAGGCGGCGGGTGCAAATCGCATGGCGTTGCCGCTCGCCCTAGACGAATCCAATGAGGCTGCCGTTGAGGGAGTGCCGGCCGACATGGTCGATACGCACGCGCGCCAGGCGCCCAGGCCAATCACGAAGGGCGTAGTAGTCGGTGGTCTCGACGTTGACCTTGATGTTGTGCGGGGTCCGGCCCATCAGCTGCGGCGGTCCACCGATGGGACGTGCGGCCAGGGACTTGGACTTCGCACCCCTCGCGTGCTGGGTCGACGGCCCCTCAAACAGCACCTCGATCTCTTGGCCCATGAAGCTCGCCAACCACTCAGCGGTGATCTCATTTTGCAGCGCTTGTAGCGCGTGAAGCCGAGCTTTCTTGGTCGCCAGCGGCACATCGTCTGGGATTCTGGCCGCGGCGGTGCCGGGGCGAGGCGAGTACATGAAGGCAAAGAGCGTGCTGAAACGCAGCTTGCGCAGCAGGTCCATCGTCAACTCAAAATCGGCGTCGGTCTCGCCCGGGAAACCCACAATAATATCGGAGCTCATGGCGATGTCAGGGCGGGCGATCTGCAGGCGTTCAATGCGGGCGACGTACTCATCGATCACCGTGCGCCGCCGCATCATCCGCAGCACGCGCTCGCTACCCGATTGAATCGGCAGGTGGAACCAGGGCATCAGCTTCGGCTGCGTGGCAAAGGCGTCGATCAACGCATCACTGCAGTCCATGGGATGGCTGGTGGTGAATCGAATCCGCTCCAATCCCGAGATCTGCGCGACCTTGTCGATCAAACCAGCAAAGTCGACTTCGCCATCGGCACCTTGGCGCCCACGTTTGTCCAACCCGTAGCTGTTCACGTTCTGGCCGAGCAGCGTCACCTCTCGCACCCCGGCGCCGACCAGCTTTTCGACCTCAGCGACGATGTCATCGCTCGGCTTGCTCATCTCACGGCCACGGGTGGTCGGCACGATGCAAAATGAGCAGAACTTGTTGCAGCCCTTCATCACGGTCACAAAAGACGTCACGCGGCCGTCTGTTGGCGCGCCGGCCTGCACAAACTCATATTCCTTGCGGTTGATGAAAGCGGTCGCAGCGGCGCGGGCGTGCTCATCGCGGGCCTCGCGCACCAAGCCGGGCAGGGCAGCGATTTGGTCCGGACCCAGCACGATATCGAGATGCGGGACCTTCTTCAGCAGCCGTTCGCCCTCTTGCTGGGCGACGCAGCCCGACACGGCCAACACCAGCTCGGGGTTGTGTTCCTTGAGTGGCCGTAACTTGCCGAGCAGCGAGATCATCTTGTGCTCGCTCTTTTCGCGCACACTGCAGGTGTTGATCACGATGAGATCAGCTACGGCCCTGTCGTCCGTGTGGCTGTAATTGTCCGCCGCCAGGGCCTCGCCCATGCGTTCGGTATCGTAGACGTTCATCTGGCAGCCCAGCGTCTCGATGTAGACGTAGCGCTGCCGCTCCGTGGACTGTGCCGCCATCATTGCGGACTCCTCTTCATCGTGCGCCATCGTCGTAATCATCGGGGGAGTTCTCCGGTCAGGGCTGAGTCAGGTGCTCAGCCTAGCGCTCACATTTTCAGGCTGGGGTTGTGGATGCGCCAGAGCACGCCTTCAAAGACCAGCTTCACCTGCCGGGTCTTGCCCGACTTACTGACCAACTCAACGATCCAGGTCAGGCCCGTGCCGTCGTGGGGCTTGCCCGCCGGCCAGGGTCGCTCGCCCACCCGAATCGTCTTGAGGTCGGTCATCGCAAAGGTGGCGATCGCGTCTGTCACATAGAATTTGCGCGCCGCTGGGCTGACATTCGGGCCAGCTGGCCGCAGCAGATCGATCCCTCTCAGCCCCGTCGTGCGCGCCCGTGCTTCGAGCGCCATACGCGTCTTCTTGCTGAGCTGCTCGTAGGCCTGCTCGACCTGCCCGGCCCGTACCGACGCGATGAAGCGATTGATAGCGTCCGCTGCCCCTGGTGCGGGATTGCGCGCCTTCGTAAACGCGTCGGCCGCTTTGGGCTCACCATGCAAACGCTCGATAGGCGGCGCGCTGCAAGCCACCACCATCGTCAACAGACAGCCGACAACCGCCGCAGATGAAAGTTTCGCGATGTACATCTTACCTCGATGGACGTTGGGCCGAGTTCAGGCCATCAGCGACGGGTGAGTTAGTCGAAACGGCGAGCGATTGCAAAGGAAGCGGTGTCAGCGCTGCCAACGCCCCGCACATCGCAGGTTTGGCGCTTTAGCACCGTCGGCCTGGGGGGCTTCGGTGGATTAGAGCTCTTGGCGAACCGCTGAAAAGTCGCCCTTGAAGGGCTTGCCAGGCGTGCCAGACACGATCGTGCCGGTCCAGATGCCGTTGATGATCCGATCGACCTTCAGGTCCCCGATCCAGTCCTTACCGGGACCGATGCCTGGCTTGTCGTCCTCCAGCGTACCCTTGCCTTGCAGCATCAGGTTGGAGTCCATCTTCAGGCCCAGCAGCATCTGTTCAATCGGCAGCACCAGCAGGGACACGGCGCTATCGCACGCGCCTTTGACCTTCGATTCCTTGAGGCCCAATTTGCCGAGGATCGACGAGCCAATCCCCTTGGCGATGCCCGCGCAGTTGACCAACTTGCTCATGGCGCCGGCAAAGCTGGTCTCGCCGGTGATCTGCTTGAGCACCACGTGGGTGAGCACATACATGATCAGCTTGCCGTAGTTGAGCTTGATCGTGCTTGCGTCGATGGTCAGCTTGGTCTGCGCGCTGATCGTGCCCGTCAACGTGCCAGCGAGCAGGTCGAGCGGGAAGTTCGGGTCGTTGATGCTCTTGGCCATGTCGAAGGTCGCGCAGGTGGCGTAGTCCTTCTTCTTTTCGTCACAGCCGACCTTGCCGCAGGTGGCGTAGCCTGGCGTGCCCTTCTTACACCCGAGCTTCCAGTACAGGTTCACCCCGGTAAAGTTGATCTCGCCCTTGATAAAGAAGTCGTTGGAGACCTTGAAGATCTTCAATATCCCCAGCATTTCGAGCTTTTTAACGATTTGCAGTACGTCCTGGCCGATGCCGAAAAAGTCCTGCAGCCACTTGGGCGAGCTGTTGAGCAGCCAGTCGGTCATCACCTTCGCGAGCTGTTTTTCGAACAAGCCAAACGCCGCGTTGACGATGATGGACGGCAGGAATTGTTTGATCAGGTTCTTCACCTGGCTGACGATAAACGCGCCGGGATCGTAGAAGATTTGCACCGCGCCATCGAGGATCTTACCGAGCGTGCCTGGGATCGCGCCGGTGAAATCGAAGTGGTTGATCATGTCGTAGGGACCGGCCGCTTGGAGGGCGAGCGTCTTGACCGTGACCGTCACTTCGGTGGTCTGTTGATCCAGCACCAAGATGCCGTCGGCGCACCCTGCCGCAGCCAGATGGTTGCTGGCGTCCTTGGCGACGAGATAGATGCCGTACTTCTTGTTGGCTTGTAGATCGCTGAACTTGGGTTTGTCGGCCAAGAAGCTGCTCTTGCTCCCCACGTAGCCAGCCGGCGGGTAGATCGCTTTGAACGACGCGCACGTAAATGGCATCGGCATCAACCGGACCGTCACTTGGCCGATCTGCAGCTGATTGTCGTAGTTCATCGTGACGCGGATGTTGCCCTTCGGCGTATCCGTGACCTTGACTTGGAAAAACACCGGGTCGGCGCCCGCGCAGCTGACCTTGACCTTGTACTGCTGCATCGGGCCCTTGTTGGCGCGGAACACGGTGCCGGTCAGCCCTTTGTTGTCAGTGCCGGTCATCATCGAGTCGAAGGTGCCGGGACCGTTGCTCAGGTTTTCGACGACTTCATAAAATACGGCCACGCCCGCAGCTGGCGCGCCCAGGCTGTAGTCGATGACCTTGATGTTGACTGGAAGAAGGCCGTTCGGGGCCAGAACCTGCGGCTGTTGAGTGTTGAGCAGCACGATGATCTCGCGCTTGGTCTCGATGTCCCCTTCTGCATCGCTTGCCGCGCCTGCATCGCCGGCTGCGTCCGTCGTTGCTCCTGCGCCCACATCCGAGCCAATGAAGCTCAGGCCCGTGTCGCTGGTGCCGTCCGCCATGACGACGGTGCCGTTGACATACTCGGTTCCGCACGAGGCCAGACCGAATGTGATCAGCACGATAAAAGCTGAAAGTTGCAAGTTCGTACGCAGCATGGAGACCTCTCAGGCCGCCGAAGACTAGCGCATTCTGTGCGCAGGCGACAGAGATTCAATTTGGGACCGGTGAGCCCCCTCACAACTACCCGCAAAGTGGTGGACTGTGGGCAAACTTGCCGCCGGGATCGTCTGGTCGTACATTTGCGGCGACACGATTCGCTACACTGTTGGGACACCGCTCACCAACGAACATATCTCGAAGGAGCTTGCTATGGCCGCTACCGGAACCAGCCACGCCGATCTGATCCTCGCATTCGAGAAGCGTTGGGACTATGCCAGCGCTCGCACCATCGCGTCGGAGGTCCTGGCCGCCGCCGGTGTCGACAAGGGCGCGTCCTACGATGCTGCCGCTCTGAAGGCCATCTCCGGTGCGCTTGATGGCGTCGCTGGTGACAGTAGCGCCGTCGTCTCAGCGCTCGCTGCGCCCGCCGCCGCCGCCGCCCCCGCTGCCAAGGCGCCAGCGAAGGCAGCACCAGCGAAGGCCGCGCCAGCAAAGGCCGCCCCGGCGAAGGAAGCTGCGCCTGCAAAGAAGGCTGCACCTGCCAAGAAGGCACCGGCGAAAAAGGCCCCTGCCAAGAAGTAGTCCATCCGCGTTGCCGCTCTTTGGGCGGCACGACCTACGCTAGTCGGATCCGCGCCCTTTCGCAGGGTCCGCCTGTCCCATGATTGCTTCGCTGATGTCCTATGACCGCGGCGCTGCGTCTATTTTTGCGTTGTTGTCCCACGCACGCTCTGGTAGGAACACCGCCGCCGCGCGCTGGCTTGCCCACTCGTGCGCACAGCCATTCGGTCGCCGCGCCTGTGTGACCCCTCAAACGCGGAGAGCGTCGTGACCACCAGCCTGCCCGTAATACCTTCCGCGCCAACCGCTCCAAAACTGGCGTTGGGTCAGCTCGAAAGTGGCGCTGCGCCTGCCGCCCCGCTCCGGATGAAGATCCCGGACGACCCGGCAAAGCTCGAAAAGCGCATCGCGTATCTGGTCACCAAGGCCACCCACGACTACGACATGCTCGAAGAGGGCGACAAGGTCATGGTCTGCATGTCGGGCGGTAAAGACAGCTACGCACTGCTTCACTTCTTGCAGCGCGCTCAGCGCCGTGCGCCGTTCAACTTTGAGATTGTGGCGGTGCACCTCGATCAGGGTCACCCCGGCTTTCCGCTCGATACCCTCGAGAATTACCTCAAGAACTGCGGCTCTCCCTACGAGATCATCCACGAGCACACCTACGACGTTGTGCTCAGCAAGCTGGAGCCAGGCAAGACGACCTGCTCGCTTTGTAGCCGGTTGCGCCGGGGCATTTTGTACAGCGCTGCGAAGCGTCTCGGGTGCACCAAGGTCGCGCTCGGTCACCATCGTGACGACATCCTGGCGACGTTCATGCTGAACTTCTTCTTCTGCGGTCAGCTCAAAGCGATGCCAGCAAAATTGATGAGTGATGACGGGGCAAATGTGCTGATTCGGCCGCTGTCCTACGTGCCCGAGAAGATGATCATCGCCTACGCCGGTCATCAGCCGTGGCCGTTGATTCCGTGCTCGTTGTGCAGCCGCCAGGAAGATCTCAAGCGCGCCCAAATGGAGCAGTTGCTGGGGCAGATTGACGATGTCTACCCAGGTGCCCTGCCGAGCGCGCTCAACGCGATGAAGAACCTGCATCCGCGATTTCTCCTCGATCGCAAGCAGTTCGACTTCAACACACGGCTCACAGACACCGCTGACGATCAGCTCGACGCATTTTCCTGAGTTCGACGGTTGTGTCTGCCGCAGCTGGGGCGCTCTAGTCCCCAAATAGAAAAGAAAAGTAGCAGTGTGCTGCGACAGTAATTTCAATTACGCCGCACACTGCTAAGATAGCAAGCGGACGATGCCGTCCCTTCTGCTTCGGATCTGACGCTTGAGCCGAGAGACCCCGCGCGCCAACCCACCGCTGAATCTCGACACGCTGCTCGAACTGCTCGTGCAAGCCGCTGTGCTCGAGGCGCCTCGCGTGGCCGATGTGCGTATGAAGGCCGTTGGGCAACGCAAGCGGCTCGAGCGCGAGCGGGAAAAGGACGGCCGCTCCGACGTTCCCGTGACCTGGCCAGAGGTGATCGCCAGTTTTCGCCTGCCGGCCCGTGGGCGTGGGCAGATCACGGAAGCCCGAATTCAGCAGGCTGTCGCTGAGCGGGCAGGGGTCGGGTTCGTCAACATCGATCCCCTGCGCATCGACCCGCAGACCGTGACCAGCGCCGTCAGTTTTGCCTTTGCGCGCCGCAATCGGGTCCTGCCGCTGGGGTTTGAAAACGGTCACCTCGTCTTGGCGATGGAAAACCCCTTCGATCAAGAGGTCATCGCGACCATGGCGACGCGCGCCAAGTGTCCCGTCGATGTCGTCGTTGCCCAAGCCTCTGATATTCAGCGTGTCTTGGATGAGGTGTTCCGGTTTCGTGCGTCCGTTAAAGGTGCCGTCGCCGAGCTCAGCGATGGTGGCACGGACTTTGGCAACCTCGAGCAGCTCGTTCGCCTGTCAGCCGGGCGTCAGGGGGTCGACAGTGACGATCGCCACGTGGTTCACGCGGTCGAGTTCCTGCTCAAGTACGCCCTGGATCAACGCGCGTCCGATCTGCACATCGAGCCCAAGCGCGAGGTGAGCCACGTGCGGCTGCGGATCGACGGTGTGCTGCACAAGGTCCAGGAGCTACCGCGGGTCGTCCACAAGGCGGTCGTCTCCCGGATCAAGACCCTCGCGCGTCTCGATATCGCAGAAAAGCGCCGCCCGCAGGATGGTCGGATCAAGCTCGCGCACAATGATGTCGAGGTGGAGCTGCGTATCTCGACCATGCCGACGGCTTTTGGCGAAAAGGCGGTGATTCGCTTCTTCGATCCGCAAGTGCTGTTCCAGGACATCGATCAGCTCGGTCTCTTTGCTGGGGAGCTGGAGCAGTTTCGCTCCTTTATTCGCCGGCCCAACGGCCTGATTCTGGTCACCGGCCCGACCGGCAGCGGTAAGACGACGACGCTCTACTCGGCGCTCCGGGCGATCGCCTCGCCCACGGTCAACGTCTGTACCATTGAAGATCCCATCGAGATGGTCGTCGAGCAGTTCAACCAGACGGCTGTCAACCCGCGGTTGGGCCTGACCTTCGACTCACTGCTGCGCACGCTGCTACGCCAAGATCCCGACGTGATCATGGTGGGCGAGGTGCGCGACACCGAGACGGCGCGCAACGCGATTCAAGCCGCGCTGACGGGACACCTCGTCCTCGCGACGGTGCACACCAACGACGCCCCATCAACCATTGGTCGGATGCTCGATCTGGGTGCTGAGCCGTTCATGTTGGCCACGACGCTCGTCGGGGTGGTCGCCCAGCGCCTGCTGCGGAAGGTGTGCCTACATTGTCGCGAAGAGGCGCAGCTTTCGGTCGAACAGGCCGCGGCGCTGGGCTTGGAGCTGCGCAAGGGCGAGACGTTCCCGGTCTATCACGGGGCTGGTTGTGCGCGTTGCCGCGGCATCGGTCTCAAGGGTCGCCTCGGTGTGTTCGAAGTGATGACCAGCAACGAAAAACTCAAGCGCGCGATCATCGATGGGGCCGACGCTGGAGAGCTTGGGCGGCAGGCCCAGCGCGATGGGATGTTGACGTTACGGCAAGCCTCGATCAAGAAGCTCGCCCTAGGATTGACCTCCTTCGACGAGGTGCTGCGCGTCACGGTCGATTCTGCTTTCTAGCCTAGCAGACTGCGCTTTTCCTCGTTTTTTTGGAGACGCACCCCATGGGGCGCTGTCTGCTCGGATGGGGAAGTCGCGGCTCGCCGTGACTGGGGGCGCTGTTAGCCCCCCCCAATAGAAAAGAAAACTAGCAGCGTGCTGCGACAGTAATTTTAATTACGCCGCACGCTGCTAGAGTGACGCAGCTGATATTCGTGCCCGTGTACGCCGCCAATTTTCTGTACATCGGCGGGCCACAAGCGCCCCCAACTTTGACATCAAGCGGAATCTGGACCGCTGGAGAATCCATGGCCGACCCAATCACCGATACCGACAATCTGAGTCCTGTTGAGCGCTACAAGCTCGCTCGTGAGGCGCGCCGAGTTGCCCCCGCGCAGACCTTGCCGACCGTGCCGGAGATCACCGAAGACACGCTCTGGCGCGGGCTGACGCGTGAGGGTGAGGTTCGTATCTTGGTTGTGCGCGCAACTGAGGCGGTGCACCAAGCGACGCAGCGTCTTGGCTGTAGTCCGGCGGCAGCCAAGCTGGTGGGTGAGCTCATGGCCGGCACCCAGCTCCTGCGGGCCTGTCTCAACCCGGACGAGCAGCTGCAGCTTGGCAGCAAAAACGCTGGATCTGCGGGGAATTTTGTCGTCGATAGCTACGCCGAAGGCCACATGCGCGCAACCGTGCGCAACCCCAAAGCGACCCTGGATGACGGGCTGTTGGTCGGCAATGGCACCCTGCAAGTCGCCCGTACGCGGCCCGGGCGTTCCACCTATCGCAGCGCCATCACCATGGAGCACGACGATATCGATGGGCTGTTGATGCGCTACCTGATGGAGAGTGAGCAGATCTTGAGCCTGCTGCGACTCGATGTGCAGGTGACCCCGGAAGGTACGGTTGAGCATGCCCTGGGTTTTCTGGTGCAGCTGATGCCAGAGGGCACCAAGGAAGATCTCGGTTGCCTCGTGAACAACCTCGAGACGCTGCCCGAGCTGAGCACCGGGATGACCGCGGACGATCCAGACGCTATGGGCTGGGCCAACGCGCTGATGAGTGGTCTGTACTGGGATCAAGCTGCGCGGCAGGACGTGGGCTTTTTCTGCCCGTGCTCAGCGGAGCGCGTGCTCACGCTGCTGTCGACACTGCCGCAGAGCGATCTGCAAGAGTTGGCCGATGGTGGTGAGCCGTTGGAGTCAACGTGCGACTACTGCAAAACGACGTACACCGTACCGCTCGATCAGCTGCAGGCCCTCATGGCGAGCCCGAGCTGATCGCAGTGTTTTGCGGTTGTTTTATGATGCGTCGGTAGCGGCCTTTTCGAGTAGGGGCGCGAGTTCACCGGACTGAAACATATCCAGGGTGATGTCGCAGCCGCCGATCAGCTGCCCTTCGACGTACAGCTGCGGGATCGTCGGCCAGTTGCCGTAGACCTTGATGCCCTCACGAACCTCTGGGTCCGCGAGCACGTTGACCGCCTGAAACGGCTGGCCGGACTGCTTGAGAGCGTCGACCACGCGGGCCGAAAACCCACACATCGGAAAGTTGGGTGTGCCCTTCATGAACAGCACAATGGGGTTGCCTTTGACGACTTCTTCGATCTGCTGCTGTACGTCACTCATGGTGTCCTCTCTACATGCGAGCGACCTCTGCCGCCGCGTTTTTGGCGCCGGGGTGAAGGCGCCGTGGGGGATCGGTTTATTCTGGTAGGCGTGTCCGCAGACCCAGCGCGTGAATTTCATGACCGACGCGCTCGCCCAACGCCGCATACACCATCCGGTGCTGCTCGATACGGCTCAAATCGATGAACTGCTTTGACGCGATGTCGACTTGAAAGTGATCGCCTCCGCCCGTCGTGTCACGGACCTCGACGTCTGCCTCAGGAAAGGCCTCGGAAAGGCGCTTTTCGATGAAGGCTTGCATGGGACTAGCAGCGATAGGAATGGCCATAAATGGTGGTCTCCTGCGGGCGTGGTTGCGCGCGGACGCGAATTGTTCTGGATTCGGCCGAGCGTGGCAATCGTTTGTGCCGCAGATGGCGAAAAACGTGGACTAAATCCGTCCTACTTCACAAGCTGTGTTGATGATTCTGTTCGTCGTTGATCGACGAACGCGGCCCGGTATCGCTCAATCGATTCTAACCGAACCCACCCCCCCTTTTGCCCACCTCCTTCACAGTGCTATGCTGGCGGCCGCCTGGAGGCCAGTACCCATGAAAGACCGATCGCCCCGCTCCACCCGGCTAGCCAAACGCTTGGCCATCGCAGCCGTCATGGTGACCACGGCGCTGATGCTCGTCGCTTTTCGCCCATTTACGCCGGTACAGTCCGTCTGTCCCAAATGCCCGGTTAAGGGCGATCGCGTGATGCTAAAGAGCGGTAAAGCGGTGGTGGCTAAAGTGGTTGGCAAGAACCAGGACGGGTACATCCTCGCCCGGTACGGTGAGCTGCGGTTCATCCAATTTCGCGAGATCAGCAAGGTCGCGTTTCAGTCTGGCGCCGAGCCCAAGGGCATCACGAACTACGACCAGATCTTGTTGAAGGACAAGAGCCAAACGCTGCTGCACGGCACTTTGATCGCCATTGAGCCGGGCAAGCCGCTGGCCCTGCGTTCGGTTCGCGGCCAGGTGTACATGGTCAATCCTGAGCAGGTGCTGGTGTACTATCACCGCGGCAAACGTCGCGCCCCGCCGAAGAAACTCTAGGCTCTCTTGGCGCAACTTACCCTTCACCTCGCGCTTCATCTCCACCAGCCTGCTGGGACCCCGTCCGCTCGCGTGGCCGCCGCCGTTGCGCAGTGGTACGAGCCGCTGATCGACCTGTTGATCGCGCACCCATCTATCGACACAGCCCTGCACGTCGGCGGCCATCTTCTCGAGTGGCTGGAGGCGAGCGATCGCGCACTGGCCGACCGGCTGGCGTCCCTTGTGAGTGCGGGGGAGGCCGAGATCATCGGCGGCGGCTTCTATTCTCCCATCTTGGCGTTGCTGCTTTGGCGCGATGCGGTGGGACAACTGGAGATGACCGCCGGCTATCTGGAGCGGCGCACGGGTGTTCGGCCCACAGGCGCTTGGTTGATCGAGCAAGTGTGGATGCCGCGCATGGCGGAGATCTTGAGCGACGCCGGTGTGCGGTGGACGCTCATCGACGAGCGAGCCTTGCGGTCGGCGGGGGTCAATGGCGAGATCTCGGGGTGGTATGTCACCGAACACGCGGCGCGGCCGGTCGCGGTTTTTCCAGTCGATCATGACCTCAAGACACGCATGGCGAGCGACGGGCCCGACGAGGTGGTGGACTATCTGCGTGCGCGCCTTGAAGCGGAGCAGGCCGACCTGACGTTGACCTGGGCCGGCGACATCGTGTCACTGCTCGATCACCCCAGTCGCGGACTGCCCTGGCTCCAACGGTTGTTTGAGCGCGCCACTGAGGAGTCCTCTTGGCTCACTGTGGTTCCACCGTCGCGATCGCTTGAGACGACACCGTCTCGTGGTCGCGTCTATCTGCCGGACAGTCTGCATCCTGATCTGGTCGAGCTGACGCTGCCGCCGGCGGAGGTGGCGACCTGGCGGGCGCGCAAGGCAGGTCAGTGGCTGCTTGGGAGTATTTGGCAGGCCTTCTTGGCGCGCTACGGCGAGGCCGACAGGCTGCACAAACGTATGATCGAGGCGGCACGCCGTTTCGCTGCGGTCGAACGTGTCATGCGCAACGGCGGCTTTCGCGCGATGAATCAGCTGCAGCGGCCGCGTCGGATGCTCTATCGCGGGCAGACCGGGGCAGCCTATGGCCACGGTCATCGCGCCGGCATCCACGACGCGGACCTGCGCGCTGGCGTGTACCGGAACCTCATCCGTGCGGAGGTCGCTTGCGATGAGCTGGTCGATGAGGCGGCCGATGACGGCCTTGAGGTCAGCCTGCGCGATCTCTTCGCTGACATGACAACCAGCGTGCTCGTGCGTTCCCGCCAGATGCGCGTCGTGCTGGCGCCGAGTCGCGGGGGCGCCGTCGTCGGGCTCGAACACATTCCGACCGCTGCAGCCCTTCACGACGTGCTGACGCGCCGTGCGGAGTCGTATCACCCCCACGGCGCTCAGCCCACAGATGGTCACGAGCGGGCACTATTTCACGATCGCTTTGTCCTCCCGAACGCACCGGTGAGCGACTGGATGACCGACGCTGCGGAGCGTTCCGATCTCATGGCGCAAGCCTACCGCTTGCTGTCGGTCGACGATGAGGGCTTCGGTGCCGACGGCTACGTGACCGTCCACCTGTCAGCGGATGGCACCATCGAGACCGCAGCGCAGACCGTCGGTGTCGCCCTGCTCAAGAGCGTCACCATGGTCGCAGGCAAAGCGCGCATCGACGTCAAGTGGAGCGTAGAACTGAGCGCCCCGCTGGCTCAGGCCCTGGATTTTGGGGTCGAATGTAACCTGAGCGGCTTGGGCGCTGACCCTTCTGCCATGGTGGTGACGGCAGAGCGCAGGGCGGCTCCGACCAGCCAAGAGGCGCCGTCCGAGCCCCTGTTGGCGACAGACACCGATCCACAGCGGTCTTCGGTCGCCGCTGTGCACGTCACCTACCCCGAGTTGAACGTCACGCTGCGTCCTTCGATTGAGCTGGGTCGATTGAGCCACGCGCCGATCGTGACGTGCTGCCAGCCGGTCGGTCGGCCGATAGCCCAAGCGTTTCAAGGGGTAGCTCTGCTCTTCCGGCAGCATCTTGCCGCTGGCTCCCAGCAGTTCTCATGCGGTCTGACCGTTGAAATGACACAGAGGGACGCCGCACCGCTCCGCGAAGAAGGCGGTTCGGAATAAGGCGCGCAGGAACAAAGGGTTAGAAGTAGGGGCCGGCGGATGGCGTCAGGTGCGCATCAACCGTTGGCGCGGCCATCGAGGGACTCGAGCATCGCGCGGACGGCCTTGTCAGCTTCGGCGATGTTCTCTTCATCACCACCGAGCCAAACCCGACCGAAAGCCCCGAACGTACGGAACTCCAGCACTTTGATCGTGGCGTGTTTTTCGGCTTCGTTGGCAGCGAGCAGCGCGTATCCCGCGGGATGAACTTCCAGCAGATACAGGGTCTCGCCCTCGGCCAGCATGTCGCCGTGGCGCATCCGGTTGACGATCATCGCGTGATGGCCAGCCACGCCCGTGATCATCTGGGCATTGCGGATGTTGGGCTTGAGTCGGTCCGTCTCAGAGATGTCGTAGAAGTCCAAAACGGCCTGACCGGCGGCCTCGATCTGCCCTTTGTCCTCCGAGTGGACCTCAAGCATGCCGAAAGCACGCTCGACGATCTGCATCCCTGGCGTCACGTCGGTGTTCTTGAGCACGGTGTCCGTCACCCGGTTGATGCTCATGCCCGGCGCCACTTCCACAAGCAAAGCTGCCTGGTTCTGAAGGGGCAAGTAGCCGCCAGCAACAGTCGCCACGAAGGCCGCTGTCTGCGGCTGCAGGCTGTCGATGGTCGTGTAGGTCCGCAGTTCGATTTGTTCCGCCATCAGGGGCTCCCACCAAAGTTCGGGTGTGCGTCTTGACTCATGCGCTCAATCAGCCGATTTGGCCGAAGGTGCTCGCATTTCGACCGTCCCGCCGTGCGTTTGTAGGTGATGGCCCCCGACCAATCAAGCGCCGCGGCAAGATCACCGACACCATCCCTGCGGTGCCGCGCCCACATGGCCGTCCGTTCGCTTGCCCAGGGGCGCCCGTCACGTGCACCATGGCCGAGTGATGCATGATGCACAGCACCGCCCCAAACAAGACGGCCCCCTCATTCGGCAACGGCATGCCCAGGTTGCGCGTGAGCGTCGCAAACGGGTCGGGTTCTGGCGCAGCCTCGGTCGGTCGAACCGGCTTTTTCCCCGCAAACTCATCGTCACGCGCGACGGCAAGTGGATCATCGCCATGTCGCTGCTGCTCGGCGTTGGCGCGGTCAATACGGGCAACAACCTGCTGTATTTGGTGCTCAGCCTACTGATCAGCATCATCGCGATCTCGGGTATTCTCAGCGAGATGAACCTGGCCCACGTCAAGGCCGTGCGGCGGCATCCGACCGAGCTGGAGTTGGGTGAAACAACCCTGCTGCGGACAGAGGTGCACAACGACAAGAAGCGGGCGTCGTTCAATATCGAGGTCGATGAAGTCGTCGACGACGGCGCCTTCAAGATGCGGCCGGGCTACGTGTTGCATTTGCGGCCCCATGAGGTTGGGCAGGGCTTCGTCGCGGTGATTGCGCAGCGTCGCGGCCCTGTCGTCAGTGATGGGTTTCGGATCACCACGGCCTATCCATTTGGTTTTGCCCGCAAGTCGCGCATCTTCGAAGAGCCGATGCGGTGGCTGGTGCTGCCGCGTGTGGCCCAGTTGGACTGGGAAGCCTCTCGCGGTGCCGGCCGAGGTGATCTCGCGCACACCCGCAAGAAGGGCTTTGGTAGCGAGTTTCTTGGTCTGAGAGACTGGCGCGTCGGAGAGCCGACCCGCGATCTGCACTGGAAAGTGTCCGCCAAGCGTGGGCGTCTCATCGCGCGAGAGTGGGAGGAGGAGGCCACGCGGGCGGCCTGGGTCGAGTTTGTGCACGTGGCGCCGGGGCAGGGTGACGATCCGACCCTGCTCGATGGCGCTTGCGAAACGGTCGCTGGCATCTGCGCCAGTCTACTCGCTGAGGGGATGAGCGTCGGACTGCGCACCTTCGCGGGGATCGTTGTGCCCGAACCCGATCTGGATGGTGGCGCCGGTCAGCTTCGGCGTATCCAACGGTTGCTCGCCGCTTTGGTGCTCGCCGATCGCCCACCGCCGCCCCGTTGGCCCTTGGAAGATGCGATCTGGGCCGCGCGGGTGCGTCAGGCGTGGCATCGACACGACGCGCTGGCCTCTGGCACGGCGGTTCCCTTGTCGACGGGGGCTTCGTCGGTTGTGCAGGAGCGGGTTCGCGTTGTTTTTGCGTCCCGCGCCGATGTCCGCATCGATGGGCCAGCGGCCACCGTCGACGTGGTGATCTCCGGCACAGGCGAGATCGTCAGCGTCACCCGTGCCGACAAACCCGTCCGGGGGGCCGCGTGAACTTCGAGCGCACCTTCCAATGGGCCAGTTATGGTTTGGTTGGCGTCGCGTTTTTGGCCGTCGCGCTCAGCGGCGAGCTCGGTGTTGCGGCGCCCGTTTTGTTTGCCGTGGCCTTTGTCGGCAGCTTCTTCCGGCGCACAGATGGTCCCCTTCAGCAGCGAACAGCGCTCGTCTGGACCGCTGTGCTCTTTGTCGCACTCGCGGCACTTACGCTGTGGTCCTACAGAGATGGCAACTGGCTGCTGCACGCCCTCGAATTCGCCCTGCTGATGACGGCCAGTCGCCTCTTCCAACGCCGATTCGCGAAAGACTATCTGCAGCTTTTCGCCCTGAGTTTCCTGCTCATGTTGGTCGCAGCGGTGATTCACCCGTCGATGATCTTCGCCGTCTGTTTTGTGGCCTATGCCATCTTGGCGATCTGGTCGCTGACCATGGTGCACCTCGTCCGCGAGATCGAAGTTCAGACCGAAACTGGCCCCGAGCATTTGCTCCCGCCGCAACGTAGCTGGATACCCTGGCGACGCACCAAGACGCCAGAATCGTTACCAGAGTCTCCTATCTCTCTCGAGACGTTGCAGTGGCGGCAACGGCGGTTGATCGGCGGCGGGTTCCTCTTCACCTCGAGCGTGATGGCCATCTGCGCCCTGCTCGCCTCGATGCTGTTCTTCTTCCTCTTTCCGCGCCTCGGTATGGGTTTTTTCTACGCCCGCACCCGCGCAACACAGCAGGTCACCGGCTTTGCGGACGCTGTAAAGCTGGGTAATTTCGGCAAGATCAAGACGAGCGCTCAGGTGGTCATGCGCCTGCGATTTCCCCAGGATAAAGCGCGATTGCGCCGGTCGGTCCGGCTGCGCGGGTTGAGCTTTGACCACTTCGACGGTCGTAATTGGAGCCGCACCAAGGGCCCCCGGTGGCGCCTGCAGCGCTTTGGTCAGCGATTCGACGTGCCGAAGCGCGGCGAACCCATCGATGGGCTCGAACGCGGTTACCTCATGCACATCTATCTGGAGCCGCTCCATACGGACGTGCGCGTTCTCTTTGCCCCGCCGCGCACCCGCTCACTGACCTTCCTCGATAGTGAGTACGACGTGTACCGCGGCCGTCAGAAGCGCATCAGCTACGGTCTCGGTGGCGATCTGACGTTCAAGGCGCCGGCGGATACATCCCTGGCCTACGCGGCGGTGGTTGTCGAGCCGATCAGTGAGTCCAGGCGCCGAGCGCAGATTCGGGCGCACGCCAAAGAGACGACGCCGACGTGGGTCAAGGAGCGTTGGCTGCAGCTTCCCGACAAGCTCGACCCCAGGATTGCGACCCTGGCCAAGACGCTGACCGCCGGCAAGACCTCGCGTCTGGCGCAGGCTTTGATCGTGACAGAATCACTGCGCCGCGACTGGACCTACAGCCTCGCCGGCGACCAAGATCCCGCCGATCCGCTCGGAGATTTCCTCTTCGGCAACAAGCGCGGTCACTGCGAGTATTTCGCCACCTCCATGGCCGTCATGATGCGGTCTTTAGGCCACCCGGCGCGTGTTGTGAACGGCTTCCTGGGCGGGCAGTTCAACGATTTCGGTGACTACCGGATGATCAAACAAGGGGATGCCCACAGCTGGGTCGAGGTCTACTTCCCGGCCTACGGTTGGGCGACGTTTGACCCCACCCCGCCCGCAGGGCAGCTCGCACCGGAACTACAGGGCCTTATCGGGTTGGCGCGTCGCATCGCCGATGGTGGCGCGATGCTTTGGTACACGTGGGTCGTTGAGTACGACCTAGAGCGACAGGTCGACGTCATGCGGAAGATCGGCCGCACGCTGCGCAAGATGACGTCCGGGCTGCGGATCAAGACACGCCAACGGCCCTCACGGCACGAGGCAGCACCTGCGCCAGAGGGGCAGGAGACCGACGAGGGCGGTGAGCAGTGGCCATGGCTTCCCGCAGCGTTGCTGACCGGAGCGCTCGCTGTGGGCGTGTGGTGGTGGCGCCGCCGAGATACGCAGGCCGTATTTGATGAACGTCTTCACAAAACTACCGTACGCATCGATCGGAGTCTGCGGCGTCTGGGCGTGCCGCGCGCCCCTTGGCAGACTTGGCGTCAGGCGACGGACGGCGTGATCGCGGCCTGTCCGGACGTCTCTCCCGAAGCCAGGGCGTTCGCAACCGCTTGGGATCGGGCGCGATACGGCATGGATACCCCGGACTCACGTCAGCGCGCACTGCAGGCGGCCGTCCTCTTTGAGCGGCGATTGCGTGTGGAAGAGGCCGAGGTCAAGCGACACGGCGGGTAGGATCCTTGCGCGGACCCTGCGGGGGCGCCACAATGAGCCCGCACACAGGGAGACACCGCATGGACCACCAACTCACCTACGGAAGTCGCATCATGCGCGGTCGCACAGCGCGCGCTATGGGGCTCTTCGTGGCGGTCACACTCGCTCTCGGCCCAGCGCTCGACGCTCACGCTCGTCGCAAGCGTCCCCGGCGCGCCCGCAAAGTGAAGAAGAAGACCACCGTGGAGATCATGTCGATGACCCGCGGTGCGACCATCTTCTTGGACGACAAGAAGATCGGCGTCGTGCCCATGGAAGACCCGATCGTGGTCACCCCAGGTGCCCCGCACGTTATTCGTCTTCAAAAGCGCGGGTTCACCCCTTTTGTCGACACTGTCCGCCTCAAAGCCGGTGAGCAGCGTGAGGTAGAAGCGGATTTGGTGCCCTCTGGCGGTATCTTGAAGTTGGCCTGCAACATCCGCCGCGCGCAGGTGCTGCTCGACGGCAAGCCCATCGGTCGTACGCCCTTCGACGGCGATGTTCCCCCCGGCAAGCACAAGCTCGAGGTGGTCGCTGCGGGCAAAATGCCGTCGACCCAGGTGATCGACATCCGGGCCGGCAAGCTCGTGAGTCTGACCATCAAGCTAAAGGACATCCCAGCGCCCGTCGTCAAGAAGGACAAGTCGCTGTTCGGCAAGTGGTGGTTCTGGAGCGCCGTTGGGGCCGCTGTCTTGGGTGGCGCGACTGCCGCAGCCCTGGCCACGCGCGAAGTCCAGGTCAACCCGCCAGCACCGAACCTGACGCTCAATATCGGTGGAAAGTAGTCTCGTCAGGCTGGGTTAGCCCGCTTTCGGCAGCTCTTCATCTGGCGGCATCACGCGAATCTCGACGCGCAGCACCTTCTTGTCATCGGCGGCCAGCACCGTGATCTTCAGGCGGTTCCACTCCATCGTATCGCCAGGATCGGGCAACTTCCCCAGCTGATCGACGACAAATCCACCGACTGTGCTGTAGGGCGTCTCTTCCGGCAATTCGACGTTGAGGTCCTCTTCGACCGTGCGCAACTCAGCGCTGGCATCGACTTCCCACACGTCGGGGGCTGTGCAGACCAGCAGATGGTCTACCTCGTCGTGCTCGTCGTAGATCTCGCCGACCAACTCTTCAAGCACATCTTCAAGCGACACCACGCCAGCCGTGCCACCGTGCTCATCGACGACGACGGCCATGTGCACGGCTTCCGTCTGAAACTCTTTGAGCAGTGAGGCCGCTTTTTGCGTCTCCGGCACGAACATCGTCGGGCTGAGGTGCTGACGCAGGCTGAACTGCTCCACGGCGGCATCGTTTTGCAACAGCGTCCGGGCGTAGAACACTCCGATGACGTCGTCAGGTGAGGTGTCGTAAACCGGGTAGCGCGAGTAGCCGCTCTCCCGAATGGTGTCGACCACGGACTCATGGCTCATGTCGGCCTGCAGGCTCACGACCTGTGTACGTGGGGTCATGATCGAGCGAACGGCCGTATCCCAGAGGTCGAAGACGTTCTGCAGCAGGCTACCGCGGCTGTCGTCGATGGAGCCCTCTTCGGCGCCGATGCGGACCATGTCCTCGATCTGTTCCTCGGTGACCACAAAACCACCGGCATCGGTGTCCACACCCAGAAAGGCGATGAGTCGTTTGGCGATCCAATTGAGACCGCTCGTGACCCGCGTCGTCGCAAGATGAAAGCCCCAGACCACCCAAAAAGGCCGCAGAAACCAGGTCGGATGGCTCTTGGCGAGGGTTTTTGGGGCGATCTCTCCGACCACCAGCACCAGCATCGTCAACAGAAACACGCCAGCACTGACCGCCCACTCCCCAATCGCGCTAGGAATTGCGCCGGTCCTGACCAAATCTAACGTCAGTGAGGTCGTCAGGGCGGACGCGATGATATTGACGAGGGTGTTGCCGGCCAGCAGCGACGTTAGAATCGCCGAGTGGTCGTCTAGCCAGGTCTGCAGGAAGCGCTTGGGGCCAACGCCCTCGTCGAGCAGCCGCCGAATTCGCGGCTCACCCATGCTGGTAATCGCGGTTTCAGAGCCCGCGAAAAGAAAGGAAAATGCGAGACAACCGATGACTAGCAGGCCGGCACTAAGCGGGTCGTCAGCCGCTTCGGCTACATCTGCTACATCAGCCACTTTAGCCACAAGGCCAGCAGGAGGTTTGTCCAACTCTCGAGTCTCCGCGTCGCGCTCAGTTGCGCGGTCTGGCGATAGTACCGCCTCGTAGGGGAACGATCAACGATTCCACAGGGATGTCGGATACCACGAACCGGAGCACTTTTCCGCTGTGCTTTCGACGTCCTGATGGAGCCGGCTACTTGAATGGATTGACGCCGCAGACCCCTTTCGTGCCCATGCTGACGTAGTCCGTGCTGCTCTTGATGCAGTCGGGCATTTCGATGTTCCAGTTGGCACACTCGGCGTCGGAAGCGCACGTCTTTGCGCACACCTTGTAGGGCTCTGGGCTGGTGCGCTTGGCATTGCCGCCGCTGGTGGACTTCTCGAAGGCCGACGCGAAGGCGCCATCGGTTGAGCAGGCCGCCGATGATGAACTGTCGCCGCCCGTGCAGCCGTTGTTCTTCGTGCAGAACTTGATGCCCGGTACGTAGCCAGCGAGGAACCCGCTATCGAAGCAGTGACCGTACATGCAGTCGGCGTTGGTCGCGCACTTCCTTCCGTGCTCGAGGCCAGGCCCTTTCACCGGTGGGCAGACCCACCACGGGCCAGTGCGCGTGTTGGCCGCAGAGCTGCTGCTGTCTGTGGAGCAGCCGAGGGTCCCGACGGCGACGACCAACAGACAGATGGGAAGAAATAGGCGGTGCGACATGCAGGGCTCCAGGGGCGATTTTCGCTAGTGTACGGATGTCCGACGCTTCTGCCCAGCGAACGGGAGATGATCGCGCTGTGGTGAGACGGAATTCCACTGTGATCCCGAAAATTCGGAGTGTTTCTGAAGATCTGGGCGCATAGATGAACGAGCAATCAAGGACCGCACAGGGAGGCGCAGGTCTCTCCACGGCGCTCACAAGACCACCCGCTCTCATCTCCGTGAGCAATCGACCACGTGACGGTGGCTGTATCGAGACGCCAGATATCGCCCAGCGCGCCGCACTCTCCCTGCCCGCCGCGCAACCATAACGCCCCGCCGTGTGCGGTCAGGATACCGTGACTGCGCCGCGGTGGGCTGGTGGGGTCGAGCTGAGCGAATCCAGCTGGCGGCGTGCACGGGTCGGTCAACGGCAGCAGCACCCCGCCCGTCGTCGCGCCTTTTCCAAGATCTCCAGCCTTGAGTCGCTGCCACTTCCCTAGACTGCTAAGCGGCATCCGCCACAGGTCATTCCGGAAGCCCTGTGCGCTGGCATCATGACCGCCAAAAAGCCAGACAGCCTCGTGGGTCACCACCATCTGCGCACCCCGCCTGGGTGACGGCGCCACAGCTGAGTCCGGGAGCTTTGTCCAGGCGAGCTTGTCGGTATCGAGCAGCCAGAGGTCGCCGAGCAGCCCAGCCTTTGAGCGGCCGCCGAATAGCAGCAGCTGCTTGCCGCCCGCGATGGCGACCAGATTGTGCTCTGCGCGGCCGCCCGGCGCCTTGCCCTTGACCAGTGGCACTTCCCATAGCGACTTGCCGAAACGGTAGCGCCGCAAATCAAATAGGAAGATGGACGCAGCGCTCGTCGTACCCGCGTCGCCGCCGAACACCCACACACTTGGCGGGCTGTCTTGCACGGCCAGAGCGGCGCTGTGCCGGACTGGAATCGTTTGCTGGGTGACCCTGGTCCACTGCTGCACACCGCTGCCAAAGCGCCACAGGTCCCCGCTGAGGATCCAGGCGCCCGTCGAGGTTGTGCGTCGCCAGCCGCCCATGAGCCAGAGGCTGCCCATACCGGATGCACCCGCACCCGCGCTGCGAGCCGGCGGTCTCTGTCCAACCGTTGTTCGCCAGCCGTCGCAGGGAGCCCAGCTGACCGATAGCGCTGACGCTGCACCGGTCGACTTGCACCGGCCGCCTTGAGGGCTATCTCCCCCGTACATGACCAACCTGTCTTGCACCCAACCGGCAACCACACGCGCGCTGCCGGCCACCGCATTCGTGGTCGATGTCGATCCAGTTTTGGGGTCGCATGCCGTGTCGGCGCTGACGTCCATCAAGGAGGTCACGTCGGACCACCACGGGACGTTCTTACACACTTTGTCGATGCAGACGGTATTGGGCGGGCAGGTCCCATCGACCGAACAGGCCCGCTCTTGCCCGGCACACCCGGCGTACAGGAGCCCCAGGAGCACCATCAGCAGCCGACGGTAGTGGCGCCCCCGCAGCAGGAAGGTCAGGGGGTGCATGCGCATCCTGAACCGCCGGGCACAGCGACGATCCGCACATCATCGATCCATACACCCCGTGTTGTCGTGGGTTTGGCTGCCACCCCGACCCACACCATCGATAGCTCCACCACATCACCGTTGTGCGTCACCGACAAGGGCAGATCGACGGCAACCATTGCGCCGCTGCTCTTGCACAGCGTACCGCCGGGCAGGGCCGTTCCGTCGCGTTTGGCATAGAGGCCACCCTGGGTGCAATCGGCGCCGTCCTTGTCGAGTTTCACGTTCATTTTCAGTCGCCAATCACCAGCGCTTAGCGCCATGGTCGGCAAGCGCGCTGTGAATGTGCCAGCCGCCAGCGGGCAGTGCAGAACTTGGCTGCCGTCGACCGCTGCTCCATCTTTGGTCGGTATCCAGGCCACGGTCGCGCTGACAGGCGGGGCGTCCGAGGAGAGCAACCATCCCGGGGTCTGGTCTTGTTCGAAGCTCTCGGCGTAGACCTCCGGTGCCAAGCAGCGACTTGCCGCCTTGCAGCTGCCTGTTTCGCACCAACCCGCCGTACATTGTTGGTTTGAGTTGCAGGTCAGGGGCGTGTGGGTGCAGCGCGCCAATGCGGTGAGGCATTTATCGAGTGTGCAGGCGTACCCATCGTCGCAGGCCGCATCAGATGTACAGCAACCGGCTCCCTTGGTCGGCGTGCCAACACAGGTGCCGAGGCCATCGCATTGGTCCGTCGTGGTGCATCCCGATCCGTCATCACAGCTGGTGCCGGGCTGTTTGAATGCGCTCACGCATCCCTTCGCCTTTTCACAGAGATCCAGGGTGCACGGCTTTCCATCGTCGCAGTCGGGGGCGACGCCGGGCAGACAGCCGCCGACGCTGCAGTGTTCGATGCCATTGCAGGGGTCATCGTCCGAGCAGAGGCCTGTGACCGTCAACAGGTGATGGCATCCGGTCTGGCTCAGGCAGTAGTCCAGCGTACATGGCTTGTCGTCATCGCACCCCAAATAGGCGGCCCCCTTGCACAACCCGCCCACACACACATCGCCCACAGTGCACTTGGAGCCGTCTCCGCACCCGAGCCCGCTGACGGGCGCGTGGCTGCATTGCCCTGTGGATTTGTCGCAGCTATCGATGGAGCATGGGTTGCCGTCGTTGCAGTTTCCGTTGAGTTTACAGCAGTTTGCGATGGGTGTGCCCTGGCAGAGGCCGAGCTTGCACGAAGCGTCCGATGTGCAGCCGGTCGCTGTTACGCAGCTGCCTGTGCGAAAGGTGTATTTGCACAGGCCCGAGACCTTGTCGCAGGTGTCGTTGGTGCACGTATTTCCGTCCTGGCAGTCGATTGAGACGCCCGCAGAACACACACCGGACTTACACAGATCGCCCAATGTACAAGCGTTGCCGTCATCGCAGCCGGTGGCTTCTGTGGGTTTGTCATCGTGCTCACAGACACCGATTTTTGAGCAAGTATCGATTGTGCACGGTTTTCCATCGTCACAGTTCGTGTCGGTCCCCTTGCAAGCTCCCTCGGAGCACGCATCGCCCGTTGTGCAGGCGCTCCCGTCGTCACAGCTGCCTGCAACCGGCAAGTACTGACACCCGAGTTCGACCTTGCAGGTGTCGATGGTACAGGGATTGAGATCGCCGCATTGTAGCGCCACGCCTACACAGGCTCCTGACGCGCAGACATCAGCCATGGTGCACGCGTTTCCATCGTCGCAATCGCCCTTGTGTGCGGCATGTGTGCAGCCCTTAAGTGGGTGACAAACGTCCTTTGTGCAAGGGTTGCCGTCGTCGCAATCCAAGGCCAGCCCAACTTTGCAGGTGCCTTGCCCGCAAGCGCCAAAGCCGTTGCAGACATCGCCGTCATCACAGTTGGCGCCGTCCGGGAGTGACGCGTGCGTACAGCTCGCCGCAGCCGTCTTGTTGTCGCAGATATCGAGCGTGCAGGCATCCGAATCGTCGCAGACATCCCAGATACCTCCGACGCACAGCCCATCAGCGCACGCCTCTCCCGAGGTGCAGACATTGCCGTCGTCGCACGCGTCGAGACCGGAAGCTGCATTCTTACAGGCTCCGCCCAGGCAGCTGTCCTGCGTGCAGGGGTTTTGGTCACTGCAGTCGGTATTTGCGGTGCAACAGCTCGGAAGCGGCACGCCCATGCACAACTTGGCGAGGCAGCTGTCATTTTCCGTGCATGGGTTGCCGTCGTTACACGCTCCTTCGTTGGCAAGGTGTACGCACCCGCCTGCTTCGCTATCACAACTATCCGCTGTGCATGGATTGTCATCGTTGCAGACGACAGCGCTGTGGCCCTTGCACTTGCCGGCCACGCAGGTTCCGGCCTGGGCACAGGCGTCGATGGGCTTGCACGCCGTTCCCTCAGACAAGGCCACGCCGATGCAGCCGCTGTCCTTGGCGCATGTGTCCAGGGTGCAGGAGTTGCCGTCGTCGCAAATCGTCGCCGTGCCGTTTTCGCACACGCCGTTGCTGCAACTCTCTCCTGTTGTGCAGGGATTCGAATCATTGCAGGTACCGATGTGTGGTAGGGAGCGGCACCCGTTTGGTAGTTCGCAGAGATCGATGGTGCACGGGTTGCCGTCGTTGCAGCGTTGGCCTGATGGCGTGTGTTGGCAGCCTTTTCCGCCGACACACGCGTCGATTGTGCATGGGAGTCCGTCGTCGCACAGCGGCGCTTCGTCGGTCTTGCCATCACAATCGTTGTCGACCCCATCGCAGCTCTTTTCTACCGTCTCGTAGTCGGCGATACCACTGAGGTTGCAGATCCATTGGCCACCGATGCAGCGGGACGTCGGCGCACCTACGCAGACGCCGCTCGCACCACAGGCCGCGCCGGCCAGGCCTTCGAGTCCCTCGTCTGTTTCGCCGTCGCAGTCATTGTCGCGCTTGTCACAGCGGCGTTCGCCCTCTGGTTCGTAGTCTGGCACGCCGATCACCTCGCAGGTCACCTGGCCAATCACCCCTTCACAGGTGGCGCGGGGGGCGTGTCCAGCGCACACACCAATGTTGCAGAAGATCGCTGCGAGTGCCTCCTTGCTGGCGGGCACGTCATTGGATTGGTCGTCTGGGTCGGCGAGACAATCGCCATCACTGTCTTTGAAGTCATGCTCAAGCGCGTCCGGTTTTCCATCTCCGTCACGGTCTTTGGGTGCGGCTGGGTTGTCTCCAACCTCGACTTTGTCGGCGATGCCATCGTCATCCGTATCTGCGCGTTGGGAGTCTGTGCCTGCCGCCCGTTCGGCGACAGCATCGAGCTCGTCGCCATCGAGGTCAGCGTTGGGGAACGCGCACAGTGCCGGGCGCCAGGGCCCCGTCTCACAGAAGGCGGATTCGCATTGGCTGTCGGAATCACATCGCGCGCCGATCGAGAGGCCATCGGAGGAACTGCAACCTCCGAGCGCCCAAAAAAGGCAGATTATCAAAAAACGACCGTATTTTAGCGATAATTGTTGAAAGCGCGCTTGCGCAACAGCGCCGTCGCCCAGTGCCGAGTTGGGGCAGGGCAAGGCAACGCTCGGGGTGACGGGGCCCGACACGTTCACCTGTCCGCAAGCGCGTAATAGACCCCGAGAACCTTCCGCACGTAGCTATCGGTAGCAGCGTAGGGCGTGCCTCCCCGCCGCTTCACCCGTGTGGAACCCGCGTGGTAGGCGCTGAGCACTTTGACGAGATCTCCGCGGAAGCGATTGGCCAAGATGCGAATGAACCGTGCACCACCGAGAATGCTTTGGGCCGGATCGCGGAGGTCTTTGACCCCCATCGCCTTAGCGGTCGTCGGCAGCAGCTGCATCAGCCCGACGGCTCCTGCGTGGGAGACGACCGTCGGGTTGTAGCCAGACTCCACCTTCATCACCGCACGAATCAGATTCGCTGGGAGCCGATACCGAGCCGCTGCCGCCTGCACTTCTGCCGCAAACGGCGCGCGATCTTTGGCCGTCACTTTCGGCAGGCGTGCCGGTGCTGGCGTCGTCGAATAGCGGCCGCGCACATCGCGCCTCGGTACGGGAGGTTGCGGCGTGGCTGGTCGCGGTTGGGCAGCCGCCCGATGATGTGCTGCAGTGGGATTGGGCGCACGAGCTTGTGCAGGCGTCGGCGTCGGCTTCACGGCTCGCGGCGCAGCAGTCCGGCGTGTACGCAGGGTTTTTTTCCAGTCGCAGCGATAGGGATCGGGCGAGTTGGGCACAGGCTGACAGTTCTTGAGCGCCCACCTGGACAAGGCCTTGCTACCGATTGCGCGCCGCAGGTTCATGCCGGTCGAATTGGCACCGTCGAAGCAATTGAGCATCACCGCGCGACACAACGGCCCAGCCTGGGCCGGGATAGACACCCCAGCGCTCAACCCGGCGACTAGCCAGACAGCCGTGGAAATTACGTGCGTGCGTGCCGGTTGCGAGAACTTCGATCTCGGGCGCATGATGCCTCCAGTTGTCAGTAGTCTATCGCGTCTCGCATAGACTTGCCCACCAACACCGATCCCCCTCGGAGCGTTCCCGTGTCTTCGACTCAAGTGACCCTCATTGGCTGCGGCCGTTGGGGGCGCAACCTCGCAAGAAATCTACATCAACTTGGAGCCCTCGCAGGAATTGTGGAGGTTGGTCCAGCCGCAAAAACGCTGATCGCTGAGCAATGGCCCGCTGTTCCCTGTTGGCAACATCTCACGGACGTACCTCGGTCGCACGCAGTCGCCATCGCTGTGCCAGCCGCAGATCACGCCCGTGTGACGCGCCACTTTCTCGAGCGCGGCCAGCACGTGTTCGTCGAGAAACCACTCGCACTGGATGTCGATGAGGGCCGCGCGTTGGTCGCTCTCGCCGCTTCGAAGGGCTGTGTGTTGATGGTCGGTCACCTGTTGCACTACCACCCCGCAGTCGAAGCGCTGGCCAAGCTGGTTCATAGCGGAGACCTCGGAAGACTGCGCTATGTGTACTCAAATCGGCTGAATCTTGGTCGTTTCCGCCGCGAGGAAAATAGCCTCTGGTCCTTCGCGCCGCACGATGTTTCCGTGTTGCTCCGGCTGGTTGGATCGCTGCCCGAGCAGGTCACCGCGACTGGTGGGTACTACCTGCACCCCGAGATCGCTGATACGACCATGACCACGCTGACCTGGCCCCAGGGTGTCAAAGCGCACATCTACGTATCGTGGCTGCACCCGTTCAAGGAGCAACGCCTCGTTGTGGTGGGCCAAGATGCGATGGCGGTATTCGACGATCGCGCGCCAGAGCACAAGCTGGTGCTGTACCGGCACGGGGTCGAGTGGCTAGATGGTCATCCCCATCCCCTCAAGGCTCAGGCCGAGCCGGTCCCGCTGCCGAGTGAAGAGCCGCTGGCCAAAGAGATGACCGTCTTTCTCAACGCCTGCGCCGATCCGACGCAGCAGCCGATCTCCGATGGTGCCGAAGGCCTGGCGGTGTTGACGGTGCTCGATGCAGCCGAGCGGTCCATGGCGCGCAATGGCCAGCCGACCCAGGTGGCCGTGCCGACGGCGAGCGCTGCGCCCGGCGTGCAGATTCATGGCTCAGCCGAAGTCCACTCGGACGCGACAATCGGCGACGGCACCAAGATTTGGCACAACGCCCACATCATGACCGGTACAAACATCGGTCGTGATTGTGTGTTTGGGCAAAATACGTTCGTGCAGACCGGCGCCATCGTCGGCGATCGGGTGCGGGTTCAGAACAACGTCTCCATCTACGACGGTGTGGTCCTGCGTGACGACGTGTTTTGCGGGCCGTCTGCCGTCTTCACCAACGTCGTTCGGCCCCGCGCCCATGTCAGCCGCCGCGACGAGTTCGCGCGGACCGTCGTCGGCAAGGGCGCGACCATCGGCGCCAACGCGACCGTTGTCTGCGGCAATGAGATCGGCGCCTTTGCGTTCATTGGTGCCGGCGCCGTGGTGAGCAAGGACGTACCCGCCCACGGATTGATGATCGGTGTGCCCGCCAAAGTCGCGGGCTGGGTGTGCTCCTGTGGCGAACGTCTGCCATTTGACGTCTTGCCCGCCGACGGCGAGGCCGCGTCCTGCAGTCGCTGCGGCAGCGCTTGGCAATGGCGCGGTCGCATCCTAGAGGTATCATGAAGGTTCCGTTCGTCGATCTGAAGCGTCTGCAGGCTCCGCTGCGGCCCCAGTTGGAGGCCGCCTTTTCGCGCATGTTGGATCACGGCGTCTACGTTCTGGGTCACGAGGTGAAGACCTTTGAGGCCAGCCTCTCGCATTATCTCGGCGCGAGCGATACGGCGGGCGTTTCCTGCGGCACGGACGCGCTCATCGCAGCGCTGCTGGCCCTGGGCTTGCCTGCTGGCGGCGAGATGCTGATGACGCCCCTATCGTTCGTCGCCTCTGCCTCTTCTGTGTTGCGCGCGGGCCTGCGGCCGGTGTTCGTCGATCTGCCCGACACTGGCTTTCACCCTGATGTTTCGGGCTTTGAGCGCGCTTGGACCTCAAAAACGGTCGGCGTCTTGGCCGTTCATCTGTTCGGCGAGCCTGTGCCGATGACCGATATCGCCGCGCTCTGCGCTCGTCGCGGAGGCGTCTTGGTCGAAGATTGCGCTCAGGCCATCGGCGCTCGTGACGCCGACGGTCGGTCGGTAGGCCTGGCCGGCGCCGCTGGCACCTTGAGCTTCTTTCCGGCCAAGAACCTGGGCGCGCTGGGCGATGGCGGCGCCGTATTCAGTCACGACGCGGCGTTCGTGGAGCACGTTCGGCGCATCCGCCAACACGGCCGTCGGGCACGGGATCACTACGACGAGTTGGGCGGTAATTTCCGCTTGGACGCGCTGCAGGCCGCGATGCTGGGCGTGCTGCTGCCGGCTCTCGATGATTGGAATGCCAAGCGGGCGGTCAATGCGCGCGCCTATCTGTGTGCATTTGAAGGTTTGGCCAACGCCGAGCAGCTGCGGCTTCCGGTCGATGTGCCTGGTCACGCGTGGAATCAGTTCAGCATCCAGACGCCCCACCGTGCCCGGTTGATCGAGGAACTTCGGGCTGCCGATATCGGCCATGCGGTCTACTACACGCGGGCGCTTCATCAGCAGGGTGCACTCGCAGCCGCCGCTCCGCCGGAATGTCTGCCCAACGCCGAGCGTTGTTGCGCGGAGGTGCTCGCTCTGCCGGTCTATCCTGGGCTAACGGAGGCCGAGCGCGATCGCGTTGTAGAGGTGGTGACCGGTGCATTGTCATGCTAGCGTCCGCCGCCCGTAGCCTTGTCGACCCCATGTCGATCGCCCCGCGGCGAGGAGCCCCATGTCAGAACCTGTACGCATGGCCAAGAAACCCGACGAGACCAAGCCTGCTGAAGGCCCGAGTTTCATTGGCGAGAAACTGTTCAAGAGCCGTCAGATCCAGTTGACCGGACAGGTTGACGAGAAAGTCGCTCGCGCTATCACGTCCGCGTTGTTGGCCTTGGAAGCGGACGATCCCGAAGCGCCGATCACGCTGATCGTCAACTCTCCCGGTGGCAGCGTCACCTCTGGGTTCGCTATCTACGACATCATGCGCTTCATCCAGCCGCGGATCCGTGTCGTATGTGCAGGGTTGGCCGCCTCGATCGCCACCGTCATCTTGCTTGGCGCCGACAAAGAAGATCGCCTGTCGCTGCCCAATACGCGCCTGCTGATTCACCAGCCGATGATCCCCATGACGGTCTACGGGCCGGCCAGTGATCTTGAGATTACGGCGAACGAGCTGCTCAAGACCCGCGAGCGCATCAACAAACTGCTCGCCGCCGAGACAGGTCAGCCGGACGCGCAGATCGAGCGCGACACGCAGCGCGACTACTGGCTCACCGCCGAAGAAGCAGTCGAATATGGGCTGATTTCACGGGTGATTACGAGCCGTTCCGATCTCGGGTAAGACAGCCTTACCGTAGGTTAGCCAGCGTCGGACAAGCCACCTAGGACGACACTCACATATCGATGATGATGACGCCGTTGTTGTCATCGTCGTCGTCGTCGTTGTAGCCGCGATAGGGGTCGGGCTCCGGTGGCAGCGGCAGCGGGAAGGCGTCCGGACGTTCCAGCCGTGGCTGAAGTCGATCGTCTGTTCGTTCTCTCCGCCTAATTTCCTCGATGATGAACGCATCCAACATCGTACACCTCCTGAGGCTCCCAATCCCTCCCACACTTTCGACGCGCGAAGCTTCGGGTCGATTCATTCGACAGGTTTTTTTCCTTTCCCGTCTGCGTATTCAAGCTAGCAGTCACCCTACCCACCCGCAAGTTCATGGGGCCATCGTGGCGTGTGCAGGTCTGCAGAAGGCGCACCATTCGGCGGTAATTCCCTACTCAGTAGTTGCCAAGTTCAGCCAAGAAGTTCTCCACTTCTGGGATGTAGGTGTGGTCCAGGGCATCCTCAGGGTGCAGGCGCATCCTGGGCAGCGTCACGACATCAAGCGGCCCCCGTTGCCCTGCCAGCAGCACCCGCGTGGCCGGCTTGTTAAGGCTCCGATGGTGCAGCGCGCACAGCCGCATTCGCCCCAGCCCTGCGCCTGCAAAGGCGGCGACCAGCCGATCGGCACCCTCGCTTGGGTACACCATGCACAGCAGACCATCGGGTTTGAGAGCCGCAGCTGCAGCCGTACAGAAGGCTTCAACGCCGGCCGTCGACTCATAGTGGGCATCGCGGCGTTCCGGGTGCGGCGGGGCGACACGGCCCTTGTGGGCATAGAACGGTGGATTGCTGACCACCAAGTCGAGGTCGTACAGGCCAGGAACCGGTCCAGAGGCAAAGTCGTGCTGTGTCACGGGCGCAGTCACCCGATTGACGATGAGATTGCGGCGCGCCCGAGCTACGAGGGTGTCTTGCCGTTCGATGAGGTGCATCTGCAGCGCTGGTAAGGCACGGGCCAGGGTGATGGCTACGAGTCCACTGCCCGCTCCAAAGTCGGCCGCGCGGCGAGCCTGGGGAGCCTGTGTCCAGGCAAACCACGCAACCAACATCGCGTCGACGCTCGTTCGGTATCCCTTCTTGGACTGCAGCAACCGGATGTGGCCACGCAGCATCGTATCCAAGCTTTCGTCGCTGTGGACAACCGGCTCACTCATGAATGACGATCCCGCCCAGTAGCTCGTTGATCGCGGCGCCAGACAGTGATCCCTCTCGAAGCACGCGCCAGTGGTGCCCCGTCTGCTTCAACAAGGTCGAAGGCGTGCCGAGCGGTTCCGGAGAGCCCGTGAGGCTACCTGCCAAGTGACGGGTCAGCTCCGCTGGAACTCGAGTGATGTCCGCAATGGGAGTCTGCTGAGGGAGGTTCAAACTCGTGCTGATAATTGGTGATTGGGTGCCCTGGCAGAGTGCCCGCACGGCGGGGTGGTGGTCGAGGCGGAGCGCCAACGTGTGGCCTGGACCTAGCACGGACAGTGGCGCCAGAGGTCCCGCTGGAACGATAAGTGTCACTGGTCCATCGAGACTGCGCCACACCGCCGCTGCGGCCTCGACGTCGACGATCCAGCCCTCGGCCCGCTCCGGCGTGTCACACACGTGCACGTAGCCGCGACCAGTTACCCGTGACTTCAGTGCATCGAGTTTGGTCACCGCGCTGGCGTGCAGAGGCGCAGCAGCGATGCCCAGCAGCGTTGTCGTTGCGTGCGCGACCAATTGGCCGTCGTTGATGCACGCGACTGCGGCTTCTGAGGACAGGGCGCGCAAGACAGCCACAGTTGTCTAGGCTCGCTGAGCTGCGTGACGGAACGCCTACAGACCGCCGGCAGAGAACTGCGTACGTGCGAACCCGAAGTTCATCGGAGGCAACACACTGGTGGGATCGCCCGGAGCAGGAGCGTAACGCATAGCGGCCATCTCGCTGCTGTTCATGTGCCGGTAGAACAGGTAGGCACCTGCGCCGATGAGGATCGTGCCCAGGCCAAGTCCAATTCCCGAAATTGTGCTGTTGGTGCCGATCTCGTCCTTGTAGGTCTGCTTCGCTGCGTTGATTTGGTTTTGCAGGGCAGGGTCCTTCTTCTCTGATTCAGCACACGAGTTCTTCGCATCGACACAGTGGTGAACCGTAATGCTGCTCTGGTCGAGGTAGCTCACGAACGCCAGGCCGACACCGAGGCTGACCACACCGGCGCCTGTTGCCGCCCAACCGGGAACCGAGGTGTACCAAGCTTGCCCGTCGCTACCGCCAATGCTGCGATTCATGATCGTGTCGATCGATCGGGTCACAGCACGTTTGGAAATTCCAACCTGTGGGATGCGCGAACTGGAACGACGGACGCTGCGGCTCTTGTTGACGTCGATGACGAAGGTCACGAGCTTGCGATCGAACACACCGACGGCGACCACGAGGTTGGCGCCCTCAACGAGCCGACCGAGCGAGACGGCATCCAGTGCTGCACGCTGCTTGGCGGCTTCGAGATCCTTGTAGCTGAGGCCAGCGTGGGTGTCTTCCAGCACCAGATGTGACTCGAACTGCAGGTCGATGTGGATCTTCGAGGCCTTGCCGGCGTCCACGCGGACTCTGTGGAGCATCGAGGTGTTCGCGCCACGCTGCAGGCGCAAGCTGTAGTTGCCGGGGATGAGATCGCTGACCTGCGACGGCGTCCGGCCGCGGGCGATGCCGCCGAGAATCACCTTGGCGCCCAGGGGCGTCGATGACACATCGATCGAACCGTGCGGGAGCTTCTTCATCTCCTTGAGCACACGCTGAAAAATCTCAACAACGTCGGGACGGTAGTGGTCATCGGTGACTGGAGCGGATGGGCCAAAGGCTGTCACAACTGTGCGAAAGACTTCGGCGGCCGCGTCTGGGTCTTTGGAGATCACGTAGGCGGTCGCGAGTTTAGCCAGCAAGTCGAGGTAGGACTTGCGGAGGGCGTCATTGGCTCCCGGAGCCGCGAGAGCGGCTCGGAACTTCGACTCGGCGGAACGCAATGCTTTGACGGCGTTGGCAGCGTCCGCCTGATCGAGGTACGCAACACCCTTCTTCTTTGCCTCGTCCAAGGTCGCGAGGCGCTCTGCGGTCAGCGCTGGCGGCACCTGCTGCCGGTTGGCGCCGACCTTTTCGATCACAGTCGCGTCTTTGACGAGGATGAAGTCACCCTTGTTCTGCGTCTGAAACGACTTTCTTATCTCCTTGAGATAATCGACGGTTAGGCTGCTCGCATCCGGGCCATTGCGAAGCTCAACGAGAACGACCGTGCGCTCCAATTCAGGAGCGGCGGCAAGCGCGGGTTGAGCTATAGCACTGAGGGCCATGGCAGTGATGAGAAGAACGGCAGTACGGACCATCAGAAATTCCTGGGCGAAGGCGAACGCGTGTCGCGGAGCCGCGATTCTAGATGGGCGGTGGGGGCTGTCAACCCGATGGCGATCTTGGGCGCCAAATGGTCTCACTGACGCTGTGGTACTGGTACTGAGACTGCGAATGATATCAAAGGAGTGGAGTGAAACAGCGTGTAAAGACTGACATTTGAGGGTGGCACAGGGGCTGCACTGTGAGGATCCACACTTGACCGAGCCCAGGAGGCATCATGAATCAGTCGTTCCACAGTCCACTCCAGCCCGCCGTACCCATGCATCAGTGGCGAATATGGTCGCGATCTGGCGGCGTGATCGCGTGGTTGCTCCTAGCTGCCATTGGATGTAGCGCCGAACCCCAGCGGCACGGTGCACTGCCGATCGCCACCTTGCTGACCCCCAAGCCCGCCCAACCGAAAGACCGCAGGGTTGTAAATCGCAACACCTCTCACGATCACGCAGCCCATCATCAGGACTCAAAACCGACGATGGTGCTTCCGCCGGCCGTCGATCTGGTGATCTCCGAGGTGATGTCGGACCCGCTTCTGATAGCGGACGTGGTGGGCGAGTACGTCGAGCTTGTCTATCTCGGCAGCGAGCCTGCGTCGGTTGCAGGTCTGACCCTCCTGTTACCGGACGGTAGGCGTTTGCCGGTGCGTGCCGGCGGCTCCAGAGCCACTGAGGCGGAAGGACGTCGAGCGGCAGCCCCTGCCGAGGTCAAACGAGGGCAAGTGGTGCGCCCTGGCGATGTCATCGTGGTGAGGTCGTCGAGGTCATCGAAACTCAGGCTCCCGAACCGAGCTGGAAGAGTTGAGCTCTGGCGCGGTGTCGATCGAATCGATGTGGCGACCTGGACGGGACGGTGGCCTTGGCCGAAACATCGCGCTGGGCAGGCCCTGTGTCGGCGGTCGCCGGATCGGTCAGGCGCGCATGGCCGAGCCTGGCGGCGCTGTCGATCTGCCCTGCGCGCAGTGGAGCGCGGTAGTCCCGGCACCGTTCACTCCAAGTGCGAATGGCTGGCTACCCGTCAGGTCGCCGTGCCCTCCTGCGACCGACAGTCTCACCAACGAGGACGGCGTCATGCCGGCGGGTGACATGATGAAGACCGGCAGCGCGGCGCACGTTGGTGTGTTCGTCTGACCGCCGACGTTGCTACACTGATGGGTGCGACGCCGCGCGAACATCCATCATCTGAAGCAAAAGTGGTGTCTCCGGAAGCCGCTCGTGGCACATACTCCGGCGCGGCGGGATCGGTGTGGCACTCAGCTAGCGGCGCGGTCGCCGGCGAGAGGAGGTGATTTAGGATGGCAGACGCATGCCTCATTCGTCGGATCGATCCGCTTACAGAGGTCGCGCTGATCGCCGAGCGGATGCGCCTCACGCTCATTGAGGTCCTCGGGCACGAGCGCGGATCGACCATGTACAGCCAACAGTGGTTGGCGGATCGCGTGCGCTGGCACCTGGATGAGGACGAATGCACTGGTGAGGTTTGGGTTGCCGAGTCGTCGGACGGAGAAGTAATGGGTCATATTATCGTTCGGCACGAGCCCTCCCTCGGCTCCCGGATTGGACTCATTTCGACGGTGTGGGTGCAGCCGGAGCATCGCCGTCAAGGGCTGGCGTCCGCGCTTGTGGTCAGGGCTGAGCACTGGATGGTGAAACACGGGCTGACGCACGCGGCTACCCATACCTCGGCGACCAATTGGCCGCTCATCAGACTATTTGAGCGCCATGGATTTACAGTCGTGCTTCGAGACGGAGAGATGGTGCGACTGCGCCGAGAGTTGGGAAACAGCAGCGAGTTGGCCGAGCCGTAACCGGCACGTGGTGCGGTACGCAGCGTGGGCACGCGGACTCGAAACGGAAAAGGCCCCTCGCGGGACCTTTTCAACTGCTTGAAACTTTTGGTGGCTGGAGACGGACTTGAACCGTCGACCTAACGATTATGAGACCGGTCCCAGCATGTTTCTGCCTGTTTCAATCGGTTTCATCGCGTGCCGATGTTGTGTCCTAAGTGATCATAATGCTTGTGAAAATCTAGAAATTGCGTCACAGTCCGGGTCAGCGTGTTTCACCCCGTGCAAGGGGCAAAACTCAAGCCGAACTTTGACCCGACTCTTTAGAAATGACCGCTACTTGTAGTCGTTGGGTCGTCACGACAGGAGCAGATTATGCGTTTTTCGACCCGCTACGTGGAGAGCCTTAAACCGAAAGACAAGAGATATGTCATCTACGAGGACAACGCCCATGGCACGGGCACGCTGGGGATCCGTGTGACCCCGCGTGGCACAAAGTCGTGGG
>JAGSHB010000292.1 GCA_023954815.1 Myxococcales bacterium | reverse complement strand
GCATTTTCGCCATCAGGACGCAACTATCCGTCTCGGCGAGCTCCGGGGGACGCCGACTACGCGCTGACTGGCCAGCGCTCGTCTTCCTCATACTCAGGGTCTGGCTCATCCCAGGGGTCGTCAGAGACGGCCGGGCGCTGCGTGTGACGTGGCTCAAGTTGGTGTGGGCGGCATGTCGTTGGGGGGACGGCCCACTTTGCTGGTCGCGACGCACCGAAGCGCGCGTGTCCGCGCCCTCTCGCTCATTGCGCCGTGCGGCCTGGCACCGCAGCGCGTGAGCTCTCTATTCCGCGCCTTTCCCCTTTCTCCTGCTGGGCCAATGCGGGCACGAGCGACTCGATGGAGGATGGACACTCTCTCGCTGTGCAAGTCCGGGACCAGTTTTTTCGCACAATTCATCATCCACCGCCATTTGCCAATTACTCACCGTCCTGACCGTCGACCGGAGGCCCTCGACCACAACCCTCGAAGACGAGCACGCCCGGCACGGAATCAAGGAGCACCTCCGGCGCCCGCTCCGCGGCTTCGTCCTTGACTACGCACGAGCCGCACTCCGGCCTGACCACAGGCGGCGTGGACCGGCAGGCCGCCCACACCCGGATTGCCTTCAAACCACCAACGAAAGGGGTCGAACAACCGGACATCTGTACTTTGGAGCGACATGAGCCCTTCCCACCGCCGCGAAGATGCCCACTTACGCCACTAAAAGCCGGTGAATTCAACGTTTTTTCACGCATCGGACGTAGCGACACCTTCACGCTCAACCGGCGCTAGCCACTAACCGACCCATTCCTGGCTGTAATTCTCTTCCTCGACCAGCTCATCCACGAGGTCCCAAGCGTCAGGCTCGCAGGGGTGCTCCGGCCGCGGGTGTTGCGACCGACCTCGTGGCCCAATTGGTGGAGAGCCCCACGCAACAGCTTGTAACTACAGAGGGGAGTCTCGTTCGCCATCTCGACATTATGGCAGCGACGTCGGTCTTCGTGCGGGGGCGACCTGGGCCGCGTTTCCTGGAGGTACTTGCGGGCGACAAGCTTGCGGGACCAGCGGAGGATTGTGTCTGGGGTGATGATGCCGGCGCCCTCGTCCAGTACCTTCCGGCCCAGTGCCTTTCCCTTCACCGTGAGCCGACGCTGTTGGTCGTTGTTCAATCGGATGCCCCAACCGCCCGTCGCGAGCGGAACAAGTCACGATCGGTGGTCTGCGTGATCGACGCACTGCGGGGTCGGTGGAGTTTTGGCACGGGACGGGATATCTATGTCTGGTGGGTGAATAAACGTTGAATTCACAGGCTATTGGCGGTGCGGATGGGTATCTTCGCGACGCTGGAACGAGCTCAACGTCCAATAGCAAGGATGATGGTGACCGGACAGGGCGGCTCATGGTGAAAGTGGCTTCATGCTTCCTATCCTTTCGCTCAGCGGGCAGAATTCGAAGCGGCGACCGTCAGCTACGAATGAAAGGGCATGTCGGTCTGGTTTTGGGGGTCCCAGAAAGTTGCTTGTGGCCTCGACGAAGTCGCTCGTTCGTTGGGCGAAGTCGCCGCCCACCACCTTGGCATCATTGCGCTGATGCCCGGTCTTACAAGCGTCGAGTTGGTGGACCAGCGCGACCACTTCGTGACCATTCTCGTCGCCATATGGTCCCCGCTCTGGAAAGCCGGATTCAGCAGGAGAATCAAACATGTTCAAGCGTCTCAAGTACATCAGCCGAGCCTCCAAGCGCATGCGCCCTGACGCGATCAGCGCGCTGGCGAAGGCCTCGGCCGAGAACAATAGGCGGGCCGATATCACCGGAATCCTCGTCGAGACATCCGGAATCTTCTTTCAGGTCATCGAAGGGCCAGCGGAGGCGGTCGACGCGCTCTTCCAGCGGATCTCAGCAGATCCGCGGCATCAGGAGTTGCTCATCCTCAACACGATGGACAATTGCGACACGCGACTCTTCCCGCAGTGGGCGATGCAGACCGTCAGCCTGAGATCAGACGACATCCGTGCCGACGCCATCAAGCTGCTCCTCGACACGGCGGTGGAAGGACAGCGGCGCGTTCAGCTCCTGTCCGGCGGTATCGAGCGCTTCGTGTGGACAGAGGTCGCCGCCAATCAGGCCGCAACCGTCGAAACCACCTAGCGCGGCGCCCGCAGCGCTTGAGGCCGATCCGTCGTGTGATGTGGGTCCCGCGGAGCACGGTCGAGGCGGCTCGCAGTGGCAGCAGCGGCTATCGCGCCGAAGCCCGATGCTTGCCGGGGTCGCCGATTCGCGGGGTTCTTTGCCGCCGCGCTCGGTGCCAGCGGAGCTCCTGTGGACCTAGGAACAGACCGTAGGGCGGAACATGCTCGCGTATATGGTGGGCGTTGTGGGCGTTGCGGACACGCCGGAAGTATCGGAACCGCGCCAGGAATTGCACGGGGAGGCGGCCATGGATGAAGCCGTCATGCACGATGAAATAGCTCACCCCGAACATTGTCATGCCATAGCCCACAGCGATGAGCATGTGGTGTAGACGTGTGTCGCCAGCCTCGAAGCCGTAGATAATGAGCAGCATCGCGAGCGGTGCGTGCATCGCCGCGAACACATCGTTGAGCTCAAACCGACCGGTGTGAGGCTCGTGATGGCTCCGATGGCCCCACCAAAGCGCGCCGTGCCACATTCGGCCGTGGACCCACATGGACCACGGCTCCATCGCCGCAGCGACCACAAACGTGACCAGCCAAAACAGGGGATCGGACAACACCTCACACCTCCCGGCGAATACGCCAAGGTAGTAGGAATCTGACCCACGGAGCCTCGAAGCGGTCCATGTCCAGCGTCTCATGCACTGCGATGCTATTGGCGCCGCCAGACTGCACCCGGAGCAGTGAACGAGCGTAGAACGGCGCCGCCACCATGGTGCGTTCAACGGCAGCGCTACCGCCCGATAGCACGCGCGTCTGACGTGGAACCATCCAACCGCCGCTACCCAAGGCCACAGCGCCCTGAGGGTCCAGCGGACGCACGGATCCATCATGGCCGTAGATGTGCCCCTGGCGCAGCCGTTCACCGGCGCGGGTCTCGACGTCGTAGAGCACTGTCGTCCCTTCCGGGCACGGCATCCGCGACCAATTCCAGCGCTTGAAACCTCGCTCTAGTCCCTCATTTCCGGCGTTTTCATCTACATAGGCGGGTCCAGAGAAGCTGGGGCCGCCCTCGATGGACACGTGCGCGCGCGACGCTGGCGCGACAGGACGCCACGTATGCGCACCGCGCGGTTCGATGGCCCGTTCGACTCCAGCTCCGCCGCCCGGCTCAAGGGTGACCTGACCAACCAGGCGAGGTCGCATGCGCTGAAAAAAGGGGCGGGTCGCCTCATCAAAATCAATGGTCAGCCGGTCGCCATGCCAGCGCCACACCGTGCCGCCGAGCCGCCAGCTCGTGGCGTCGCGCTGCAGGGTCGCCTTGCCGCGCTCGGTCATCACCCAGGAGGTATCGCCTGGGCTGTGCAGCGCGATGTTGATAGCGCAGTGAGCGAAGGGATCTGCGTCGGGGCCAGACGCCCTCGCATTCCGATACCACGGGCTGAAGACGCTACCGATGAAGGCGATCACGGTCAGGTCGCAGGTGCCGTCGTCGCTGAAGACGTCGCAGTACCACCAAGCGTAGCCGCCGGCAGGAACAACGCGGTCGAAGGCCGGTCCGCGTGCAGCTGGGCCGACGCCATCATCCCGCTGAGTGCTGCCATCGGCACCCCAGCTCCGGGGTGTACCGTCCCTCCGCACAGATATAATCCGCTCAGACGGGTGCGCGCTCCCATACGTCTCAGGCTGGCTGTCGGCGAGTGATCCGCTTGACCGTACAAGCCCCCTCCGCTCCCGGGGAAGAGGCGTTCCCATTGCCGGGGGTCTGTGCGCACCGTCTGGTGCGGCTGGTGCTGCACCGTCAGCCCGCAGCGCCGGAGATGCTCGAAAGTTCGTGCTTCGCATGCCTGAACGTCCTCCTCATTGAGGTGTGTTTGTGCGTCGATCGTCTGATGGCCATCGCCGTCGGCTGGGGCGTTGACGAGGACGAGGAGTCGCTGGGCGCCCGCGTGTTCGAGCACGCCGTCTCCGACGTCTTGCGCGCACACGTACACGGTTGGTGTTCGAGGTAGCGCGCGCCGCTTGAAAATCGCGTCAAATTCCTCGGCATAGTCGTCGCCGAACACGACGTTGTGGTGCGCAAGCGGCCACCCTTCGACCGTCCCATGGATGCACCACGTCACCGCCGAGAGGGAGCGTCCGCGAGCGGGTACCGGTCGGACCGCAGCCTGCGCCGCTTCGCCGAGTCTGCCGTTGGCCAAGGCTGCCTGGTCACCAGCGAATACGACCGCATCAGCAGCCACCTCTTCGCCGGTCGAAAGGCGGACGCCGGAGACCCGGCGGCTTGACGTTAG
>JAGSHB010000007.1 GCA_023954815.1 Myxococcales bacterium | reverse complement strand
TGGTGCAGCTTCATGCCCTTGTGGTACCTGCCGCTGACCACGCGCATGAACGCGATCCGGTCCCGGTGGCGCTTGTCCATGTTGGCCTGGATTTTGAACACAAAGCCCGAAAACTTAGGCTCTTCGGGCTCTACCAAGCGGTCGGCGGTGATGCGCGGCTGGGGCTTTGGCGTCAGCTCGCAGAAGCAATCGAGCAGCTCTTTGACACCGAAGTTATTGAGCGCTGAACCGAAGAAAACCGGGGTCAGCTGGCCGCGTTCAAACTTGGTGCGATCGAAGGGGTCGGCGGCCATTTCGACGAGCTCGACCTCTTCGCGCAGCCGGTCTGCGTCCGATCCGAGCAGCTCATCGAGCAGGGGCGTGTCGAGATCGCTGACCAGCAGCCGCTCATTGGCGTGTCCGCGCTTGGCCGATTGGTAAAAGACCAGGTTCTTGTCGCGCAGGTCGTACACACCTTTGAAATGGGGCCCCGAGCCGATCGGCCAGGAAAACGGCGTGCTCGCCATCCCCAGCTCTTGCTCCAGGTTCTCGAGCAGGGCCAGGGGCTCCATGGCGTCGAGATCGAGCTTGTTCATGAAGGTAATCACAGGCGTGCGCTGGCGCCGACAGACCTCGAGCAGCTTGCGGGTTTGCCGCTCCACACCCTTGGACGCATCGATCACCATCAGCACCGCATCGACGGCGGTTAGGGTCCGGTAGGTATCCTCGGAGAAGTCATTGTGGCCGGGGGTGTCGAGCAGATTCAGCGCCAGATCGGCGTACTCAAAGCTCATCACGGACGTCGACACACTGATGCCACGCTCCGCCTCAACGCTGATCCAATCGGAGCGCGCGCCGCGTTGTGCACGCTTGGCCTTCACCGCGCCGGCGAGCTGAATCGCTCCGCCAAAAAGCAGCAATTTCTCCGTGATCGTCGTCTTACCAGCGTCCGGGTGGCTGATGATGGCGAACGTGCGGCGGCGGTCGATTTCTCTTTGGTAAGGGCTGGCGCTCATGGTCGGTGCTCCGGTTGAAGGGTCGGGGTAGGGGATGGCCGGGCGGCTGTCAATGCTTCATCGCTTGTGCAACCCGCCAGTTGGCCGTGTCCGCGGACCCCAGGCACCTTGTGCATCGCTCCTACAACAGTTGAAGTGCGGCCCGGGATCTCGGCATGATCAACAGCGGAGAGTGGGCAGCGAACGGAGCATGATGATCCAACCGCGCCCTCTGCTATCCCGACCGTTTCGTCAGGCGCTCGCCGCTTTTTCGTCCGCGTTTTGGTCCGTCGCTGTGTTGGCGGCGTTCCTGAGCGCGTGTGCCGAGACGTCCATGTGCGGCGAGGGGCCCTGCGAGCCTTGCGATTGCGTCGTGGGCTGTGCCGGCCGGGATTTTGAGTCGCACACCCGCCACCAATTTGAGAGCGAGGCTGAGCTGAAGAGCTACTGCGCTCACACTGGCGCACAGGTCGCGTGCAAGACCCTCGTCACCGGGCTGGCGGGCGGCACTCCCGCGTTCACGGTGCTTGAGCCAGCGTTTTATGCCATGCATGACGAGTGGTTCTGGTTTCATTTGCTCAACGGCGCCCCCTTGCCGGACTGTCCCAGGCGGCCGCTGGCGGGCATGTCGTTCGCGACGATTGGCGCCGTATACGAATCCGCGCGGCAGCTTCCTGCGTCCAATCTGCCACTCGATCTCGGCTGGTCGGGCGACCGGCTCTACAGCACGGAATTTTATGACCTGACGGTTCGCGGGGCGGACGACAACCCTGCCAAGGTGCGCCACTGGGCGCCGGGGACTTTGCGCTTTCACCCTGCAAATGCAGCTCGAAAGCGCCCGGGCGCCTTGTGGACCTTCTCCCTTGAGTACACCGACAAGACCCTCGCCATCGACGTGACGGAGGCCATGGCGACGCTGCGGAAACAGCTGCCCAAGTCTGTTAGTGACAACCTCTACTGGCTCGCTCGGTCGACGCCTTGGCAGGAGGCGCTCGCCGTGCAACTCGGCGCGCAGCCGGGCCCGCTCTTCGGTCGCTGCCTAACGGACTACGATCTGGCTGTCCCCGGTGCGTTCGAGGTAGTGCATCCAGGAATTACCGCCGGGCGCATCCGTAAGGTGCCCAAGGCTGACCTAGCGACGTTCCTGCCCACGCGCGATGAGATCGTCGTGCTCGAAGGCGTGCCCGATGACCTAGCGCCCGTCGCTGGCATCGTCACCGCGGCGCCGCAGAGCGCTCAGGCGCACATCGCCCTGCTGGCCAAAGCCCGCGGGACGCCGTCGGTCTACGTCGAAGGGATCTTTGACGACCCAACCATCGACGCATGGGCCAAAGAGGGTCGGCATGTGCTCATGCACGTCAAACCTGGCGAAGGCCCCCATTTTCAGACGCTGTCGCCCGACGATTGGGCTCAGTACGTTCAGTTGCGCAGTCAAGGCCACAGTCTGACGGTTCCGACGGTGAATCCCGCACTGCTGCCGACGGTTTGGCCACTGAAGACCGTCGACGACATCGGCCGGCGCTACCTCATCGGGCGTGTCGGCGGCAAGGCGGCTGGATTCGCTGCGCTGGTCAAGCGGGGCGCGTCGGACACCCCACCCGATGCCATCGCCCTGACCGTCAAGGGCTACGCCAAGCACATCACTGCGCTTGAGCCGAGTCTCGCCGTCCTGCTAGCTCAGCCGGAGATGCGCGGCGACGACGCCAAGGCAGTGTGGTGGCGACTCGCCGTGATGGAGGGAAAGCAGCGGTTCCTGCAGCGGCAACTCGGCTCAGCCGACGCAGCGAAGTGGCTCGCGCAGCTGCTGACCGATCCGGAGACCCCGCCGCTGGTCACCGAAGCGATTTTGTCGGGCGGTGTGCAGACGTGGGTGCAGCAGCAGCCCATCGATGCGGTGTGGCTGGCAGCAGTTATCGCAGCGCTAAAAAGCCGGTGGGACGGGCTCTCAGCGACGCAGGGGCTTAGATTTCGCTCGTCGGCGACAGTGGAGGACATCGACGGATTTTCCGCTGCCGGCGTCTACAGTTCGCACACGGGCTATCTGCGACCTTGGCTGCATCCGAAGTCTGGAGAGCGCAGCAAGAGCATCGAGAAGGCCATTCGGCGGGTGTGGAGCGCTTACTGGCGTTTTGAGGCGGTCGAAGAGCGGCGCATCGCTGGGTTGGATCATCTCAAAGGCCGCATGGGTGTGTTGGTGCATCCTGCCTTTGGCGACAGTCGGGAGAGCGCCAACGGCGTGGCGGTCATCACCCTCAAGGGGCTGTCGTTGTCCGGCCTCACCGGCGCGGATACGGTGGTTGAGACACGTATCGAAGGGCAAATCGGCGCGCTGTCTGTGACCAACCCGCCGCCGAACCAGCCGCACCTGCCGGAGCGTGCATTGGTCAGCGAGAAGGGGCTCGGCGCGGCGACGTGGCAGCGTGAAGTCGTCTCCTCTGAGAGCGCTGTCGTGCTGACAAAGGGCGAGGCGCTGCAGATCCACGGGCGACTGAAACAACTGGCGCGCTCGTGGCTCAACAGCGGCAACGCCCGGCGTCCTTTGGCGGTGCGGCATCAGGCGATTCAGTTGGACGTCGAGTGGCGGCGCGTGCACGCCGATTGGCCGGAAGGGTCAGGCGAGCCCGCCCGCATGGTGTTCAAACAAGCGCGGCCCCTGGGCCCCCGCCCACGCGTCTCGGAGCTCGCGTTGGAGGGCAAATCGGCGCCCGGTGATCTGCTCGCTGCGGCCTTGTCGGTGCAGCGCGTGACATGTAACTGCGGCCCGCAGATTCTGACGTGGTGGCTCGTACAGTCCGACCCCGCGTGGCCTCTGTGGCCCTACGCTACGACGCCCTTTGTCGCCCACCTGCAGTCCAAGCCGAGCCCAGGAACCACCGGCGGTCAGACGTCGGAGGCGAGTCATCTCGAGCTGGTGACTCCCAGCGCTCAGCTGACGCCGCTGCACCTGTCGACCCAGCTCATTACACAGACCGCTAGCCAGTGGGGGAGCCACACGATCGATGTGCAGGCCGGTGGCGCCTGTACCATCGACGGCAAGACCCTGGTGCACGGCACGATCTGTCAGCTTGAGCCGCTGCAAGGCGGTCCAGAGTCCTGGTTACTCAGCCTGGTTGCGCAAAAGTAGCTTGGTTTTGGGCGAAAATTAGCCGCCGAGCAGCGCCGTGCGCACCGCCTCTGCCGTGGCAGGCAAAACGGCGTAGCGCTCCTGCCGATCGAAGAGATCAGCCATATGCGGCGGCAGGGCTGGATGCTCGCCGGTGGCCTTCATGACCGCGGCTGGAAACTTCGCTGGGTGCGCAGTGGCGAGCACCACCGTCGGTACATCGCTCGGCGTACGCAGCGCCACATCCAAGGCCACGGCCGTATGGGGATCGATGAGCACGCCGTGTTCTTTCCAAGTCTCGGCGATTCGGGCCAGCGTCTGCGCGTCGTCGGTCCGGCCTGCCTGGAAACCTGCGCGCAACTTTGCCAGCGGACCGGGGGCCAGATCGAAGCCGCCGGTCTTCAGGTCGGCCATGTGACCGCGCAGCGCCGCTGGATCGTCGCCCAGCAGCTCAAATAACAGCCGCTCGAAGTTGGAGGACACCAGGATGTCCATACTTGGCGACAGGGTCGGCACCACACCGCCCGCCTCGTCGTCAGCCATACGGTAGCTGCCGGTGGCCAGCGTCCGCGCGAGGATGTCGTTTTCATTGGTGGCGATGACCAGCGGGGCCATCGGCACCCCCATCCGCCGCGCCCAGTGACCTGCCAACACGTCGCCAAAGTTGCCCGTCGGCACGCAGAAACGGACCTGTTTGTCCGGCGCGCCCAGCGCCACCGCCACCGTCACGTAATAGACGACCTGCGCGAGCACCCGGGCCGTGTTGATGCTGTTGACCGCACACAAGTTGTGGCGCGCGCGGGTCTCGGGCTCGGAAAACAGCTGCTTCACGATGGCCTGGCAGTCGTCGAATGTGCCGGTCAGCGCCAGGTTTTTTACGTTGCTATCGCGCACCGTCGTCATCTGACGGCGCTGCACTGCGCTGGTGCGCTCGTGGGGATGGAGGATGAAGATGTCGAGGTTGTCGCGCCCCCGGCAGCCCGCAATCGCCGCCGATCCCGTATCGCCGCTGGTGGCGCCGAGCACCGTCGCCCGGGTGCCGCGCCGCGCCAAGAAGTGGTCGAAGAGCTGGCCCAAGAGCTGCAGCGCGACGTCCTTGAACGCCAACGTGGGGCCGTGGAACAGCTCGAGGATGTGGGTGTCGCCGACCTGGGTTAGGGGGGCGATGTCGCTGTGATCGAAGCCGCTGTACGCCTTGCCCACGAGGGTCTCAAGCTCAGTCACCGTGAGGCTTGGCGCCACAAAAGGGCTGAGAACTCGGACCGCAACCTCTTGAAACGACTTTCCACGCAGTGCCCGCAGATCGTCGGCCGACAGCTGAGGCCACTGGTCGGGCACGTACAGGCCACCGTCAGGGGCGAGCCCCATCATGACGGCGTCTTCAAACGTCAGCTGGTCTTTATGGCCGCGGGTCGACATGTAGCGCATCTCATAGCTCCCAGGGGTTGGCATGACGCATCGGTCATCCAGCCGCGCGCGCAGCATGCCCGAGGGCGAATGGGATGTGCACCCTGCCTGCGCTCAATCTGTGTGCTGCCTATCGGCCGAAGAGGTCTTTGAAATCGACCCACCAACGGCCGAGCCATTCATGCCACGCGCCCGACGTGGTCCCGAGAGAGGCCGAGCTGGGCATGGCCGTCCAATGGGGGTTGGCGCCGCTCACGTGGCCGGTTGGGGCGGGGTGGACCATCACGCCAGCCCGCTCAAATAGCGCCCTTGCGCGAGGCATGTGGGCGGCATGGGTGACCAGAACCACCGGGCCCGCACCGACCGAGCGGGCGATCGCTGCGGCCTCCTCTTCGGTATCCCGGGGCGCGGGATGGACCTTCAGTCTGAGCTTCGGCACGCCGATGGCTTCCGCGATGGCGCAGGCCGCCTCCGCGTTTGAGCCGGTCCACCCAGCCCCGTAGCCCGTGCAATGCACAGTCGCCTTCGGATGCAGCCGCGCGATCCGTACGGCTTCCGTCACCCGAGTAACCGACGAGCCAGACACCTGACCCGTGAGCGGCCGCCCCGGCACCGGATGATAGCCAGCGCCAAGAATCACGATGTGCTCAGCCGGTGAAGCGACCATCTGATAGCCCGGTGAGTTGGCCTCCAACGGCGCCAACATGAAGTGGGCCGTTGGCGGCAGGGCTGCGCCGTACAGCAACAAAAAGCCCGCAAAACCAGTCCACCAGCCGCGTTTCCACGTCTCTTCGGACCACGTCCACCACAGCCCGAGCGCGAGGAGCACCAAGGCGACAGGTAGGGGGGCTAGCCATGCGCTGATCATCTTTTTGAGTAAAAATCCCATGGCCGTCATCCCATCACGGGTGTGGGGGTTGGGCAAAAATCCTGTGACCGGTGGGCGACGAGCGACGGGTGAGCGGCGAAGGGCGACAGAGGCCGTCTATGGGGTCGTCATCGGGATGGCTCTTACGACACCTAGGTCCAGGCCAAAGGCACTTTGGGCCGCCTGTCTGGTCATGATTGCGTCCCCTGTGGTGACGGCAATCGGCGCGGTTGCGGCTGCGGCATCGGGCGTAGGGGAGGGCTGGGCGGCGAGGAGGGCATCGAGGGCCGCTGTAGCCGGATCGACGAGGACTGTCGTTGGCAGCGCTGCGGCAAAGCCTGCCGACGCGGCCGGGTAGTGCGTGCAGGCCAATACGACAGCGTCACAGCTCGCGAGCGGGCCGCAGATTCGGGCGATAAGCGCTCTGGTGGCTTCGCTGTCGACGTCGCCTAGCTCGATTCTGGCGCTGAGGGGCTGGGCCACACGCTGGGTGACCTGACGCCCCGCCAGCCGAAGCGGGCGCGCCCAAGCGCCAGAGCGGATCGTCCGTCGTCCGCCTACGATGCCGAAATGTGACCAATCCGACTGCGTCAGACGCGCAAGCCCCGGCACGATCACGCCGTGGACCCCGCATCGCAGCCTCTGTCGGTCCAGCAGCCCAATCACCGTGCTCGCCGCATTGCAGGCGATCAGCACAGCATCCGCGCCCAAGCGTTGTTCTTGTTCGATGAGCGCCGAGAGACGGTCACGCAATTGGCGGGTTGGCACCGTGCCCCACGGCCGATAGCCGGAGTCCGAGCGATAGCGCAGCGCCCACTGGGGCCGGGACTGACGCAGCATCTTCAGCAATCCCACCCCACCGACGCCCCAGTCGACGACGGTCACGCGGGAAGCGCCGCTGTCATGGTCCGGCCAATCCGGCGTCATGGCCACGTCAGCCTCGCGTCACGCATGTGCTCAATGGGCCCGCTGTCGAAGGCCAGCACCCGCGCAGTTCGCCCGATGTTGAGCAGCTCCAACTGCCCATCGGGAAATCGGCTCTGCAGGTACCAGACGTACTCGTGTTCGGCACGCATCGGGTTGTAGTTGAGCATGGTCTGCCACTCGGGATCGGCCACCAGTCGCGCCAAGTCCCGGCCCCACTGCGGCCGCATCTTCGCTTTCGCCGCGGTTTGCGCCTTGTCCCACAACAGCTGGGGCCACTCCTGCCACCGCGGCGCGCGCGCGGCCATATCGACAATGAGAATACGGCCGCCCGGCACCAGCACGCGGGCGAGCTCGTTCATCATCGGGTCCCAGTCCAGGTAGCGAAATGACAGGAGGGAGACGGCCACATCGACGCTGTTGTCCGCTAACGGCAGCTGCGGCTCAGGGCAGTGATGAAAGGCGATGTGAGGCTGTTTGGCGTTGCGGGCGATAGCATGGGCAAGCATCCCCTGGCTCGCGTCGATACCGACACCACTTTTGATTCGATCCGCCCAGCGAGCCAGGAGCGCGCCGTTGCCGCAGCCCAGATCGAGCACGCGCGGCCGGTCTGCGGGCAGGTGCTGTTCGAGCCACTTCACTTCGTCAGCGCGCACAGAGATATCGTCAAAAACGCGGTCGTACAGGGTCGCGACGGGATCGTAGCCGCCGGCCAGCGGACCGAACGCCGGCTCGAAGCGTTTCATCGGTTCCGCTGCGCCGAGACCGCTGTATTTACCTAGGGATGCCAGCAGTCCATGGGAGGTTCGGCCCGGAAATCCAACCAAATAGACGTCTTTCGACTTGTCCGACCAGGGCGGGCGCCGAAACTTGTCGGGCCGGGCAGAAAACGTCGTGTACCAGTGATAGCCGTGGGCCGGGACACTGAATGTGCGGGCGAAAAACGGCGCGAACCAGCGCGCGGTGCGGCAGGCGTGGAAGAAGGCTTCGCCCTCGTTTGAAAACGGGATGTGCAGCTCGCGCCACTCCGCCGGGCTCAGCTGTTCAGGCCACTCGGTGGTGCCGAACATCGGGCCGTAGAGGCCGCTGTGCGTCAGCAGGTGGAGTTGCCGGATGTGCTGGCCACATTTTGAGATACGCGCCATCTCTTGCACGAACGCAGCCTTGCGTTCTACAGGTCGACAGATGACGACAGCGCCACCGCGGCGCGACCGGCGTGCGAGATCTTCGGCCGCCCGCTTCAACTCGGCGCCGCCCGTTCGATACCTTGTTGTGTAGCCAATCCAGACAAGGTCCGCGGTCATCGCCTTCGCTCCTCGCCCGTCCTTCTCACCGCCAGTCGGCCTGAACGCCGATCTGCGGCGCCATGCGGGCCCTTCGCGTCTCGACAGCCCGGTAGGATGACTTCGCCTCGAAGAACCCGCCTGGCTTGCATCTAGACGTCCATTCCTTCCCGGCTTGTGAGAAGTTCGGGCTAGTCGTCGATGCGAGCCGCACCATAGCGCACCGTTCGGGTTCGTCGAGGAACGATCGGCGGATTGCGGCTTTCACGGCATTCGGCTCGCCCTGGCGAATGGGGTTCGTCAGGGGATACAGTGCACACGCGTACCCCGGCTGTTGGCCGCGGTGAAGGAGTCGACGTGAAGCTGAGATTACCCATGACCGAAGCGGTGCGCGTACCGATGCGGCTCGCCCTGGTCGCGCTGTGTCTGTTCGTGTCTTCCACGTTGCTCACCCATACGGCGCGCGCCGCCGCAGCCGCAGCGAAGATTCCCCAACTGCAGTGCGACAAAGCACCGAAGTCGGCTCAGCCGGGCATCGCTTTGGCCTGCCACGAGCAGCAGCATCAGGCACGCGGCGCCGCCAATCTACTCGCCTTGGCGCAGAAGCTGGAGGCTGCAGGGCTGTTCGACGAGGCGGGTCACCGCTTTCGCGCCTTCGGCCGGGCGGGCACCGGCAATCAGGGGCTGGAGGGTACGCGCCGCGCCAACGCCCTGGCTGAGCTCGGGATTGCCCAAGATGCCGCCGCCGCTGGCAAGGCACGCGCAGGCAAGAAGCAGCTCTTATCGGCTATGCAGACCTTTGTGCGGCAGGCCCATCAGGCGAAGTGGCCCCTGCCAGCAGCCACGCTCCACGCCGCCGCCCAGTTGGCGCGTCAGTGCCGACTCAAACGCCAAGCGCGCAAGTGGCGCGCCATGGCTGCTTCCGCGAAATCGGGTTGGTTTTCCGGCCGCGCAGCCGCAAAGCAGCCAGGCCGTCGGCAGTTCAAGGTGAGCGTCGAGCGGTGCCTCGGCGGCATTGGCTACGACCATGTGCACGCGGCAGCGACGCTGCCCAACGGCTACATCCTCGCGGCTGGCGAAGCGACAGCAGCCGATGGGGACACCCAGCTACGCACGTGGCTGCTCGATTCTACGGGGCGTACCAAACGGCGCGCCGACTTTGGTGCCGGTGGTCCCGATCGCCCCGCGGCGTTGGCGCTCGATGGCGCTGCTGGAGCGTGGGTGGTCGGCGAGACCGATGCATCCGGCGGCAGCGACATCTTGATCGCCCGCATCGATAGTCAGGGGCGTGTTCGCGGGCACGCGGATTTGGACGGCGGTGGTGTCGACAAGGCGGTCGCTGTGGTTGCTATTGCGCCGGGTCGGGCGCTGGCGCTCGCCGAGGTGGATCAAAATCGGCAGGCGGACTTCTTATTCTTGCGCATCGATGCTGCCGGCAAGATCAGAGGCAAAGCCCGTGTGCGGCGCCCTGGCAAGCAGCACGCGCACGCATTCGTCCACGCTGGGGGGCAGCTGTGGGCCGGTGGGTCCGATGGCGACAAGCCCCTGCTCGAAGCCTTCGACGGCGCCGGTCGCACCACCGCGGTCGCCAGCGGAAAGGTCCCCGGCGTGGTGTTGGGGCTGGCCCCGCAACCCAAGGGAAAGGCGCTGTGGGTCGTCGGGCGCAAACCAGACGGCACGGGCTGGCTGGGCACCATGAATCGCAAACACCGGTTGAAGCTGCTCCGGCGCTTTCGGCCCGTATTTACAACCCAGCAGCGCGTAAAGCTGCTCCCCCATCGCCGCGGGTTCACCCTGCTTGCGCACGGCCAAGCACCCACCGCAGCCGCGTGGCTCGCCACGGTCGGCCGGCGCGGAAAGCTCAAGGCCAAGACCACCGTCGCCTTCTCTGGCAGCACTGGCGCGAGCGTCCTGCTACCTGCCAAGCGCAAGCGCGTCCTGATCTTGGGCGCGGCGGCCGGGTGCGGTCGCGGGCACATGGACGGCTGGGTCAGCTTGATTGGCGTTCGCTAGTTGCTCGCAGATGGCCGCCGAGGAGACGCCCCCACACAACTACTGGCAGCGATCGGCTGCATCTCTCGGCGACATTTCACGCGTGACAACCCTATGTACCAGGGCCTGGCCATCAGCTGACGACTCCAGCCACGGCAGCAGCGCCGATTCATGCTGGCGCCGTTTTGCCTGACTGATCGCGTGAATCGCCCGTGCGCGACTGCGATCGGAGCCGTCGCCAGCCGTTCGATGGCGCTGGAGCTCATCGACCACCGCTTCCAGCCCCGTCGCTGTCGTGGCGACCACACGGAGCACAGGCACCCGCCAACCGTCCGCTTTGGGCGCCATGCGGCCGAGTCGGACCAGCTCAGCCACCGTCGTCTGCGCGCCAGGACGGTCGGACTTATTGACCACGAAGAGATCAGCGATCTCCATCACCCCCGCCTTCATCGCCTGAATCGCGTCGCCGAGACCCGGCACACACACGACCACAGTGCTGTGGGCCGCCCGAATGATGTCGACCTCGTCTTGGCCGACGCCCACCGTCTCGACGATGACGATGTCAAAGCCAGCAGCGTCAAGCACGCCGACCTGCTCCAAGGTGCTCGGGCCCAACCCTCCCAGCGCGCCGCGCGTCGCCACGGAACGGATGAAGACGTCGGGGTCGGTGGCGTGGTGCATCATGCGCACGCGATCGCCGAGCAACGCACCGCCAGAAAACGGACTGCTCGGGTCGACGGCGAGCACCGCCACCGTCTTGCCGCGCGCGCGCCAGGCTGAGATCAATCCGGAGACCAGCGTCGATTTACCTGCGCCTGGTGGTCCAGTGATGCCGACGATATGAGCATGGCCACCGTGCGGCCAGAGGGCGCGAATCATCGCGTCCGCGCCAGGCACGTTGTCGTCAATATCGCGAAGGAGACGGGCGAGCGGGCGGAGCTCTCTGCGCCGAATTGCAGCGACCAGCGCTTGCTGAGAGTCGGCCATAGGTGCCGAAAGCCCGGGCTAGAAGTCGACGCCGAGCTTCGACGTCATGACGTTGAGGTTGTCCGAGAACGAACGCAAGAACTCAAACCCGAGGGACACGCGCGTCACCACGATGCGCAGACCGAACGCGGCACGGTGGCTGGTGTCGTTGATCTGCTTGAGCAGCATGAGGTCTGGCGTGATCGACGAGGCGTTCGGGTAGACGTCGATCTGGTGCGTACTGACGTGGGTATACGCAAAGCTGTAGGACGCCCAGGGCTGCAGCGACAAGATGCCGGCGATGCCAAAGGACTTCGACAGCACCGCGTCTGCGCCGACGATCAGCATGCCCAGGTCGGCGTTGCCGAGGACCACGTTGATGCTGCTGCGAACGGCTAGATCCGGGATGTTGGCGAACCCGTCGACCAGGCTCATGTTCATCTCGGTGCCGATGGCCCACATGTTCGAGTCGTACAGATGCGTCAGATTGGCGCCGAGTTGCAGACCGTAGGGTAGACCTTTGCGGACACGCAGCTGACCGGTCATCACGCTGGACTGCGGCGAGGAGGCGGTGTCTTTCCAATAGCTGGCGGAGGCGTTGGTGCCGACGATGGACAGCTCATAGGCCGCTTCGATGCCGAGGGCGCCGAGAGACGCGGCCGGGCCGACCATCCTGGAGCCCATGGCGAGGCTCAGCTCACTCATGAGCGATTGGTAGGCCTTGCTCTGGGTACGCTCTTCGACCGCGCGGTTGGGGTCGTAAAAAGCGCGAAAATCGAGGTCTAAGCCGCCGGCGCGGGCTTCAGTCGCGAGCGACACGCCCCCCTGATGCGGCGTCACCAGCAGCGCCATAGCCATGGCGATGAAGGCAGCAGCTGGAAGGCAGCGGGCGAAATGGCGGTTCATGGCGTCTCCATGGGTGCAGGCACGATCTGCCGCACCAGCGATCGCGTTGCATTGTGTGTCAGCGCGCCGTCACCGTCCACCCCTGCGCAGACAGGCGCGCTGAGAGGCGGGAATTGGAGGTCTGATTTCGCGCCATCTAAGCCGCCTCGGTGACGCCTGCGACCAGCTGATTGGCGAGATCACGCAGCTCGTCGAGCACATGAATATCGTGCTCCATCTGCGGGACGACAGCGCAAAACGCATGATCGCCAGCCAACTTTCTCAGCTCTTTGACCTGCGTGCGGTCGGCGCGGTCCATAAAGTGGAGCCGTTTGGCCCCCTCTCGCACACGGGCAGCGAGGTTCTCGGCTTGATCGGTCGGCACGCCCGTTGATTCGAGGCGCCCCTGCAGGTCTTCGCTCAGCTGCTGCAGCGTCTCCTCGTCGGACAGACTCGCCGGGGCTTGCAGCACGCGGTTGACCACGAAACCAGCGAAGGGCAGGCCTTCCGTCTCGAGTAGCTCGCGCAGGTGGTAGGCCTCACGCAGACTCGTGGCGCCTGGCGCGGTGACGGCGATGAAGGCGGTGACGTCAGACCGCATCAGCGCGTCGGTCTGCTCGTTGCGCTCTCGCATCAGCGGCATGACCTCACGGAAGCTATAAAAGAACTCCGCGATATCCGGCAAAATCTCGGCGCCAAACAGCCGACCGAGCACGCTCATGGCGACGGAACCACCGCGCCGGAAAATGCTGCGTTTGTGGGCGCTATCCTTGCGAGGAACACGGGAAAACCACTTGAGCACACGCTCGTTGATGAAGTTTGAAAACGTCTGACCGGCCTGCAAAAAGTCCATGGTGTTGTGGGCGGGCGGCGTGTCCAAAACGATGAGATCGAAGTTATTTTCGCGGTGCAGATCGGCGATGAGCTCCAGCGCAACCAGGTCAGGCGAAGCTGATAGCGCCGGCAGCAGCGCCCGGTAGATGCGGTTGGCCAAAACCTCCTCGCGCACTGATTTATCGGGCAATAAGCGCTCGACCATCAGGCTCGCACCCTGCTCTGGATCGAGCATCATGGCGTGCAGACTGCCGGCCTTTTCCGTGCCCAGATCAAAGGGCCCCGGCTCTGGGTGACTCAGCGCGCTGGTCATCCGGGGAAAGACCTCCAGCGGCGTGTTGGCGGGCAGATCGTCGTCGTGCAGCCCGAGGGCCTGGAGCAGCCGCTTGGCCGGATCGATGGTCAGCACCAGCGTCTTGCGACCACGGAGCGCGGCGAGCAGCGCCAGGGCAGCGGAGGAGGTGGTTTTGCCCACGCCGCCACTACCGATGCAGATGATCAGCTCGCTGCTATCTAGGGTTTCAAGCAGTGGGTTTGGGGAACTGGCCAAGGTGTGGCTCCGAGAGGTGAGGATATGGCGCGTAGCACCGCGGCCGGAAGGACAGGGTTAGCGCTTACGAGTCGATTGGTCGACCACATCTGCGAGTTCGTCGATGGCGCTCAGCGGCAGATGCCGCTTGAACAGGTGGGGTAGCTCGATGAGCCGACCGCCCGCAGCGCGCCTGAGTTGCGGGAGCAGCTGCGCCGCCCGTTCACTGCGCCCACGCAGCACTTGAGCCGCCCACAACATGCCGTCGACACCGTTGTCGTCGCCAGCCTCGCCCGTGCCCACGGCTTCGGACAGCGCCGTCATCTCAGCGCTCTCGATCAGCGTTGGATAGACGCCGTTGACGACGATCGCGGCGGTGTCGATCCCGTGCTTTTGGCGCAGCGCGTTGCGAAGTTCGATGGTCTCCACGACCGGCATCTCTTCCGGCAGGGTGACGAGCACCACGCCGGTCTTGAGCGGATCGAAGAGCAGTTTGCCCATCCCTTCAGCGGTCTTCGCCAGGGGCCCGATACGGAAGATCTGCCCGACCATGGCCGGCACGCCGTACAGCCCAGCGACAAATCCCGAGGTCGGCATGTCGCAGACGATGAGATCCCAGCGCCCGTCTCCTTCAGTGCCGTGAGCCGCTTCGAGGCGGTACAGGTGGTAGAGAAAAAGAATCGACTTGATCGCGGGCATCGCCAAGAAGAAGCCGCGCACGCTGTCATTGCGCAGGGCCATTTTGACCAGCGCCTTGAGTTTCAGCTGATCGACGGCAAAAAAATGCAGGCTGTAGAGCAGATCGAAGCCCATGAGGTCGAGCCCTGGCTCCACCGTCGTGGCCTCAGCCGGCGCTTGGTCCAGACCGAAGAGCGGACCTGCGCGGGAGACGGATTCAAACTCGATCAACAGCACCTTCTTGCCGTCACGGGCCGCTCTCCGGGCCAGCGTCAGCGCGACGGTGGATTTGCCCACGCCGCCCTTGCCGGTGACAAGCAGAATGTGACGATCGAGCAAGTTGCGCATGAAGAGAGTCCCATCGAAGCGGTGTCCGCCGGTGCAATGTAGGCTGGAATCGAAAGCGATCCAAATCCGGTGGCAATCGCAATGCGCGTGACGCACCTATCACAGCTGATTAGGTCGTAGAAACCCGTGGCGTATGGGCAGGCTCATCGCTGTAAATGCGCTATTAACCCTGATATGTCAGGCGCGTAGCGCATTTTGAGCGAGACGAAGCCTTCGCTACGAGGCCGCCGGGGTATCCGCCAAATCGGCTTGCTCGGCCGATCGTCGCTGACCCAAACGCAGGCTCAACTCGGCGTGGCCGTGGGTTTCCAGGCGGCAGACCAAGACCGTCGCGCTGACGACGATGAACGGCACAAAGGGCGGAAAGTAGCTCATCAGGTGAGCGACCGTGCCGTAGCCGAGCAGCAGCGGTGCGATGCGCTGGGGCACCTGCATCTGCTTGGCGAGAGAGGTCTGGTTGTTCTCAAAGGTGTAGTTCATGCCGAGCAGGCCGTACCACAGCGCCGCCCAACCGCCGCCGATGACAATGGCGACCGCCGTGCCCAGGGGAGGAAAGATAAGGCCCAGGCCGAACCCCACCAACCAGATGAACCCCGCCGCGAAGACGTTGAGTACGACGAGCATGAGGCTGCGAATGACGCCTTGGATCATCTCGCGCGCGAGCACAGCGAAGGTCTGCTCCTCGGATGGGAAGCCGTAAAATGCGGTCTCGGTGGCCTCGGCGAGGAACGCAAAGAGCGGCGCCATCAGCGGCAGGGCGGCAGTGAATGAGGCGAGTAGGGCGACGATCCACCAGAGCACGTACAGACCGGCGCGGGCCATCTCGTACAACGCCGATTGCCACCACGCAGGGCCGCGCTCCCACATCAGCGCCTGCACGAATCGTTCGTCCCAACTCGCTGCGAAGGCGAGCACGATACTCATCACGATGACGTACAACACAAAGGCTGCGGCGCACCAAATCAGGACCTTGGGATGGCGCGTGACAAAGCCAAACCCACCAAATGCGGCCTTGGCGCCGGCCAAGAAGCGTCGTGGCGCGCTGCCGGCGTTGGGGTCTGGCCAAGCGGTGGCGCGGTCTGGTTTTTGCGCTTTGGGAGTGTCAGTCATGCCCCGATCCTAGCAGCGTGCGGCGTAATTAAAATTACTGTCGCAGCACACTGCTAGTCTTCTTCATCATTGGGGGGCTAGGAGCGCCCCCAGTCGCGGCGAGCCGCGACTTCCCCATCCCAGCAGACTGCGCTCCAAATGCGTCCTTCTCCGAAAAGTCGAGAAAAAGCGCAGTCTCCTAGCAGGCTTGGCGCACCTCGGCAGCGGAGCGGGTGACGAGGGCGTCTTTGGGAGCGGGCACCAGCATCACGCCGGTGGCGGCGCTGTTGAGCAGGGGCAAGTCCCACTTGCTGTCACCGAAGGCCAGATCGGGTTGCGGGAGACCGCGGGCACGCCACGCGGCTGCCTTTCCTGGGCCGATGGGCCACGGCGCCACAAAACCATCTTTCGGGTCCAGCTCGATGCCGATCATACCGGCGGACTCCAGGCCGACGAGCCCAGCGCCGACCTGCACCGCGAGCAACGGGGAGGCGCTCACGAGCCACACAGACACGCCCCGGGCCATGGCGGCTTGCAGGGCCTCGACCATGTAGCGTCGACCGGTAAAGTCGTCTGGCACGACATCTCGCAGGGCCTCGGCCGCGTCTTGCTCGCTGATATTGCGCAGCACTTCGCAGGCCGACAGGCAGGCGCCCTCGTAGTCGGTCTGTTGGCGGGTGATGTAGGCGTCGAAGCTGATCTCAGCTCCACCGAAACGGGCCGGGTCGCGCTCGGCAGCGATGACCAGATCATCGCCGACATCGCCAGACCAAACGGTGCCGTCGCAGTCCGTCGCGATATGGCCGCCGGCGGGTACCGCGTCGATGAGGGCGAGGACTGTCTTCGGATCGGGGTGGTGTACGACCGCCATAAGTGTCTCCTGCGCGGACTAGCGCCGCTGGGGTCCAGCAATTAGCTTCGCAAATGCGCTGTGGCAAGAGCAAAGTTTGGGGAGATGGTAAATATGTTGGCGCAATCTCAACCAGTGGTGCCTTCGCCGAGCCGCGCCCTGCGTTGGGCCAGCGCGCTATCGGATGGCGTCGCCATGGTCTCCGGCGACGTCGGTGTCGTTGCAGCTAGGTTGCCGTCAGGTGCTGTTGGGATCGCCCGTTTTCCGGCGCCTGATTCTGGCTTCTGGGGGCCCTGGTCGCTGGTCACTGCAGCCGAAAACGCGCGCCAGCACCTAAAACGCGGGCCGCCGAGCGCCTTTTCAGCTTCGCCGATCGTCGCCAAGGGTTCGCGATTGCGCGCGCTTTTGCCGCTTGCGACTTGGCTGCTGATGCCTCCGATTTTGGTCTGGATTTGGGCGACGCAGCCGTGGGAAGGCGCATCCCGGCCCATGGTCATTGGGTTGACGGCTGTGGTGCTGCGGCTCGTGGGTCGCCTGGCGCCTTGGATCGTCCAATCCCTGCGGGTCGCTGTCGGACGACCGACCCTTCGCCAGCGTCTGCATGCAGCCGAGCACGAGCACACCGGGCCGCTTACCTGTGGCGCTGCGATGTTGCTGACGACCTCGTTTGCGGCCAGCCTCGTGGAGCTGTCACTGCTTCTGCTGCTGTTGATCGACACGACGGGCACAGCCGGTGGTGCCGCGACCCATAACCCCCTGCTCGTTGCCCCGATGGTGTGGGCGCCCTTTGTGTCGGCCCCGATCTGCCTAGTGTTGGTGGGTTGGCGAGTCAGCCTTGGCAAGGCGCTCCCTGGCTGGACCGAGACCCTGGCGAGTGTCGCGCGCCCGGAGCCAGAGGCAGCCGAACTTGAGATTGCGGGTGCTGCATACGCCGCTCTCCTCGGTCGCGGGCTCCCTGATTCCGACGCTGACTAGCCGTCAAGCGCCGGCGAAGGCCCCGGGTGTGACCTCGATGGTTGAGTTTCCCTGGCTGGCCGACTACACCACCGGCACACGGCTCCGTGATGCGGAGCCGGTTCGTTTCGCTTTGGTGCCTGCAGGAGTTCGCAATGTTTGAGCAACTCGAAGAAGTCGTCGCTCGCTTCGACGAGATCGATGCCGCGCTCTCCACCCCGGAGATCGCCTCTGATCCCAAGCAGATGACCAAGCTCATGCGGGAGCGCACGTCGATCGAAGAGACGGTGGTTACGTACAAGCGATTGGTCGAGCTCTCGGACGAGGTCGATGCCACCCGCGAGATGATGCAGGACGAAAAAGACCCGGAAATGCGGGCCATGGCGAAGGAAGAGCTCGACGATCTGGTCGGCCAGCGCGGTGAGGCGGAGAGCCAGCTGAAAGAGCTGATGATCCCCAAAGATCCGCGGGACAACGCCAATGTCGTCTTGGAAATTCGTGCCGGTACAGGCGGCGAAGAAGCGGCCCTCTTTGTGCGTGACTTGCTGCGGATGTACGCCCGCTTTTCGGAGTCGAAAGGCTTCAAGATGAAGCAGTTGTCGGCCAATGAAGCGGCTCAGGGCGGTCTCAAAGAGGTTGTCTGCGTCATCAACGGCCTCGGGGCCTTTTCGCAGTTCAAGCACGAGTCGGGGACGCACCGGGTTCAGCGGATTCCAGCGACGGAGAGTCAGGGGCGCATCCACACGTCGGCCGTCACCGTCGCGGTGCTGCCCGAAGTGGAAGACGTCGACATCGAGATCAACACCGCCGACCTGCGCATCGACACCTATCGGGCCAGCGGCGCGGGTGGCCAGCACGTCAACCGGACCGACTCTGCCGTGCGGATTACCCACGTGCCGACCGGCGTGGTGGTGCAATGCCAAGACGAGCGTTCGCAGCACAAGAATCGCGACCGGGCGATGAGCTTGTTGCGTACCAAGCTCTACGACGAAAAACAGCGCAAGGCCAAGAGCGCCCACGACGCTGATCGTCGCGCGCAGGTGGGTTCGGGTGACCGCTCCGAGCGCATTCGCACCTACAACTTCCCGCAAAATCGGGTCACCGATCACCGCATCGGTCTGACGCTGCACGCGCTCGACAGTGTCATCGAAGGCGGGCTCGATCCGGTCGTCGAAGGCCTGCACGCCGCCGAGCGCACCAAGCGTATGGCGACGGCCGGACTGGCGTAGCTCACCGCGAATTCACAGCTGCCAATAAGCTTCTGAGCCGTAAAATAGCGGCCTCTGCCGTGGTTTGGGCTTGCACACACCCGGGCGTGCCTGCGCTCAGCCGCATCGCAGTGGCACGCGCCCGCCCCACCTTCATCAAGGTCTTTGCGACGCGCTCTGCGATGTGGTCCGTCCGTAGAATATGACTAAGCTTGCTCGGTCGCGGCCGGCGGTTGCTTTGCCAGAGTTGCCTGAGATCCCACGTCACCCGCACGCTCCAGCCGCGGCGGTCGCCGATGAGCCATCGCTCCGTCTGCGACAGCTCGCCCAGATACACGCCCGCACCCGAGTTGATCATCTGCCGCCCCGATGCCGCGACCTTCGTCGGCAGCAGCGCCCACAGTCTGGATGGGTGATTGGCTTTCGGTCGGCGAGCGACGCGGCTCAGCGCCCGGGTGATGCGGGCGCGGTCCACTGTTGGCACGATACAATGCGCCCGAGGACTCCTCGCCTGGGCGAGGCCTGCCCTGGGCGTCGCCCATGCTCCCATCATCACAACGATCAAGAGCAGCAGTGCGTGCGACGGCCCGATGGCGGGTCTGGGTTGCCCGCCGACATGTGTGTCAGGTGGCGCTCCCAAGCGACGACGCGTGCTGAGGGAGTGGCGATTGGCTGATGCGGATTGTGGGTCGTGTCGTCTCATGGGGGCCTCCAGCGTGGTTCGGCCCATGACTGTGCAGCGTCCATGCCAGCGCATGACGACAATGATGATCGCTAGTTATGGGATGGCCGTGGGTCCAACTCTCATCCCATGGGACTCCCATGGGACCGCGCCGAGACCGCGCCGAGACCGCACTGCGACCAGCCCAGAAGCTACTTGAGGTCGGAACAGCCCGGTAAATCGGCCTTTTCGCGACAAAGCGGATGGCCAGTCGCCGGTGCCGAGGCGCTGACGTCCACCTGTCGCGTGGTCCAGACGGTGCCGTTTCGGCCATCTCGCAACACCACCCAAATCCGCACCCGGCGAGTGGGCTCTCCGTCGTAGTCAGGTGGATAGAAATCGTTTTCGGGCACATCGTCGTAGGAGCGTTGTTTGTCCCAGCCGCCTTCGGTCGACAGCCACGAAAAGAGCATGCCCTCCTCTAGTGGCTCCGTCTTTGTGGGGTCCGGATTCGGCCCGATGACCTCGATACTTTCAGGGCTCCAGACAGGCTTCATCGGCACCGCGCCTGATCCAGACTGGCCGTACCCGTCGTCGCCACCGTAGCAGCGCACCGTCGGGGTCACATCGGCTGGCCACAGCACGCCATCGAGCTCCAACCCGGTGAGCTCGGGGTTCGTATGCTTGTCCTTGTCGGCCGTGGCGATGGCGATCCGCTTGTAACCCGCCAGACACGTCGTCCGGTCGGCGCAAGGTTGATCAAGCCACTTGGCGGTGTCTGTCGGGCAGGCCGCTGCACCGTCTTCGGCCACCTTGAAACGAACGAAGATCTCCAAACCGCTCAAATCCTCGAGGCTCGGTTGTTTGTTCGCGTCGCTGGGGTCGGGCAGACCGAGCCCCTTGGGTAACTCGATCTTCAACTTCTCAAACACACCGGGAATCTTGGGCAGCAGCGTCAGCGCATCCACCAACGCGACTTTCGCCGTCGGTTCGTTGCCCAGCCCGACCTCAAGCTCCGGGTCGACACAGACGTAGTTGCCGTTCTGACTCACCGCGAACAGGCACAGAGACCATGCGTAGCACAGGCCCTGCTCTGGATCATTGCCGATGACCAAGGGCCGCAGCGTCGTAGGCGCCGTGGTTAGGACTGGCGGCTGAGCGTTGACCGCCACCACGCGCAGCTTGTTGATGAGCGACGGCGGGTCGTAGGGCTGCTGACATCCAAGCGACAGTGCAAGCGCGCAGCCCAGGACCAATCGCCCGATATTCTGCAGCGCTCTCCGGCTCATGTACCGCTCCCGGGCCGAAACTCCACGATGAAGGGTACGCGATCGGCAAATGGTTTGCCGTCTCGGGTGCCTGGCTTGAATTTACAGCGTCTCAGCGCCGTTTTAGCTGCGCTATCGAAGGGCTCTCCCGCCCCCTTGAGGATGCGTTTGGGAGTGACTTTTCCGCTCTTAGAAATCCGCAACAGCATGGTCACTTCAACGATCCGCCGCGACGCTGGCGCGCCCTTGGGCCAGTCCACTTTGCAGCGCGTCTTAGGTCGGGCGTGCACGATGACGACCTTGTGCTCTTTCTTCTTGCCGTCACCGGTCGGGCCGGGGGATGCGGTCTTGGGGGCGTCATCATCGTCGCCGCGCGGCCGGGTGTTGTTTTCGTTGGCCTCGATCGCGGGATCGCCAAACATGTCGTCGTCGCCTGTCTGCACCACGACGCCACTGTCGCCGCCGGTGGCCCCATAGGTCTTCGACAGCACCAAGGGCGCCGGCTCGTTGGTCTTCGGCTTTTTCTGTTTCTTCTTGCGCTTTTTCTTCTTGCGCTTGGGCTGGCCGCGCTTTTTGGGCGGCTTCGGCGCCTCCTTCTTCACCACGGGCTCGGGCTTCGGCTCCGGCTTGGGCGGCGGCGGCGGCGGCGGGGGAGGCGGCGGCGGCGGCGGGGGCAACTTGACGTCTTGATAGACCGCGCGCGCCACAGTCCGCTCTTTTTCCTTGGTCTCAGGATGGCTGATGTCGAGCTGCGCGCCCCACCACCCGAGCGCAATATGCAGCACCAGCGCCAGACCGAGGCCGACGATGAGATCGCGATCAAACAGCGGGGAGTCAGTGGCGATGAGCGACCTCGTCAAGGTGGGCGTTGCCGAAGAAATCGACCGTAGCGATTGCGGAGGCTCCAGCGCTACTGAATTTCCTGTTCTTTCGTATTAATCGCGACGTTCTGGACCCCAAGCACACGCAGCATATCGATGAGACGAACCACACGGCCGTGGGACAGCCCCTTGTCCGCGCTGAGCACCGCTTCGACTTTGGCCTTGCCGCGCAACAAGACCCGCGCCTTCACTTTGGCGCGCAAGTCCGCCTCTTTGAGTTCCTTGCCGTTGAGAAACAGCGCGCCCTCTTTGTTGATCACCACACTCAGCGGCTCCTCGGGTTTGTCTTCCCCCGAAGCCGCGGTCGGCAAGTCCACATCGATCGCTGGATTCTTCACCTTCTTGGTGACCGCTTCACTGGTCAGCATGAAAATGATCAAGAGCACCAACATGATGTCGACCAGCGGCGTCACGTTGATGTCGGTGATGGCGTCGTCGTCACCGCCGCCGAGCTTTGCAGCCATGGTGTGCTCCGAGAAAGTGGGGTCAGTTCCTGGATGAGGCGGTCAGTCTTGATCTTCCGTCTTCACGTGGGCGAGCACGACCGCACCGAGCGCCGTGGCGTTGCCCTGAACATGCTTGATGCGACCTTTGAACTGGTTGTAGGCCCAGACCGCCGGAATGGCGACGAACAGACCCACAGCGGTCGCAACGAGCGCCTCCGAGATGCTGCCCATGATCGCTTGGGTCCGGTTGGCGTCGCCGCCCTCTCCGCCCATGGTCGTCTGCAGATCAGCGAACGCGCCCATGATGCCGATCACCGTGCCGAGCAGGCCAATGAATGGCGCGTTTGCACCCAAAGACCCCAGAAAACCAAGGAATTTGTCGTATCTGAGCCGCTCGACAGCCATGCTCGCCGCCATCAACTCCTCAACCGCAGCAGGGCCGCGATCCATCTCGCGCACACCGGCGAGCGCCACCTGCGCTTCCATGCCGGAGTGGGGCGCCAACACCTTCTCGGCGGCGTCCTTGCCCTCGCCCAAGGCACTCAGCAGGCGCGGCTGCAGCTCCGCCACCGGCACGCGGTTGCGCTGCATGAACAAGATGCGCTCGATCACAATGGCGACCGAGATCACACTCAGCACGATCAGGGTCCAAAGCACCCACTCGGCTCCGAGCTGATTGAGAATATGGGCTAGCTGCTCGACCATCGTTTGTCCTCTGTGGAGGGGCGGGTTCCTCGTGGCCCCGAGCGAGTCGTCAGGGGCGAGGTAGGTTTCAGATCAAACACCCAGGGTGGGCGCGCCGTCGGTGTATCGTCCGTTTCGACAGTGATCTGCTTGCTATCTGAGGACCCTGGCTGTCGTGCCCTGGGCGCCTGATTGCGCGGCGAATCGTGACAGCGCCCCTGATGGGATGCAAGCCGGTCACGCGCGTGCCGACCTCCTGACCTAACCCCACGCGGTAACAAAAGTGTTCCCGAGAGCGCAAATTTTGTTCTTAGATGGTGTGCAAATGGTGGACGCTGCGTACAGTACCCCAGCGCGTTTTCACCGCGTGGAGCCAGCCTATCGCATGACGCCCCCCAGCACGCCGCTCCCCAATCTCGAAGAAGCCCTGGCCGAACTGGCTCAATGGAACGTGCCGACGGCCGACGAGCTCGTCGCTCAGATGCGCACCTATTTACCGTCTGCCGAAGGAGAACTGCTCAAGAAGGCTTGGTTGTACGGGGCTGCGCACCACCACGGGCAGCGTCGCAAATCCGGCGCGCCGTACTACATGCATCCGGTCGCTGTGGCCCAGTTGATCATGCGTATGCGCCTCGACGAGGCCAGCATTTGCGCCGGGCTGCTGCACGATGTGGTGGAAGATACGCCGGTCACAACGGCGGACATCACGGCGCTGTTTTCCGAGGACATCGCGCACATCGTCGAAGGCGTGACCAAGCTCGACAAAATCCCGTTCTCCCGCACCGAACACAAGCAAGCTGAGAATTTTCGTAAAATGTTGATCGCGATGAGCAAAGACATCCGTGTTTTGCTGATCAAGCTGTGCGATCGGCTGCACAACATGTCGACGCTCGAAGCCATGCGGCCCGACAAGCAGCAGCGCATCGCGCTGGAGACACTGGAGATCTACGCGCCCTTGGCGAACCGCCTCGGCATGGGCTGGATGAAGTCCCAGCTCGAAGATCTCTGTTTCCGCTACCTTTACCCGGACGATTATACGTCTCTCAAGGCGGATGTGGGGCAGCGGCGCACCGAGCGCGAAGCCTACGTCAAACGGGTGGTGGCGCTGATTCGCACCTCCCTGTCGGCGGCGGGGCTCGATGATGTGGCGCTCAGTGGCCGGCCGAAGCACCTGTACGGCATCTATCGGAAGATGAAGCGGCAGAACCTGCCCTACGCTCAGATCTACGACGCGCAGGGGTTTCGCGTGCTGACCGACAGCGTCGAGCAGTGCTACCGAGCGCTCGGCGTGGTGCACAGTAAGTTCACGCCGATTCCGGGGCGTTTTAAGGACTACATCGCGCTTTCGAAGGCCAATAACTACCAAAGCCTTCACACGACGGTCATGGGGCCCGCTGGCCAGCAGATCGAGATTCAGATCCGGACCAAAGAGATGCACCGCATCGCCGAAAATGGGGTCGCGGCTCACTGGCGCTACAAAGAAGCGGGCAAGGCGATCTCGCCCAAAGACGAGGAGCGTTTTACCTGGCTCAAGCAGCTGCTGGAGTGGAACGCGGGCGTCTCCGACAACGACGAATTCCTCGACAACATGAAGGTCGATCTCTTCAACGACGAGGTCTACACCTTCACGCCTGCGGGTGAGCTCAAGGTCTTTCCCCGCGGTGCGACACCGGTCGATTTTGCCTACGCGGTTCACACGCGCGTCGGCGAGACGGCCCTGGGTGCCAAGGTCAATGGCCGCATCACCACGCTGAACACCGAGCTGCGCAACGGCGACGTCGTCGAGATCATGACCCGCGCCGATTCACGCCCGAGTCGCGGCTGGCTCGATTTCGTGAAGACGGCCCGGGCCAAGACCAAGATCAGAAACTACATCCGGCAAGAGCAGCGTTCGCGCGCCCTGGATATCGGTCGTGATCTGCTCGAAAAGGCGTTCCGCCGGGGTGGCTACTCGCTGACGCGGGCTGAAAAGCACGAGAACTTCGCCAAGATGCTGTCTCGTTTTCGCACGCAGACCTTCGAAGAGCTCCAGATTCAGGTCGGGTACGGCAAAATTGCGGCGGACGAAGTCGTGCGCTGGCTCCTGCCGACCGAAGAAGAAGGCGAACCCCAGCCCCCGCCGCCGCCCTCACCGCGGCGTGCCAAGAAGATGCGTGGCTCGGGGCCTGCGACTGTGGTCGTGGCAGGCATCAACGACGTGGTCGTGCGTCTCGGTCGTTGCTGCACACCCGTGCCAGGGGACGACATCATCGGCTTTGTGACCCGTGGTCGCGGTATCACCGTCCACCAGTACAGGTGCCCACGGGCCCGGGACGCCGATCCGCTGCGCCGCATCGATGTGGGCTGGAGTGACGGCGCCGAGGACGAGGTCGCTCCGGTGACCGTTCGCGTGCACACCGGCAATAGTCCCGGCATGTTGGCGGAGATGACCCAGCGCTTCCGCGAATCTGGCGTCAACATCCTGCAGGCCAACTGCCGTGCGGTGAACAGCCGCCGGGCGGTCAATGAGTTCGAAGTCGAGGTCAAGAACGCCGATCAACTGGCGTCGGTGATCCGCGGCCTGAAGAAGCTGCAATTCGTTCATAAAGTCGAGCGTGTCAGGGCCTAAGCGCTCAAATCGCTTTGAATACTGGCTGCAGAAATCACCCTGGAGCACCCCATGAGTGCACTTGAGCTGGCGGTGACTGTTCGAGCGATGCGCGGCAGTGATGTCGCCGCTGTGGTGACGTTGGCTGACCGCCTCGTGGGTGCTGGCTACTACGATGCCGACGCCGTCAGCGACATGCTCAGCAGATCCACTGTTGGCAGCGTCGTCTGCTCCCACGTCGCCGTTCGCAGCGGCGAGATTGTCGGCTTTCGATTTAGTTTGCCCCCGGGGCGCTGGCAGCACGGTCGCGGCCGCGGGTTGTCGCCGGAGCTGTGGCCAATCGAGCTCGATGCATGCGGCTATTTTCAGACGGCCTACGTTGACCCCGTCGTTCAACGGCAGGGCGTGGGTAGGGCGATGGCCACTGCGGCGTTGGGCAATCTACAGCGCCTCGGTGCGCGCGGCGTTGTGACCCACTGCTGGAAGGAATCCCCAAACAACTCCTCTTTTCGCTACCTGTCTCGCCTTGGGTTTGAGCCCGTCCGCGAGTTTGCCGACTATTGGGTCGACGTGGACTACGACTGCGTCCGCGACGGGCGCCCGTGTCATTGTACGGCGATCGAGATGTTCCTTGCGCTGACCGGCTCGACCGGCAGTCAGGAGGCTGAGTCATGAGTATCTCCGTTTGGCTCGATGAGACCCACACCGCCCACAAACCAGCGGGTGCGGACGTCGAAGTGGATGTCTTGATCATCGGTGCGGGCATCTCTGGCACGAGCTTGGCCTGGTGGCTCAAAGACAGTGGCCTGTCCATCGCGATCGTCGACAAGGGCGATATTGCGGCGGGTGCGTCAGGCAGAAACGCGGGCTTCATCACCTGCGGATCGGTGGAGCACTACACCCGCCAAGTCGGCCGTTTGGGTGAAGATCTGGCTCACACCTTGTGGCAGCACAGCCAAGAAAACCTCGCCATGATTCGCGACTACATCGTTGCTGACGGCGGCGTGGACTGCGATTTTCGGCAGCAGGGAACCTACTCGCTCGCGGGTAGTGAACACGAGATGCGGGAGCTCGAAGAATCAGCCGAGATGATGCAGCAGCGGGGGATTGCTGTGTCATTGGTCGATCAGGCCCACATCGCAGACAAATTGGGCGCGCGCGGTTTCTTTGGCGGCGCGCTTTTTCACGATGACGGCGAGTGTCATCCGGTCAAGCTGGTTCGAGGCATCGCGCAGCTCAGCGGGGCGTCTGTTTACAGCCACCACGAGGTGCATCGGCTGGAGCCCACGGGCGACGTCGTGCGGGTGCACACCCAGCGGGCCGTCTTTCGGGCGAGTTTTGTGGTGATGGCGACCAACGGCCTGTCTGCGCAGCTGCATCCGTGGTTTGCCGACAAGATCTACCCGACCCGCGGTCAGATCTTGGTGACCGAGCCGGTGGCGCCGATGATGGCGGCGCCGTGCTACTGCAATCACGTACTGGACTACTTTCGCCAGCTACCCGATGGCCGGGTGCTCATCGGAGGCTTTCGGCAGCTCGCCAAAGAGGCGGAAGTGGGCGTCGCTGATACGCCGAACCCGGAGATCCACGCGGCCCTTGAAGCCTTCCTGCGGCGCCACTTCGCCTCGCTTGAAAAAGCCCGCGTAGACTACAGATGGGCCGGAATCATGGGGTTTTCGGCAGATGGGCAGCCGATGGTCGGCAGTTTGCCGCAGCATCCACAGGTCTATTTTATGGGTGGGTTCACCGGTCACGGCATCGGGCAGGCGTTTCGCGTTGCGAAGGTCCTCGCCGATGTGATGCTGCATGGGGAGAGCGCGGGCCCGTATTCCGCCCGCCGTTTTATCTAGGTCGTCATGCGAGCGGCCCGTCCATTTAGTGCGGAACCACTGGCCTCGGCCGCCGCCGTGGCGTGGGCAGCAGGGCGACTACCCCGTCGCCAAACAGACGCGCGATCTCAGCTTTGTCCCACTTCAAAATCGACTTGGATAGCATGCGTTCGCGATAGGCTGCGCGCTGACCCACGGCTTGCTCAGCGCAGACGTGCGCGCGCAAAGCTCGCCGTGTCTTGGGCGAAGACAGCCCGCCCGCCAGCGGCGGTTCGTGACCGACCACCATTGCGATCGTCCAGCCGGTACCTGTAGGAATCGGTTCGGTCAGCCCGCCGATGGGCAGCGGCAACGTGGCTTGCTCGACCCGTGGATCGGCCCGCCGGAACGCCAACTTGCGGAACGCCAGCTCCCGGGCGAACGCCGTGTAGCGCATCATTTTGGGCTTGATCGGCCCCGAGGCGCTGGCCACCGTCCGCTCAAAAGCAGGTACGTGCGCGGCCACGGCCGGGCTGTCAGCCAGCGCCGCTTGGGTTACCGCTAGCGGCGGCGGGAGGGCCTTCTTGAGCCTGGAATGTAGTAATTTTGCAGCGTCAGCGAGCCCCGCCTCGCAGGTCTGTCGCGTGTCGCAATCGTCGCAACAGGCGAGCTGAACCTCCCAGAGGGTCAATGACGTCGGGTGGCGCCACTTCCCCGGTTGCCCCAGGTACGCCAACTTTAAATCGGCGGGGTCGACACGGCACGCAGGTGTCGCCGGCCACGTGCCTGCCAGCAGGCGATCGACGGCGCCCTGTGGAGACTCACCCGGATTGGCCTCGAGCCCCAGCACTTTGAACTCCCGCAGACAAATGATGTCCGCGGCGGCAGCGAGCAAGGCGATGGCGACCGCTTCATCCTTGGAGAGATCGGGTTCGGACTGACGGAGGCGAGCCTGCATCCACGCGAGGGGAATCGGGGTGTCGTCGACCGTCCCAAGGTTGACCTTGGCAGCGCTTTGTCCAGGCGCCTTCGGAGCAGTCGCGGCCTGATCAGCGGCTGGACCCACCGCAGTCTTGTGGGCGGCGGGCTCGGAAACCGGGCGGTTGCAGGCGCCCGAACCGATTGTCATCACCAAGCCGAGGCCGAGCAATAATCTAGGAAATACGGGGTTGTAGCTTCGCTTTGGCTCTAATGGAGAGCTGGTGTCCGGGCCGGATGGTGTGCTGTACAAACCCTAGTCTCGCTTCATCAGATCAACGAGAACCGCCTTCTGCGCGTGGAGCCGATTTTCAGCTTCGTCGAAGATGATGGACTGCGGCCCGTCACAGACCTCGGCACTGACTTCCTCGCCGCGGTGGGCCGGGAGACAGTGCATGAACACCGCATCGTCATTGGCCCGCGCCATCATCTGCGCGTCGACCTGGAAGCCCGCGAAATCAGCGAGGCGCTTGGCCGCCTCTTCCTCTTGGCCCATGGATGCCCAGACGTCCGTGTAGATACAGTCTGCACCGCGAACGCCGCCGATCGTATCGGCGGTGACTTCCAAGGTGGCACCCGTCTCGGCCGCGACTTTCCGCGCGCTATCCATGACGCCGAGGTCGGGCCAATAGCCGCGCGGCGCCACGATCGTCACGTCCATACCGAATACTGCGCCGGTGTAGAGCAGGCTGTGCGCCATGTTGTTGCCGTCGCCGACGTACACCAGCTTGCGGCCCTTGAGCACGCCGGGGTCGAAGCTACCCGCTGGTGACCACTTCTCAGCCAGGGTCAGGGCGTCGGCCAGCGTCTGGCAGGGGTGCAGGAGGTCACTGAGGCCGTTGATCACTGGAATCGAGCCGTGCGCGGCGAGCTGTTCGAGCACGTCGTGACCAAAGACCCGCGCCATGATGCCGTCGACATAGCGACTGAGCACCTGCGCTGTATCGGCGATGGTCTCACCGCGACCGATCTGGATGTCCTGCGACGACAGGAACAGCGCGTGGCCGCCGAGCTGGTACATGCCCACCTCGAAGCTGACACGTGTCCGCGTTGACCGCTTCTGAAAGATCATGCCCAGCGTCTGACCGGCGAGGACCTGCCGGTAGGCATTGGGATCGCGCTTGATCTGATGGGCTAAGGAGAGCAGGTCGGCCGCTTTGGCGGGGCTGAGATCAGCCATGCAGAGAAAGTGCTGGGTCATCAATTCCTCGCGGTGACCGATCGACTTTCTGGCCACGCGGCGACCGAGCAGTCAGCCGCCTCGTCCGCCCGTGCCGATTGCAGGGGAGGACGTGCCTGAGTCGTCGTTGCGGTACAGCTATCTACGCTCGTAGGGACGGATTACTAGAACTTGTGTTTCAGATCCGGCGCACGGCCGGGCGCGTCGCCCTGGAACAAGCCGCTGATCTTGGAGCGGCTCGCAGGGGACGGCAGCGGCTGGCTCTCACGAACCGATGGCTTGGGCGGCGGAGCCTGTGGCGCTGGAGCCGGCGCTCCCGCGCCTGAACGGGAGGACATCTGGCAGGCGCCCTCAAAGAACACACCCTTGTCGATGTGTAGCGCCGGCGACGTGATGTTGCCGCGCAGGGAGGCCGGCGCGTGGAGCTCGACGCTCTCAGACGCATGGATGTTGCCGTTGATCGTTCCGTAGACTGTGACGTTGGCCACGCGAATCTCAGCCTGAACCTGGGCACCATCGCCGACGACGAGATGGCCATCGCTGAAGATCTCGCCGGTGAAACGTCCGTCGATGCGAACTGTGCCTTCGAAGGTCAGCTTGCCCTCGAACTCGCTGCCTTTGCCGAGCAGTGCGTTGATATCCATGGTGTTGCGTTCTCACTGTTGGGCGCCAGGGTGGGTCGGCGCGGGGTCAGATTTGGTAGCGGCTGGCACCGCGGGCCCGGAGTGTAGGGGGTCGCCTCTTCTGAGCCAACAACAACCGGCGCGATGACGACGATTGCAGGCCAATCGGAGCCAATTAGTGCACCCGCAGGCGCAACTTCCACACGTTGCGGACTGCCTCCAGGACGATCGATTTATCCATCTTCGACTCGCCGCGTGTGCGATCTGGAAAGACGATGGCGACTTCGCCGATCTTGAAGCCGAGCTTCACGCTGCGGTAGGTCAACTCGATCTGAAAGACGTAACCGCCGCCGAAAATGTCATCGAGGGGCAAGGCCTCCAGCACTTCGCGCCGGAAGCACTTGAAGCCGCCTGTCAGGTCTTTGTACGGCAGGCCCAAGATCGCCTGGGCGTAGACATTACCACCGCGGCTGATGAGCTTGCGGCTCGCGCCCCAGTCCTCTGTGCCGCCGCCTGGGATGTAGCGCGATCCGAGCACAACGTCCGCAGATTCAGTCTTTTTGATGAATTCCGGCAAGTATTTCGGCTGATGAGAGAAGTCGCAGTCCATCTCGAAGATCAGCGCATAGTCACGCTCAAGCGCCCACTTGAACCCGGCTATGTAGGCTCTGCCGAGTCCTTCCTTTGCGGTTCGATGCAGCACATGGATGCGCTCGTCTGTCGAAGCCAATTCGTCGGCGATGGCGCCGGTACCGTCCGGGCTGTTGTCGTCGATCACCAAGATGTGGACCGCCGGCACGACGTCGAAGATAGCGGTGACCATCAACGGCAGGTTCTCCGCCTCATTGTAGGTCGGTAGGCAGATGAGCGTCTTGGGATGTGGCTCAGAAACTGGGGGAGCGATGGGCATGCACAGACCTCCTCGGAGCGGATGTATACGCGAGCCGCCGCTCCGTCGCTAGCGCCCCAATGAAAGACGCGTGTTGGCTAGAACGCCTCGGAGTAAAACGCATCCAGCAGCGTGCGATAACGCCGCGTCACCTGCTTGCGGCGGACCTTCCCAGTTGGGGTCAGGTCGCCTTCATGGAGCGCGAACTGCCGATCGAGGACCGCAAATTTACGGATGGTCTCGTAGCTCGCCAGCCGCCGATTGCGCTCTTGCACCACGGCTTCAATTCGCCGGTAGACCTCAGGCCGCTGGCAGACCTCGGCATAGGTGGTGTACGGCACATCTTCCGCGGCGCACCACCGCTTGAGCTCCGGTTCGTCCAGGGTCAGCAGCGCGGTGAGAAAGCGCCGCCTGTCGCCATAGACCATGGCCTGGCCGATGAGTGGATCGCCCTTGAGATGGGCCTCGATGTTCTGTGGCGCGATGTTTTTGCCGCCTGCCGTGACGATGATGTCCTTTTTTCGATCGGTGATGCGCAGGTAGCCGTCGCTGTCGATCTCGCCGATGTCGCCCGTATGCAGCCAGCCGTCCTTGTCGAGTACTTCTGCTGTCTCATCTGGCCTGCCGTGATAGCCGCTCATGAGCCCGGGGCTGCGAATGAAGACCTCGCCGTCTTTGGCCAGCGCGACTTCGACGCCATCGAGCGGCAGGCCGACGGTACCGAACTTATAGCGATCGACGCGATTGACCGTCACCGCCGCGCAGGTCTCGGTCAGGCCATAACCCTCGAGCACCAACAGACCAAAGGCATGAAACCACTCGGCCAGATCGCGGGCTAAGGGCGCACCGCCGCTAATGAGAAAGCGCACGCGCCCGCCCAGCCGCTGTTGCAGACTGTCGAGCACGACCTTCTTGGCCACCGCATGACGCGCCGCCAGCAGTCCCGCCGGCTCCTGACCCTGTTGACGCAGCTGACTCACTTGGAGCCCCACGCGCACAGCACGGTTGAAAACACGCCGTTGGATGCGCCCTGCGCTCGCCGCTTCGCTGATAACGGCGGCTTGCACATCTTCAAGAAGTTGGGGAACCGCCGGAATGATCGTGGGCTGGGTCGCTTTGACGTCTTCAGCGAGGGTCCGATGGCTGCGCGGGAAGATCAGCTCCGCGCCCACTGCAATCGCCACCCACGCCACCACGCGAGCGAGGATGTGGGCCAAGGGGAGACCCAGCAGCAGGGCATCACGCTCACCGATCGCCAAGGCACCGGTGGCGGCTTCGATCTCGGCCACGAAGGCGCCGTGGGTCAGCACGACCCCCTTCGGCCGACCCGTCGTTCCCGAGGTGTAGACAAAGGTGCAGGGGGTCTCCGGCGTGATGGCCGCGGACCGGTCCCGCATGGCTTCTACGCTGGTTTTCTCGGCTTTTAGCTCGCTGATCGGCCGCACCCACTCATCCGACGGCGGAACGACCACGTCGATGGTCAGCTCCCGGCGACCATCACGGTCGGGCAGGGTGCGGCGACCCGTGGCGTGGAAGTAGTAGACCCGCTTCACCGCCGGCATGCGGTCCCGAACACGAACCAGCTTTTCCACCTGGAAGGGGCAGTGGGCGATCACAAAACGCGCGTCACAGTCACCGGCAACCCAGGCGATATCCTCGGGGAGGTGGCTATTATATACGGGCACAACGACGCCACCGGCGATGAGGATCGCGGCCTCGGCCATGCACCATTGCGGTGATGTCTCCGCCAATACCAGAACTCGCTCACCGGGTTGCAGCCCCTGTGCCATCAGCCCTCGGGCCCACGTGCAGGCGCGTGTGCGCCACTCGCTGCCCGTCTCACGTTGCCAAACATCCGCAGGGCGGCTGCGCAACAAACCTCGACCGGCATGTTGCGTAGTGGTCGCTTCAAAGAGGGTAACCAGGGTCCGAGGCTTGCGGGCAGAATCGGTCACGGCGGTTCTCAGCTAATAGGGGGGGACCGCCGGGGCGCTGCTGCCCAGGCGACGGCAGGGCAGAGTCTGTGTGCAATGGTGGGCCAGTGTCCAGGCGATGACGGATGCTCACGGCATGGGTGGGACATCACTGATAAAAGCGAACGCTCCGTCATCGGGATACTGCGCCCGCGTCGCCTTGCTATGGGTCACCCCGGCCTTTACACTGGCGACCTACACAGGTAGACGCTCCGCCTACGCCACGACGTTGGCGGTCGGCACTTGACCAAGCAGGAGACGCGGAAGCGCGGCATTTTCATGAGTCGACTACTCGTCATCGCCTTGTTGTTAGTGGGGGTTTGCGCCATTGGCGCTTGCAGTGCACCCGATCAGCGGATCGACGGCCTCATGGGCGTCGACGAAAAGGATCGCGTAGCGATTCAGGTCGCTACGAGCCGCCAACTTCAGCTTGGTTACCAAATCAGTTCAGTCGCCTCGAAAGATGACGCCTTGGACTTCTGTCACGAAATGTGTGGTCGCAGTGTGGAGAGTTGCCACCTCTCCGAAGATCTCTGCGCCTACGGCCGCGCCTACCCTGAGGTAGCCGCACTCATCGGTCAGTGTCGCGTTGGCCGCGAGCGCTGCCGGGATCACCGTCGTCGCGTCCCGCGGCAATGTGTCTGCTCAGAAGGGTAGTGTCACCAGCGCATCGCTGCGGGTGACTCAGTCCGCACAACCTTCCCGCCATTTTTTTCACGGAGCCTTCTGGCTCCTCTTGTCAGCACGGCCTCCGCGCCGCAGAAAAGGGGTCCGCTCATGCAGCGCGTCCGCAATATCGGAATCATCGCCCACGTCGATCACGGCAAGACCACCCTCATCGACGAGGTGCTCAAGCAGTGTGGCGCAGTCGGCAGATCAGGCCTCGCTCACGAGCGGGTCATGGACAGCAACGACCTTGAGCGCGAGCGCGGGATCACGATTCTGTCGAAGAACACGGCGGTTCACTACAAGGGCAACGTCGTCAATATCGTCGACACCCCGGGCCACGCCGACTTCGGTGCTGAAGTGGAGCGCATCCTCCGCATGGTTGATTGCGTGCTGTTGCTCGTCGACGCCGCCGAGGGCCCGATGCCGCAGACGCGCTTTGTGCTGCGCAAGAGCCTGGCGCTCGGTCTCAAGCCGATCGTGGTCATCAACAAGGTCGACCGCCCAGACCGCGATCTCGATCGCGTGCTCGATGACGTCTTCGACCTGTTCGTGAACCTGGACGCCAACGAAGATCAGCTGGAGTTCCCGGTCATTTACGCCAGCGGTCGTGATGGTTATGCGATGCATGAGCCGGACGACGAGCCGAAAGACCTGTCGCCGCTGATGGATCTGGTGCTTGAGCACGTCCCAGCCTGCGATTTTGACATCGAGGGCCCGCTGCAGCTGCAGGTCGCGACCCTCGATCGCGATGACTTTGTCGGCCGTATCGCCATCGGCCGGATCTACCGCGGCACAATCGCCAAAGGTGATCGCCTGGTGCAGATTCGCGTCGACGGCTCCACCGAGAGCTTCCGTGTCAGCAAGCTCATGGGCTTCTTGGGCACCGACCGCGTCGACATCGATTCGGCCATCGCCGGTGACGTGGTCGCCTTGGCCGGTGTCGGTGATGTGACCGTCGGTGAGACGCTCTGCGCAGAAGGCCACCTCGATCCCTTGGATTCCATTCCGATCGATGAGCCCACCTTGAGCATGGAGTTCATGGTCAACGACTCGCCGTTTTCCGGTCTGGAAGGCAAGTTCGTGACCAGTCGTAACATCCGGCAGCGTCTCGATCGCGAGCTGGAGCACAACGTCAGCCTCGTCGTCGAAGAGACGGAGCGCCCCGAGGTCCTGCGCGTCAAAGGCCGCGGCACCATGAGCCTGTCGGTGCTCATTGAGACCATGCGCCGCGAGGGGTTCGAGCTGCAGGTCGGTTCGCCCAGCGTGATCACGCGTAAGGACGAGTCGGGTGCGGTGCTTGAGCCCTACGAGGACGTCGTCGCTGAATGCGGTGATGAATTCTCGGGCGCCGTCATCGACAAGCTCGCCAAGCGCGGCGGCGAGATGCAGGACATGCGAGTCAACGGCGACGGCACCACTCGGATGGTGTTCATCGTGCCGTCACGCGGCCTCATCGGTTACCGGTCTGAGTTCCTGACCGACACCCGTGGAACCGGCGTCGTCTACCACAACTACAGCCACTACGGACCGTGGCGCGGTGTGATCCGTCGTCGTAAGAACGGCATGCTCATCGCGTTGGAGGCGTGCACAACGACCCCGTACAGCCTCTTTACGTTGCAGGAGCGTGGTCAGATGTTGGTTGGCGCTGCAGCCAAGATCTACCAGGGTCAGGTTATCGGCATCCACGCACGGGACAGTGATCTGGTCATCAACCCAGGCAAGGCGAAGAAGCTGACGAACATCCGGTCGGCCGGCGCTGATGACAAGCTGATCTTGACCCCACCGAAGGAGATGAACCTTGAGGCATGCCTGGAGTTCATCGACGACGACGAGCTGGTCGAGGTCACACCGAAGAGCATTCGCCTGCGCAAGCGCTACCTCGATCACAACGAGCGTAAGCGTTACGACAAGAAGCGTAAAAAGGCCTAATCTGCCTACAAAATCAGCCACATAGCCGCGTAACGGCTCGCGGTTTCCGCCAAAGACGAAGGGCCGCTCTCCCAATGGAGAGCGGCCCTTCTATTTGTTGGGCGGATGGCTGTGCCCCGCTGGATCTTACCGCCGGTCGCCAAACAGGCGCAGCATGAAGAGGAACATGTTGATGAAGTCGAGGTACAGGTTCAGCGCACCGCGAATCGCGCCCTGACCGGCCTCACGCTTGGTCGCGAACCCCATGTAACCCGCAGCCTTGAACTTCTGCACATCGTAGGCGGTCAGCCCAGCGAAGATGAGCGCGCCGACGACGCTAATCGTCCAATCCAACGCCGACGAGGCTAGGAAGAGATTGACGACCGATGCGATGATAATGGCGATCACCCCCATCATCAGGAACGAGCCCATGCCCGTCAGGTCTTTCTTGGTCGTCGCGCCAATGACAGCCATGGCGCCGAACGTGCCCGAGGTGATGAAGAACACCCTCGCGACCGAGGCGCCCGTATACATCGCCACGACGACACCCAGCGTCAGTCCGTTGAGCGCGGCGTAGGCCAGGAACATGGCACCTGCAGTCGCGGCGCTCATCTTGTGCAGTCGCGCGCTGAGCACGACCACCATCACCAGCTCGCCGATGACGAGGGGCAAGAAGAGGCTCGAGACGGTGCTGAATATTGCCGCAGAACTCATCACGACCCAGGCGACGGCACCGGACAGGGCCAATCCGCCTGCCATCCAGCCGAAGACATGGTTCATGAAGGTCACGGCCATCTCGGAGCGGCGTCCGTGCTCGAATGAACCGACGTTGCCGAGGCCGCGGGTACCCGGCACGCCGGTCGGCTGCTCCTGGGGCTCAGCCCATGGGCGAGTCTGAGTGCGAGGGTCTTGCTGGGTGGGCATCGTAGGTCTCCTTGAGCGCATGAACTGCGATAAGAGAAGGTAAGCGGACGGGCGGGGGCGTCAACCTTGGATCAACGCGATACGCGCGCCGGAGATTCCCGCATCACGGCCCAGCACTTCGAACTGTTCCGCGCTGACACGTGAACGACAGGGGCCGCTCCTAGTCCCCCAATGATGAAGAAAACTAGCGGGGTGCTGCGACAGTCATTTTAACTACGCCGCACGCTGCTAAAATAGACCCGACTCATAGCGCGCGCCGGTGGAGCGCATATTCTGCAATTCGGCCGGCCGCATGGCGTGAGCGAGGGCGATCTCGCCTGTGATCACCTTCGCGTTGAGCATGTCGTGCAGGCTCTGATCGATGGTCTGCATGCCCTGTGGCTGGTGCTGGTGCATCACGTCGTACAGGGTCGCCGGATCGTGACCGTCGCGTACCAGTGTGTAGACGACATCGTTCGCCATGAGGACTTCACACGCCGGATAGCGGGCCTTGCCGTCGGCGGAGTGTACCAACTTCGTGGAGATCGCACCGAGGAACAGCCCGGCGAGTCGACTACGCCAACCCGCCTCTTGCTCGCCGCCGAGGCCGATGAGGTAGCGGAACATCTGCGACAGATCCATCGCCCGCACACACGCCACGACCAGACAACCAGACTCGGCGGCGCCGAGGACCGCATCCCACACATCGCGGTCACCCACGTCGTCAACCATGAGCACATCTGGGTCTTGCTTGAGCGCACCCTTGATGCCGGCCACGTAACTATTGCAGTCGATGCCCACTTCGCGCTGGCTAATCCAGGCGAGTTTGTCTTCGAAGAGGACCTCGATTGGCGACTCGACGGTGGCGACGTGGCGGGTGAGCTGAGAGGCCGTATTTACGGCGTCGATCATCGCCGCGAGCGTCGACGTACGACCTTGGCCGCCACCACTGCAGACCAGCACCAGTCCGCTTTCAGCGTTGACGAGACTGCCCGTCGCTTGGGGCAAGTGCAGCTCGCGAATGGAGACTACGCGGGACGGGAGCACCCGGGCAGCCAGGCTGATGGTGCCGCGTTGGCGGAAGACGTGAACACGGAAGCGCCCGGTACCCACCAGCCCGTAGGACGTGGTGACTTCTTCCCCTTCATTGAACGCTTGGGCTTGCTCGGCGTTGAACAGGCCGCCAGCGATCTCGGTCAGGGCGACATCGTCAAAAGTGGCTTCTTCGCGCCGTGAAATCAGGCGCCCAGCCCGCCGATACAGCGGGCGTTGGCCGGCCTTGAAATGCACATCGGTCAGGTGCCGCTCAGCAGCAAAGCGCAGGATGATACCAAAACGGTCCATCGAATCTGACATGACAACCCTCGGGGCAAGGGGGCGCGGTCGGCCCAGTTCTGAGGCGGCTCTCCTGCGCAAGAGCGTACGCTGTCGACCGCCTCATGAACATTGATCCACGCCACTGAGATGAGTGGCGCTAGGGTTTTATTGGGATCACTTGCGCTTCTTGGCAGCCTTCTTCTTCGCCTTTGGAGCGGGCTTTGCCTTGGCCTTCGCTTTGGGCTTTTCCTTACCAATCTTGGTGAATTTCACGCGCTTTGCGTAGCGAAACACAGCGATGCGGCGGCCATTTTTGCGGACTCGCTTGCGCTTGTAGTCCGACGGTTTGATGACGATCGTCAGGGGCTGATATTCGCCATTGCGCGGCGTCAGCACGATCGTTGCGTCGTCCGAGCGCGACAGACCCATGATCACCAGGGTCTTTTGACGACCGGTGTACTCGTGGTTTTCCCACTCAGTCTTGCCATTGACGCTGAACTTTACGAACTCGAATGGCGTTTTGAACGACGCCTCGCCGGGCACCTCGTCCTCGTCAGCGAAGGCAACAGATGGTGCAGCGGTGACAAACAGCGCGCAGGCCAGCAGGGCAGCCGTGGCGGTGACAAACTTGGGGTGGGTCATGGGGTCCTCCTGATTCGGATGTTGGGGCACCGGGTTCTCAACGTATGTGTGACACCAATTGTTCACCAAGACCGAGGCATTGCTCAAGCCTTAGTCGCTCGCGTCGTCGCTGGCCGCGCCGTTGCTTTGACCTGCGGACTCAAGCGCCTCGATCCGCGCTTCCAGCGCGCTCACACGTTGCCGCAGTTCTTTGTTCTGAGCGCCTAACTCTTTGCGGGCATCGGCGGCCAGATGGGCAAAAAGAGCCGACACGCGGCTGTCGAACGCCGCTTCTTCTGGGGTCGTGGCTTCTGGCGGGGCGGGAACGACGACCTCTTCGCCGTCTTCCCCTTCGGAGCGTTGCAGTACGCGATCGACCGTGCGTTCGGCCTCCGTGCGCCACTTTTCGACGGTGCGCTCGGCGTCGCGCTGGGCGCGGCTGACTGGCTCACCGATGCTGCGCTGAATGAAATCGCTGCCGGAAGCTATCATCTTGCGCAGTTCGACCAGCGACACGCCGCTGCGCTTCTTGCGCTTGCTGTCGAGCAGGGCCTGGGTCAGCGTCACTTCCGTCAGGTCATCTTTGGTTTTATTGTCGATGACTTTGACGTCTTCGCCAGCGCGAACCATCTGCGAGACTTCTTCCAGCGTGATGTAGCAAGACCGCTCGGTATCGTACATTTTGCGATTGGCGTAGCGCTTGATCAGCCGGGGCTCGCGGGCGGTCTCGGTGGTCATCGTCTCTCCTGGTGAGTCGGCAGTGGCGATCGACCCTTCGTCGAGCGCACTGTGACCGTCTCGGAGTGCACGTTTTGGCGCACTGCGTCAACTTCCCCGCGTGGTCGCGTCATTGGCGGGCGTCCATGGGGGCTGGCCATGCTCGGAAGGTATCGGCTGCACCACCTGCGAACTGGCCCCTCAACCTACCCATCCTAGCGCTGCGGGGCTCATTTACCCGGCCAATCAGCCTTTTCGCGCGCTGATGGCTTCGACAACGGTGGGGACGCCACTGCCGAGCAGCGTTGGGCGCAGTTTCATCACACGGGCGCCGCTCTCTTACGTCACCTGCATCAAGTGGTAGCGCTTTTTGCCGACGCGAATGACGGCAAGTCGGTCGTCGATGAGCGTGTCGAACTTGGCGTTGGGGTTGGCGTCGAGCCGCGTGCCGTTGATGCGCACACTCCCCGCCTTGAGGGCCTTCTTGGCCTCGCCATTGCTGGCAAATGGGCGCCCTTGCCCGACCAGCAGCGTTCGCACGCCCCACTCCGCCGCATCCATCTCATCCCGCGAGACGGTCCCACCGGGCACATGGGCGAAGATCTGCTCCAGCGTCGCTGCCGGCACACCCTGCACGTCTCCGGTAAAGAGAACCTGCGTCGCCCGCATCGCATCGGCCAGCGCTTCGTCGCCGTGCACGAATGCGGTCACGTTCTCGGCCAGCGCTTTCTGCCCGATACGCTTGTGGGGCTCGGCGTCGTGTGCGGTCTCCAGCGCCTCGATCTCGGCGCGGCCAAGCAAGGTGAAGTAGCGCAGGTACGGCCCCACGTCGGCATCTTCTGTCTGTAGCCAGAATTGGTAGAAGGCGTAGGGCGACGTGCGATCCGCATCGAGCCAGACGGCGCCCTTTTCAGTCTTGCCGAACTTCTTGCCCGCGCGCGTCGTGATCAGCGGCGAAGTCACAGCGAAGGGCGGCCTGTCATTGGCAGCACCGTCACCCGACAGACCTTCGCGCCGGATCAAGTCCGAGCCACTGACCATGTTGCCCCACTGATCGGAGCCACCGAGCTGCGCCTGGCAGCCGTGGTCTCGGTACAGCGCCAGGAAGTCGTAGGCCTGGAGCAGCATGTAGCTGAACTCGGTGTAGGAGATGCCTTGGTTGCGCCCTTCGAGGCGGGTGCGCACCGAGTCGCGCTGGACCATGGCGTTGACGCTGAAGTGTTTGCCAACGTCCCGCAGAAAGGCCAGTAAGCCGACGCCCTCGAGCCAGTCGACGTTGTTGACCATTTGCGCGGGGTTTTCGCCCTCAAAGTCCAGAAATCTGGCTAATTGGCTGCGGATCGCCTCCGCATTTGCGCGTACAAGTTCGCTCGTGAGCAGGGTGCGCTCTGCCGACTTGCCGCTGGGATCGCCGATCAGCCCTGTGCCACCGCCCACCAGCGCGATGGCGCGATGGCCAGCACGCTGCAGCCGGACGAGATTCATGATCTGCAGGAGCGATCCGACATGCAGGCTGGTGCCCGTGGGGTCGAAGCCGATGTAGGCAGCGGTTTGGCCGTCGAACGCTTTCCGCGCGACAGCTTCGTCGGTGACTTGGTGAACGAGGCCGCGCCATTGCAGCTCATCTAGCAAATTGTCCTTGCTCATTATTTGGCTCCCTTGGCTGCGGGCTGGGCTGGGGCTTCTGGGGCTTCTGCGGCTTCTGGGGCTTCGGCGACGACCAGCTTGAACGTCACGGGCGTGCCACTGTCCTTCATCGGTGCGACCACGAGCCATGTTCCGGCGGTCTTTGGAGTCCACTGACTGGTGCCGGCTGCAGAGACCGTCAATACCTCGCCGCCGCCCATCTGGTCGTTCACAATCGCTAGAAACGGCAGTCGTTTGGAGCCGGTGGCCGCGCCCGTATTGTTGAAGGTCTCGGTCGTCAGGGTGATCGTCTGACCCACGTGCGGCTTCGTAGGCGTCACCTTCATCCGTACATCGCCGCCCTTGATGCGGCTGGCATGGGAGAGGCCAGCGACGCCGCGACCTGCGATCTGCGGCAGGGCGCCCTTGAAGACGACGGGCGTCGCCACGGCTTGAGGGGGCTTGCCCACCGGCTTGAACACCGTCACGAGCGCGTGATCGCCACCTTCCCGCGGCGCGAACGCGACTTTTCGTGCATCTGCGCCCTCAGCCACCGCCCCGGATGTCTTCGTGTAGTGCGCGTGCCGCATGTCCCGCGCGAGCAGAAACGCGTGCATCTCCGCGCCCTCGAACGTGTCGAACACGCCCATCGGGATATCACCCGGACCGAGGACGGTGACGAACGCGGTGGTGGTCTCCAGGGCGCTCGGCTGCGACACCGGCTTGCCCTTTTCGCCAGAGAACCCGGTCGTGATCGTGTAGCCAGCCGTGTTGTTCGATGTCGGGCCGCGATACGCGACTTTGGCCTCTGGCTCGGCCTTGGGCACGGCCTTGGTAGGGGGCGCAGCCGTGGGAGCCGCCGCTGGAGTTGCTGGGGCAGCGGTCGCTTTTTCCCCAGAATTGCGGGCTTTGGGCGCGGCTTCTTCGTTGCAACTGTTGCAGGCAGACTGGCTGAGTCCTCCGATCGCTACAACAGCGAGGACGGCGAGGCGGGTCGATTTCATGGTCGTCTCCGAGGCGCCATTTGGGGTTGGGTTGGCACCAAGTGGCGGTACAGTCACCGACCGGAAACCCGGGTGTCAATCGCGCAATTTTGTAGGCCAGCGCCACTGATAGCGACTTGACCGTTGACTCTCGGCTCATTGATCCGGACCATCCGCCCCGCGCCAGGCCTGGCGCCACCGGAGGCATCCCTTGAACGCCACTCCCTCCCATCAACGAATCGAAGCTGTCCGCACGCGCGTCAACGCTGCAGTGCAGGCCCTCTGCGCAGGAAAGGTCGCTTGCGTAGTCGAAGACGCTGGCGCTTCCAGCGCGGTCTGGGCGGTGATGATCGGTCACGGCATGACCGCTGATCGCATGAACCATCTCGTCTCCGCGGCAGGTGGCATCATCTCCACGACTGTTGGCGACACGCGGGCCGACGCCCTCCGCCTGGCCGAGATTCCACCCCGCCGGACGACCCCTGACACGCCGCGCTATGCCGTGAGCGTTGAGGCGGCTGAGGGTGTCAGCACTGGGATCAGCGCCCTGGATCGCGCTTTGACGGTCGCGGCGCTGTGCAATCCGAGCACCGACCACGACGATCTGCTTCGTCCCGGGCACGTGATGCCGATTCGCGTTGCGCAGATGGGTTGCCTCAAGCGGCCCTACGGTCCTGAAGCCGCGCACGATCTGATGGCCATCGCCGGCCAGCAGGGCGGTGCTGCCTTGGCCCATGTGATCAGCGGTGTCAGTGAGTTGAGCGCTGCCGACGCGCCGGACTTTGCTGCCGAGCGGGGTTGGCCGGTGGTCTACGTCAGCGATGTGATGTTGCTCCGCTCGGTCGACGAGCAGCTGGTGCAGATCGTCCGTGAGGGCGAAGTCCCCGCTGAGGATGGCAACTTTCGCGTGCAGGTTTGGCGGACGGTCCTTGACGGCGGCGCCCACGTTGCGCTCGCTCGCGGTGAGCTCTGTGGCCAGACTGCCCCGCTCGTGCGCGTGCACAGCCAATGCCTGACGGGAGACATTCTGCACTCCCATCGGTGCGATTGCGGCGTGCAGCTGCATGAGGCCCTGCGCCGCATCGACGATGAAGCCTGCGGCGCGCTGATCTACTTGAGTCAGGAAGGTCGCGGCATCGGGCTGGTAGGCAAGATCAAGGCCTACGATCTGCAAGACGCCGGGATGGACACGGTGGATGCCAACTTAGAGCTTGGTTTTCCGGTCGATCAGCGCGATTACGCCGCCGCAGCCCAGGTGCTGCGGACCATGGGCATTCGGCGCGTGCGCTTGATGACCAACAACCCCGAGAAGGTCACGGCCATGGAGCGTTTGGGTATCGAGGTGGTCGAACGCGTCTCTTTGGTGCTGCCGCAGACCGAGCACAATCAACGCTACCTAGCGACCAAGCGCGATCGTCTTGGCCACATGCTGTAGCGGCCGACCGATTGTCAGGCTGCACAGCAATTCGCCGTAGAACACGCCATTGTTTGACGCAGCCGACACAATTCGCAAAGGTGGCGCGCCCGTACACTGAGGGGTGCGGCAAAGGAGGCCTCTGTGGTGACATCCAAAGCGGACGAAAGCCCCGAGCTGAGCGTCGTTATCCCTTGTTACAACGAAGAGGCGATCCTCTGGGGCGCGGTTGAAGAACTGCACGCCGGGATGCTGGAGTTGGGGCGCTCGTTCGAGATCCTCATCAGCGAAAACGGCAGTAAAGACGACACCCGTGCGATCGCCGAGAAGCTCAGTCGCGCCTACCCAGAAGTGCGCGCCCTGCAAAGTGAAGAGCCGAACTACGGCAAAGCACTTCGTCGCGGCATCAAAGCGGCGCGCGGCAAGATCATCCTCTGCGAAGAGATCGATCTCTGCGACCTCGACTTTCACAAGCGCGCGCTGGCGGTGCTCGACGCCGACGAGGCCGACTTTGTGATCGGTTCCAAGGCCCACCCAGACGCCAACGACCAGCGGCCAATGCTCCGGCGGACGGCGACGCAGGTGATCAACGGCATGCTGCGCGTGCTGCTGGGCTTCAAGGGCACTGATACCCACGGCCTCAAGGCGTTCAACCGGGAGCGTGTGCTCGAGACGGTCAACCGCTGTGTGGTCGACAAAGACCTGTTCGCTAGTGAGCTGGTGATTCGGGCAGAGCGCTACCACTTGCGCGTCGTCGAGATTCCGATCGTCATTCACGAAAAGCGCCCGCCGAGCATCCACCTGTTTCGTCGCGTGCCCAATGTGCTCAAGAACATGGCGCGCCTCGTGTGGGTTGTGCGTATCCGCAACAGATGAGTGAGCGCTTGCGAGCGGCGGTCAACGTCGATGTCGACGGCCTGTACCTCTACGACCGCATTCATGGTCACGCCGGCGGTAGCGGCAACAGCACAGGATTTGATCCAGCCACCGCCGTCGCCACCGCGTGGACCCGCGGCGTCGTGCGCTTTCTCGATCTGTTCGAGCGCTGTGGTGTCAAAGGCACATTTTTCGTGGTCGCCCAAGACCTCGCCAACCCCGATGTGGTGGCGGTACTCAATGAGTGCGTGCGCGCGGGCCACGAGATCGGCAACCACTCCATGACCCACCCCTACGACCTCAGCCGGCTCAGCGCGGTGGAGATCGCTAGCGAAGTGGGTGATGCACGTAAGGCGTTGCAGGACGCGACGGGGCAAGCTGTCGTTGGCTTCCGCGCGCCCGGTTATGTGCTGTCGCCTGCGCTCCTAGAAGGGGTCGCTGAAGCCGGGCACGTCTACGACAGCTCACGCTTTCCCTGCCCACCGTATCAGGGCGCAAAGGCGGCAGTTATCGGGCTCTATCGCGCTTTGGGCCGGCCGAGTGGCTCCATCCCAGAGTCGCCAGCGGTGTGGTTGGGTGAACGCAGACCGTACGTCGAGCGGACGCCATCCGGCCGCGCGTTGCTGGAGCTGCCCATCGGTGTCCTGCCCGGCGTGCGCATGCCCTTTATCGGCACCTCGCTCATCGCCCTGGGCGAGATCGGCTGGCAGCTGTCGCGTCCGCTGCTAGCCCGCAGCCGCTGGGTCAACTTTGAGTGCCACGCCATCGATTTGACCGACCACGAGGCTGACCAGATCCCGACGCGTCTGCGCACGCAGCCCGATCAGCGCGTCCCGCTGAGTCAGAAATGGCCGCTCTTTGTGCGGGCCGTCGAGTCCCTGGCACGGACCCACGAAGTGCAGACCTTGGGTCAGTGGGCTGAGCAAGACGCGCAATAGTCGCTCTGTGTTGCGCTGCTTGCGCTCATCGCTTGACCCGGCACAGCCCGGTGTGCTCCCGTAGGCCATCGAACCGTTCCATAGGAGCCCGTCATGACTCGCCGTTTCGCCCTGTTGCTCGTCTGCTCTCTCGCGCTATCCGGCCTGTCTGGATGCAGCAAGTCCGTTGAAGGAGAGCTGAAGAGCTGGGATGCCAACAAGCTGAGCGCTCAGGAATTCAGCGCGAAATACAGCGGTTTCAAGCCGGCGATTGAGAGTCGTGTCGCAGAAGCCACGAAAGACATGAAGGCCGCCGAAGCGCTGAGTGGTGAGGCGAAGATCAAGGCGATGAGCGTCGCCAACGCTAAGCTGAACACCATCCTGTTTCGTTTTCGCGCCGTCGAGAGAAAGATGCGCGAATGGGACTCGCTCAAGCGGGACAGCGACTTGCGCCGCATCCCCATGGGCGTCGTTCGCGGGCCGATGGAGAGCGCGGAAGGGGCCGTGCGCCGTACTTTGCACATGCTCAAGACCAAGACGCCTGCAAATGCGGGTGAGGCCATCGGTCGCCTCAAGTCTGCGGAGACGCGGATGACCAAGGCGTTCGCCCCGCTCAAGGCACTGAAACGCAAAGCTGCGAAGGTACGCGCGAAGGCCCGCAAGGCGAAAAAGGCCGCGAAGAAAGCGGGAAAATAGCCCGCGATCCGCCACAGAAAATCCACGCAAACCTCGACCGTGCACGCCGGCCCAAGGGTTCGGTCGTTGCCGTATCGGAGACCCTCATGAGCACCGAGATCGAAAAAGAGCTGCTAGCCCACATGAAAGCCGCGATGAAAGCGCGCGACAAGGTGGCGTTGGCCGCGATTCGCATGGCCCGCAGCAAGGTGACGGAAGCGCGTACCGCCAAGGGCGCGGGCGAACTCGACGACACGGCCATTCGCGGCGTGATCGCCAGCTACGTCAAGAGTCTGGGCTCAGCGCTGGATGAGTTTCGCGCAAACGGTACGCCGGAAGATGACGACAACATCGTGACGCTGACCGCGGAGATCGCCGTGCTGCAGCGCTGGATGCCACAGCTGCTCAGCGAGGACGAGACGCGCGCGATTGTCGCTGGCGTTATCGCTGATAACGGCCTGGCGGGTGCCAAGATGATGGGGCGCGGCATGGGGCTCGTGATGAAGAGCCACAAGGGCAAGGTCGACGCCAATCTAGTCAAGAAGCTGATGCTGGAAGGCTTGGCGTAAGCCACTGCCCGACTACTCGGTCGGGTACTCCCAGGCCTGCTTCTTTTTCGCTTTTTTGGTGAGTTTCCGGTCTTTCAGCGTCTTCCGAATCTCGGCCCGGGTGCTCTCCAGCGCGCCTGCTGTGCAGTTGCGCCCGCGCCGCTTGCCAGCGACGTCGATTTTGGTGTCCCGGTCACTGCACTTGCCCATGCCGATGGCCGGTGAGCCGAAAGTTGGTCGGTAGCGTTCGGAGTCCGTCAGGTTGAAGCCAGGCAGGTCGCGGCTGCTGTCCATGTCGAGCGGGATGAAGCCGATGCCGCCGTACAAGACCGAACGGTAAACGCTCAGCGCCCCGGCCTCCTTGCGACTGACTCGGACTGCATCGGGCGTACCCATCAGAATGCTGGATTCGATGACCACCGTCGCCGGTTTGGCGCCCTTGGCGGCTGGAACGACGTAGACCCCTTGGCCAGAGTTGTAGGCCAATGTGCTCGACAGCAGCTCCAAACGGCCGCCGGGGCGCACGTGCAGCGGGCCGTCATTGCCGGATGCGTTCTTGTTGTCGCTGATCAGGGTAGAGGCGATCTTGGCGGTGGCTCCAGGGCTGATGAACACCGCTCCGCCGGCGCCAGAGCGATTGCCGCTGACCCGGGTCTCGACCAACTCCAGTCGCCCCTGCTTGACCCAGATGCCGCCGCCTTTGCGGATGGCTTGGTTGGCCGTCACCCAGCTGCGGACCATGCGGAGCGTGCTGTTGCCGAGCACCGCCGCCGCGCCGCCTTCTTTGCTCGACCCATTGGTCAGGGTCATCCCGTCGAGCGTCACTTTGACCTTGTCTCCCATGACCGTCAGCACGCGGCCGCGACCGCCTGCATCGAAGACTGCGCGCCCTTTGCCGACCCGTTTGACGATGACCGACCGCGTCGCGATGAGGCGGGCTCCTTTGTAGATACCCGGTTTTAGGCACACCACGGGAACCCGGCGCCCTGGCTTGTCCATCGCCCGCTGAATCGCCGCCGTGTTGCCGTCGGCACGCAGCGTCACCGAGCAGCGAGCGAGGGCAGAGGAGACCGGCGCCGCAGCGAGCAGCAGCGCAGTACAGGACATCAGCAAACGAGTAGGCGACATGAACGCTCCGAGGGTGCGATTTCGGGTCGGCAGCATGCGACCCACCGCGCCTGGGTGCAACGCCTGGGCACCGGCCGGCATTCGCAATCGACGCAAGAATCCCTGATTTATCCGGTTTTCGCGCAGACCTGGCTGCAAAGGCGACGCATCAATCGACCGCTACTCTGCGTCTACGGCCGCTTGAATCGCCGCGTCGAGCATCCCTTGGTCCATCTTGCCCGCGCTGTCCGGCAGCAACTGCACGATTTTACCCGTTGACGACGCCACCGCGATACCAGGGGTGAAGCCCGCGCCCACCGGCATTTTTTCCGTGCTCGTCAACGCTTTGTCCTTGTCGTAGAGCATGACCACGCTATCGGGCAGGTTGTACAGCTTCTTGATCTCAGCGCAGTCCGCCTGGGTCGGCGCTGGGCCGCTCGCCTCGAACTTGCCTTCCGCGTTCTTCACCACGACTTTTTGCTTGCCGGTCAGGACCACGAAGATCACCCCTAGATCTTTGGTGTTGGTGACGGTCTTGCCCAGGCCGCCGAGCACGTCCTTACCGCCGTAGTTGTCCTTTTCCGTGACCCAGTGCTGGTACGCCACGAGGACCTGCGCGGGGCTGCCACAGAGCTCGCCCGGATCGTAGATGCTGTCGTCTGTGCAGTGGTAGGCACCCAGTGGCCGACGCACATAGGTGCCCACCTTGTTGCCGTAGGTGACGCCCTTGGGGCAGACCTCGACGCCTTTCGCCGTGCCGCAGGAGACTTGCGTGCTGCCGACGCTAGTCAGCGTGCCTTGGATGCGAATGCTGCTGAGATCGAGCTCGAAGAGCTTGCCGCCCTTCTTCAGTTTGATTTTGCCGCTGAGCTTCAGATCTTGGTCCGCCAACGAGGCCGACTTTTTGTTCGCCTCACCCGGTTTCACAGGCTTGACCGACAGGTTGCTGTCGCCGCCGGCGAGGGTCCACTCGACCTCTGAGTTCCCCTCTGCACCTGGGAATCCCGCGCACTTGATCGGGTTGATCAGGATGCCGCCCTGCTTGTCGCCCCCCACGGCAAAGAAGCTGGCTTTGGACAGCGCCAGCCCATCTCCCGCGCCGGGTTGGTACGTCAGCTCCAACGCGCAGCTGCCGTCGGCCTTGGCGACCGAGAGGAACACCGAGGTGATGCACCCGTAGCCCTTTTCGCTGGTGTTGATCTTGTGCACCAGCTCCGCGACCAACTTGCCGCCAGCGTAGTCCACGGTCACGTCTGAGCCATCGACGGATGCCGAAAACGAGCCGCTCAGTTTGGCGCCGGTGGGTGTGGTCTCGCCCGTCTCGTCGCTCCCGCAGGCAAAGGCGGCGATGCAGGACAAAATGAGGAGAAAGCGTGGGAGCCGGGAGAGAGCATTCATCAGGGTCGACCTCGTCGTGGCGGGAGAGGGTAGGCGTTCGTTGTCGGGGGATGATACGAAGTGTTGGCCACCGGGTCCAAAACCGTGTGGGTGCGCCGTTTCATTGCTCGTTTAGCCCGCCTTGAGGATCCATGTCGACTCGCTCCCACACCCGCCGTCGCACCGCCTTGCAGAAGAAGGCGCTCACCCTCGACGAGCTGACCATCGCCCGCAGAGATACCCACACCGTGCGACATGTTCTGTCTCGTTGGGTGCGGCGGCTAGAGCGCGCCTTTCAGTCGGTGCCGGTGCGGCTGTTGGCCGAGCACGATCGGCAGCTCTACGTCGATGCGGTGACAGCGTGGCGGCAACTTTCTGCCCGTGATCGCGGCCGTGCAGCGCAAATTCTGCGTCTGCCGACCCACTCGGTGTTGATCGAGTGTGCGCTTCGTCATCAAGGGCCGAATGGCGATCACGCAGCGCTATCGGCGTGGGTGCGGGAGCTCAGTGCGTTGGTGCTGTTGGAACTCGCTGCCCAAGGCGCGCTGCCGGCCGGTGGGATTCACTGGATTGCGCCGTATCCCGCAGCGCTGCGGGACCTGCGCTCCATTCGACTCAACCTGCTGCTGCCATTGGGCGCTGGCGTCACGGCCCTGCACTTTGAGCCGGGCGCCGTGCAGATCGAAACAGCCGATTCTCAGGAGCGAGTGGCGCTCTTGCCGGACGCGGACCTGCCAGCCGGGGCGAGTCGGCCGTACCACGAGATCGTGCCGGGCGTGTACCTCGCCTGCAGTGACAATAACCCCCTCAGTGATTTTGAGGCCCATCCAGACAAGCAGGGCAACACCCTGTCTTTGGGGGATAAGACCGCCGCGGAGTGGACCAAGAGCCTGCAGCGTTGTTGGGCGATGATGGCGCGCTACCTGCCGCACTTTGCCGAGGAGCTGCGGCTCGTCGCGACGCTGATCGTGCCCGTCGGCTTCGAGCCCGAGCGTCACCTATCGGCGAGCTATCAGGAGTACATTGGCGCCATCTACATGACCCTGCATCCCAACGACATGACCATGGTCGAAGCGGTGATCCACGAGTTTCAGCACAACAAGATCAACGCCGCGTTCAACCTCGATCCCTTGTTGCATAACGCGTTCGCGCCGCTGTTTTCCTCGCCGGTGCGCCCCGATCCCAGGCCGCTGCACGGGGTGATCTTGGCGGTACACGCCTTTCAACCGGTGGCGCTGTTGTACGAGCGGATGCGCGACGACGCCCACGCCTGGTCAACCCAGCCCTCATGGACGCGCCGGTTCGATGTCATTGTGGGGAAGATTCGCGACGGCGCCGAGACGGTGTTGACCCACGCCGAGCCGACGGATGCGGGGCGCCTGTTTTTCGCTGAGATGCAGCTGTGGGATAGCCACTTCGCCGAGCACACGAGCAGCGCCACGAATCCGTAGCGGCCGCTTGGCCTGTGTCTGCGTGTTTGCGTTGGGTCTAAGAGAGAGACCTAGAACAGGCCGCGGCGCTCGATCTGACTGCGCTCGAGCTTGGTGATGATCTCCATCACTTTCGCTTCCAGGTGATGCGCGGTGAAGCTCGGTGCCGGACTTTCGCGCGGCTCCATGTTGGGCATGTTGCCGCCAGCGAGGGTCGGGCTTGCGCCGCCTTCGTCCTCTTGAGCGTAGACCATGGCCTCGGCTTCGCGCGCACGTTCCTCGTGGGCTTCTTCGCCGGCCGCATCTTCGTCACCGCGTTTGCGCTCGTTGAGCACGGGGGTGCTGGACGCTGCCGAGTAGCTGGCGGGCATGCCGCCTTGGGTCGTTGGCGGGGCGATGTGGGCGATTTCGTGGGCGATGACGGCGCGACCCTCGCGGGTGGCAGGGTTGAACTCGCCTTGGCCGAAGAAGATGTCGGCGTCGCCCATAGCGAAGGCGCGGGCACCGAGCGCGTCGGCGGCTGCGTGGGCTTTGAGGCCACGGTGAACACGCACTTTACGCAGCTGGTCCCGTTGAAAGCCGACGGCGGCGAGGCGGTCGATGAGGTCCGTATCGAGGCGGGTCGGCGCGGCATCTGCGAGCATGCGCGTACCAGCCGAGGCGTAGCGATCAGCCATGCGATCACCCATGGCGGCCGCGCGAGCGCCGGCGAGACGTTGCGCGAGCTGACCGGGGTCTACACCAAGCTGCTGCTCGGCGATGAACGCTGATTCAGCTTCAATCTGTAGCAGCTCGTCATCATGGGCCATGCGTACCTCCAGGGCTGAGCGTACCACCCGATCCACATCAAGCGCGAGCTTTGCCTGTTGTCTCTCCGCAATCACCGGGGCGCGTTCACCCCGAAATGCACAGACTCCGCTCGGTTGACACGCCGCGTCGCAGCTTGAACTGTACCCGCCCCACGCTGACCATTGCGGCAGCGTACCGAGCCATGAGGTTGCCATGACCGACGCCCTGTCCAACGCAACGGTGTTCACGCACGTCCCGCCCGTCCCTGCAGTGCTACCCCTTATCTCTGAGGTGCCCGCGCTGGGTTTGGTGGGCAATACGCCGCTGGTGCGGATCAATTCTTGGCAGGACAGCCATCCGGGCGTCGAGATCTGGGCCAAGATGGAGAGCTTCAATCCCGGCGGTTCGGTCAAGGATCGGCCCGTGCTGCGGATGTTGGCGCAGGGCATCGCTGACGGTCGGCTCACCAAGGGCAAGACCATCATCGATTCGTCCTCGGGCAACGCTGGCATCGCCTACGCGGTCATCGGCGGGGCGCTGGGGTACGACGTGGAGATCGTGATCCCCGACAACGCTTCTACGGAGCGTCTCAAGCGCCTCCGGGCCCACGGCGCGAAGGTGACGCACACCTCAGCCCACGACGGCTATGACGAGGCGATCAGGCACGTGCGGCGCTTGGTCGCGGCCGATCCCGACAAGTACTTCTACTGCGATCAGTACAGCAACGACGGCAACTGGCAGGCCCACTTCGACACGACTGGCGCTGAGATCTGGGAGCAGACCGGCGGCAAGATCACGCACTTTGTCTACGGCGTCGGTACTGGCGGCGTGCTGACTGGGGTTGGGCGTCGGCTCAAACAAGAGAACCCGAATGTGCAGATCGAGCTGCTGATCCCGGACGCCTTCCCCGGTGTTGAGGGCCTCAAGCCGCTGCGTGATCCAGATGACCACGTGCCCGAGATCTTGGATCAAGAGCTCGCCGATCGCGATTGGGACCTGGACGTAGACGAAGCCTGGGAAGTCAGCCAGACCCTCGCCAAAGCCGGCCTCTTCGGCGGACAGAGCTCCGGCGCGAACGTGTGGACTGCCATCCGCGTGGCCCGGGAGATTGCCGCTCGCGGTGAGTCCGGCGTCGTCGTGACCCTGCTGCCCGACACCGGTGAGCGCTACTTCTCCACCCGCTTGTGGGACGAGTGAGCGCCTCTCGCACCTCCCTCGCGCAACGCCTCGCCTGGCTGCCGTCGCCCTGGTTGCTGAGCCTGTGGACGCTGTGGTGGCTCTGGCGCTATGGCGCTGCGTCCCAACTGCCCGGCTACAACCAACTCGCCTGGCCGACCACCGCCGGCTATCTCGTTGACGCCCTGATCCTCGATTCGATGCTGGCGCTGGTGCGGTGGCGCTCCGGTGATGTGACGCTGCGCACAGGTGACCACGCCAAACCCAAGATCGCCGTCGGCTTGTTGAGCGCGGTGCTTTTCGCGGCCGCATTCGCTCGGGCTGTCGACGGACTGCATTGTCACCTGGCCCACAGCCATATGGACGCTCAATTCTGGGGCACGGTGCTCAGCGGCGATCAGCTGTGGCACCTGCGCTACCTCTGGGCGGGCGCCCTGGCGACGGGGCTGTTAGCCCGGGCTCTGGTGGTGCGAGACATGGCCCAGGCGGCGCGGACGCGGGCGCGCTTGAGCCCGGATGGTCGCAAGCGGTGGCTGCATATCGAGGTGCTACGCGCCGCGGTGACGGGGTGTGTTGGCGTGTGGATCACAGCGGTGGCGCATGGCGCCGCGCAGGGGCTAGTGGTGCCGGCGGAGTGGTGGGCAGTGGCGAGTCTGGTCGAGTGGTTGGCAGGTGGTGGTTGACGACGTCGCCCGGACGGGGCAGATACAGCGTCGCGCGTCGTCAGCAACGGACGGTCGCGCAGCATGGCTCTCACGGTTCGCCGGAGAGGCAGAGCGCCCATAGCTCAGCTGGATAGAGCATCGGCCTTCTAAGCCGAGGGTCGCAGGTTCGAGCCCTGCTGGGCGTGCTAAAGTTATCAAGTCAGATCAGACGGTTGTGCGGGCGTGCCTCCATGAGAGGCACGCCTTGCTGCTGTTGTGCTGCTGTTGTGCTGCTGCGGGCACGAAATTCACCTCATTTCCGACCCCAAAATGCCCGGAAAGGGCCCTGGGAGCCCGCTACAGCCGTTCTAGGTCACGACAGGCACATTAGTGGGTACTCCCCAGCAACGGCCCTCTCCGTGGCCTTGCAGCCTCGCGCGCCCCCACGCCAGAACGGCGCAGCACCAGGCAGAAGACCTCCCGGCCCATCTCCCGTATCGTGGGGCCGCAGCTGCCCTCCACGCCGAGCGCCCACCCCACGCCCAGCATCCGCCCAGAACGCCCAACCACTCCGAGCCCCATGACCTCCCCCACCCAGCCCAGCTTGCCGAACGACCGCCGAGCGAGGGTTGCCGCCGGCCTGCTCGCGCTGCTCTTCGTCGCGCAAACCCTGCCGCTCAGTCTCTCCATGGGTACACATCTCGAGGAGGTCGCGCCGGTCGTCCCTGTGCCGCTCAGCCGTATGGTGCCCAACGCTGGCGAATTGCCGCTCACCGCTCCCGCGCAGCTTGGCCTGCGCGCGTCGACCGAGCTGCCCGTATGGACTTGGTCGCTGCCAGGCGGCTTTCACCTGCCGCTGATGATCGACGGGCACATGGGCGCGCTGACGTCGCTGCCGTGGCGGGCGGCGATCGCAGTGGGTGATGGGATCGGCTCCGCGATGGGCGGGTCTGTGGGCATCGGCATCCTCTTTGGCCGCCTGCTCTCCATCGCCCTCGGCCTCCTTACCCTCGCCATGGTGTTCAAACTCACCGAGCCCATCGCCGGTCGCCGGGCTGCCTGGGCCGCTGCGCTGATCGCCGCTTCGTCGCCCCATTTTGCCCTCATTTTTCACTGGTCTCGCCCGGATGAGCAGCTCGCTGGCCTAGCCCCCCTGCTGGCCGTGTTGGCCGCGATGCGTGTAGCCCACGGCCAACGTCACGCGACGCGCTGGTGGCTGCTGTGCGGTCTGCTCTTTGGTGTGGGCGCCGCGTCAAAGCTCACCTCTGGCTGGCTGCTCATCGCAGCGCTCGTCGCCGCTACGGCCTTCAGACAGCTGCCGCCCGTGCGCCTTTGGCTTCCTATCGGCCTCGCCTTCACGCTGCCGATGACAGCCCACGTGGCCTGGTTCCTGCTGGCGCCGAGCCGCGGGCCGTTGGCTGCGCGGGTCAACAAGCTGCCGTCGCCGGTGCAGGCGTTTTCGGACGAACGCATCGCCTTTTTCGCCCGTCATTTCGTCGACGCCTTCGGCGCGGCAGGGGACTTCTGGGCCGCGCAGGTCATCGGCGCGGTGCCCTCGGCGCCTGCGTGGCCGGTGGCGGGCGTGAGTCTCGGGCTGGCCTGCGCGGTGGTCGTGACCATGCCCTGGGTGCGCCGTGCGGGGCGGCCTGTACGCATGCTGGGGTTGGGCGCGCTGGTCGTGGGGCTGCTCTACCTGGGCCTGTACTACCGCGGTATGTCCCTGTTCTTGCTGCTTGCGCCGTGGGTACCTGTGGTGGCTGGCGTCGCAGGGTGGCTCGTCTGGCGTGCTGCTCGCACCCGTGGTCAGCGCACCCGCAGCATCACCTCTGTTGTGCTCGGCGGGCTGCTAGCGGTGACGGTTGGCGGGCAGCTGCAGCAGGCCCAGCGCCTCCGAGCGGCTGTCTTTGCCGCGCAGCAGCCGATGTTCGATCTGTCGTTGCAACGTCGGGTCGCGAGCGCGCTTGTGGGGCGGGGTATCACCACATTTTGGACGACCACCTACGCCGAAGCCGGCGTCTTCGAGACCTTGAGCGGTGGCGTGCTACGCACCCACAATCTGTCCGCGGCGCTGCGTGAGTTTGGCAAGGACGGCCGCGAGCCGCTGCGTCGACATACAGCTGCCTGGAGCGCGATCCTCAACCGCTGGCCGCCGGGCACTCACTACCTGCTGCTGGCCATGAACCCACCGCGCATCGCGATCAGTCCGCTCGAAGACGGCCCAGCCATCGCCGCCGCAGTGCCCATCGCGCTCGCTGTTAGGGGTGGCAAGCTGACGGAGATCACCCGATGGACGACTCGCGACAAGACCGAAGCGTGGCGTCTACTGAAGATCACGTTGCCAAAGTAGCGGACCCAATGATCACAGATTGAGCGTGCGCCTCACCCGACGTTGACCAAATCGCCGCAGCTGATCGGCATAGTGCCGCGCATAGAATCCATGGTCCGGATTGCGCCGTACCGCCGCATTGAGCAGATCTGCGCCGATGCCGACCACCTGTTTGGCCGTACCTGGCAGCCACCGGACGTGGGAGGCTTGCAGCTGGTCGCGGAGCCCCGTCGGCAACAGCGGCATCAGCCGAAAGACCGTCTCGTAGGCTAGGTGACTGTCCCGCTCCGATCCCCGTGCACCCTGTGCACGAAAATACTCCCCGCCGTGCCCATCGAGAATCCGCTCGGCCTGTTCCTGACTGAGCCGGCCCGTCGCTCGTTCCTGCTCAAACATCACCGTGCCGGGCAGGAGATTCGCCCAAAAGGTCTGGATCCGGCCCGCATCGAGGTGGGCATAGAGCTTGAGCGCCTTGTCCTGGGCAGACAGCGGCTCATCGGGCAGGCCGAAGATGTGGTCGACCTTGACCTCGATGCCATAGCGCCGCAGCGCACGCATCGCGACCTCGACCGCGTCATCGGCTTCGGGCCGCTGCAGATGCTTGACCCGAAAGTCTTCATCGGCCGACTGCACGCCCATTTGCACCCACGTACAACCGGCGTCGGCCAGCCAGCGCGCGATGTCATCGTCCATATAGCGGGGATGGGTCAGGCAGATGAACGGCACCGCGATCTCGCGGCGATAGCGGTCCAAAAGGCGCTTGAGCCACTTCTTGTCGACCGTAAAAACGTCATCCTCAAAGTCAACCAGCTTGAGGTTGTAGCGTTTCTTGGCCGCCAGGAGCTCCGCCATCACATGGTCGACGCTCCGCATTCGCACGTACTTGCCCTTGCGACCGTCTGGCAGGCTGGCGAAAAAGGAGTTGAAGCAAAAGGTGCAGCGAAACGGACAACCCCGCCCTGCCATGGTGAGGTAGATGTCGCCCAAGCGCAGGTGGTCTTCCCACAGCCGTTTGTCGAAGGCCGGCAGTGTATCGAGGTCTTGCACGAACCCCGCCTGCTTGCCGCGAATCACCGCGCCGTGCCTGTCGGTGAAGAGCAGGTTGTCGATAGGCTCCGTCGGCCCGCCATCGGCCAAGGCATCGAGCAGCGCCGGAAACGCCAAGTCGCCCTCACCGCTGACCACATAGTCCACATCAGAGAGCGCCAACATCCGTTCTGGCGCCGCCGTCGCGTGCACCCCGCCGACAATCACACGCAGATTTGGCAGTCGCTTCCGTACGGCGGCCAACATGCTCTGCATCCATCCCCAGGTGTTGGTCAGCGGTGAGCAGGCCAGCAGATCGGGGTTGAGCCGGACGATGTCGTCGACGAGGCGGTCCTTCTCGTCAAAGAGCGGCGCGAGCCAGGGCACGTCGAGGTTATAATGATCGTTGAACAGCGCGGCGGTGAACGCGAGGGAGACGTCGTGGCCCCGGTGCCTGGCGATGGCGGACAGTTGGCTGATACCCAGCTGCTCTGTGCCGTATCCAATGAACGTTACTCGCATCGTCTGCTGTCGCCTGGAACAAAGAGTGAAGGTCGAGGAGGCGGGAGCGGCCGCCAACCTCGGCAGCCTAGCGCAAAAATACGTAATCATGACCTACGACGGCTCAACAAACGAACATGCCTGCACTACCCTCTACCGCCGCTGACCCCGCCGCATGGCAAAGGCGCCGCTCAGCTGCACCGAGGAGCTCAGATGCCCAACGAATCACCCGCTCCGATCCCCGTGCACGCGCCGGTGCTCGACGCTGCAACGACCGCGGCAGTGATGGCCTGTCTGGAGCGCACGGAGATCTCGGGTAACGCCCCGACAGTTCGGCAGTTTGAGGCCGAGTTCGCCGCTTGGTTAGGGGTGAAGCACGCCATCGCTGTCAGCAGTGGCACCACGGCGCTGCGCTTGGCACTCAGCGCCCTGGGTGTCGGTCTTGGAGACGAGGTGGTGCTGCCATCGATGACCTTTGCCCCCTGCGCAGACACGATCGTGCACGCCGGGGCGACGCCCGTGTTCGTCGATTGTGAGCCCGACCGCCTGCAGCTCGATGTCCGCGCGCTAGCCGCAGCCATCACCGACAAGACCCGGGTTGTCATGGCGGTCCATGCCTATGGTCAGAGCGCCGACTTGGACGCGGTGGAGCGGCTGTGCGACGAGCGCGGCGTGATCCTGCTCGAAGATGCCGCGCAGGCCCTGGGCAGCCGGTGCCACGCGCGCGCGGTGGGCACCATTGGCAAGGCAGCGTGCTTTTCGCTGTACGCCAACAAGCTGCTGACGACCGGTGAAGGCGGCATGGTGGTGACAGATGATGCCGACGTCGCAGCCCTTGCACGCAGTCTGCGTAGTCACGGCATGGTCCGCGGCGGCAAGCCCTACGAGCACGAGGCCTGTGGCTTCAATTTCAGGCTGCCGGCGCTGTCAGCAGCGCTTGGCCTGGCGCAGATCCCGCAACTCGACGAGCGCTTGTCGCGCCGGCAGCAGGTCGCCGATCGATACCGCACAGGGCTCGAGAATGTGCCTGGGCTGCGCATGTTGGCGCCCGCCCCGTGGACGACGCGCCACGCTTGGTGGGGCCACGTGGTCATGATTGAGCCGCAAGGCTTCGGCGCGGAGGCTGCCGCGGTGGCTGAGCTGCTTCGTAGCCAGAACATCGCCACAAGGCGTCTGTATCACCCGCTTCATCTGCATGCCCCGCTGCGGGCCTTTGCCCCCAACGCACACGATCCCAACGCCCCCGGTCTCCCAGTCTGTGAGGCGATCGCACCACACGGATTGGTGTTGCCCAGCGGCAACGGGCTCACCGATGCCGAGATCGACCGTGTGGTGGCTGTCCTCGTTGCCTTCGCAGAGCAGGTGGCAGCTTGAGTACCCTTGATGTGTTGCAAGTCGGCGTCGGCAGTGTCGGGCGCCGGAGGTTGGCCATCCTGGGCGCTCGTCCTTCGGTGAATGTGGTGGGCGCCGTTGACCTAGATCCAAGCGCAGCCAGCCATGTTGGGGATGTGCCGTGGCTTGGCGCCGACCTCCATGATGCGCTGGCGAAAACGCAGCCCGACGTGGTCATCGTCTCCACACCGCACGGTGCCCATCTGCAGCAAGTCACGGCGGCGCTGCAGGCCGGTGCCCACGTCCTCTGCGAAAAACCCCTGGGCCTTGGCGCGGAGGAGGTCCGCGCGCTCGCAGACCTCGCCGGGCGGCTGGGCAAGCGCCTGGCCATGGCTCGCAATCACCTGCACCTGCCTTCCGTGGCGGCCGCCCTCGCCTTGATCGCTGAGGACAAGATCGGCGCAGTGACCCACATCGATGCGCAGGTCGGTCACGGTCGCGGCGCGGACTTGTCTCCATGGCATCGGAGCCAGGCGAACGCTGGCGGCGGCTGTCTGCGCGACAACGGCGCGCACGGCCTGCTGATCTGCGAGGCGGTGTGGGCGGCGCAGTCCGACACGGCTGTTACGGCGCGGGCGATTCGCTCCGCTGCGCTCCCCGGTAGTGACGTCGACGGCGAGTTTGTCGGTCAGGTGACAAGCGGCGGCGGGCGTACGTTGGCGCTGCACACAAGCTGGCAGTTTACCGATGGCTACCGGTTCAGGGTGCACATCCAAGGGCAGGGCGGCGAGATTCGGATCGCTGGCCCCGTGGGGGTGCGATGGCGGGCTGACGGCGGTGATTGGCAGGAGGTCAGTGTCGTGGACGCGGGCCCGATGGCCAGTTGGCAAAAGGACACGGACGACTTCTTGCGCTGGGTCACCCGCGGTGATGGCCCGGCGGGCGCAAGTCTTGCCGCCGGGGTGTGGTCAGCGAGCGTCACAGACGCGCTCTATCGCAGCGCCCAATCCGGCGAGCCAGTGGCTCTCTAGTCGTCGCGGCCCAAGATCTCTAGTCGAACGTCCAGCCCATCCCGCCGACCAGACCGACACCATAGGTGCGAAAGCTGCTCATCACACGCAAGCCCACGTGGGTATACATGTGCGGACGACTGACCGTATGCAGCTGCAATCGCACGCCGGTCTCCAGGTGGAGGTTCAGCACTTCGAAGACCGTGCTACGGCTCCACTGGGCCGACGCGCCGACCTCAGCATAGCCACGCACCTTCTTGTAGCTATCCTGCGCAGTTTCCACGCCGGCGAGCACGCCAAATGAGCCGTAGATGGTCGGCTCAAAGGTCGTCCCGACCATCACCTCGGTGCCGACATAGAAAAAGCGGGTGTGCCGGCGAGCGGCGCCGCGGACCAGGGTCGCGAAGGGCCCACCTTGCAGGGACGTGCGAGCGATCATCAGGCCGATCTCTCGGGCGGACACGTCGTTGCGATCGTAGTCCTTTGCCGTGCCCGTCTGCGGCGCGAGCATGCAGACCAGTGCAATGAGCAGCGGCGCGAGGCGCTTTACGGTCACGGGGTCACCTCGACGAGGGCAGGGAGCTGTTGCCACAGGTTGGCGCTTGGCCAGCACGGAATGCAGGCGATGAGCGCGTCGACATTGCCGCCCACCTGGGCCTTTTTACTGTTCAGCAAGGACTTGGAGACGGCGCCATCTAGCCAGTTTTGCGTCACGATGAGGCCGGTTCCGTCGCCGAGCATGCCAACGGAGGTCGCGGTCGGCACCACGCTGTTGCTGAGCATGGTGGTCGTCGGTCCATCGCCGTTGCCGCTGCTCAAGCGCACGCCGTTCGGAGTCTGAATACAGTTGCCGAGCACGTGTGTTCCCTGCGCCGCCGTGACCGCCCACGGGGTGCTGCCGCCATCGGGCAGGGTCGATGACACCGTGTTGCGCCGCAGGGTGATCGCGCTCATCGCCGTCGCCGTCGCCAGTTGTTTGGTCATCGCTGCGACGTCGCCGAGCGTTGTTCCGGTCTGGCGCTGCATCAGCAGCATGTTGTTGTCGATGGTGACGTTGCGGCTCCCACCGGCGGCGCGCTGCTCCAGCTGCAGGCCTCGCTGACCGCCAAGGATGAGGTTGTCGCCTATGCGTGCGTCGACCAGCCCGCGTAGCGCCATCAATGCCCATCCGCCGCCATCGATGGGTTTGTCCGGCTCGATAGGTGCGGGTGTTCCGTCCGGCGCCGACGCTGTCGACCAGGCGGCAAGTCGGTTTCCAGTGACGCGTACGCTGCGGCAGCCATGCACCTCGATCGATCCACCGAGCAGCTTGTTGTCACCAATCTCGACATCCACCCAGCGCGGGGTTGTGGCAGTGACCACGGCCGCGCTGCTGTCCCCCGGGACGCGCCCGACGGTCAACGGGCCAACCGAGACACCAAAATTGCCCACCACAGCCAGGTGACTGGCTGCGTCGACCTGCCCGCTGGGACTGCCGACCGTCAGCACACCGCCCACGCGCAGGAGCCCGTTGTCTGCGAAGCGCAGACCCACGTCGCTCGCCAACGGTTGCCCAAACGCTGGCCCCGTCGTGTCGGATAGGCAGCTACGAGCGACCTGTACCTGCAGGTTGTCGCCCCCCCACCGAATCGCGCCCGTGGCCGCCTTTGCGCCGACCCAGCGATTGTCATTCATCTGCAGCTGATGTGTGCCCTGCAAGGCGACGAAGGCCCCCGTGGCAGCCGTCATGTGATTGCCGCTGACCTCGCAGTCGATGCACCCCTGGAGGGTCACGTGGTCCGCCGGGCTATCGCGAAAGGCGTTGTGACTGATGCGGACGTTGGTAGCGCCCTTTGCGACGACCGACTGGAAGGTCTCAAATGCCAGGAAACCTGCGTTCTTGCCGCTGCTCCCGTCGAAGGTCAGTCGCTCGATCTGGACATCGTCGTGGCTGATCTCGACCAGGGCGAAGGCCGAGATGACCTTGGCGCCGCTTGGGTAGGCTTGGGCTAGCGACGGGGTCAGCGTGAGAGAGCTGCCGGAGACACTGGTGACCCGGTGGGAGCGGGGGCTGCCTGTGGTTTGAGCCCCAGCGCCGGTGATGACGGTCAATTGGCTGTCGACAGGAAACTTCGATGGGTCAGCGACGGTGATCGCCGTGGCACCCGCTTGGCTGGCGTTCGCGAGCGTGGTGGTCACAGCGTCACAGCGCTTGAAGATGGCAGCACCAGCGCCCGAACGCGTCCAGCGCTGCCCTTTGAGCGGCGAGATGGGGGCGCAGAGCTCGTAGGTCTTGCCGCCCACAAAAGCGACGACCCCGCCCGTTCCCGCTTTGGCAATCGCCGCCTGGATCGCCGTCAGGGAGGTCTCAGCGACGATCACAGCGCCAGCTGGAGCACTGACCGCACCTGTCCACGGAGCCGGGTCTATCTGGCATCGCAGCGCATCGACCTGGAACCACCCTTCGGCCTTCTTGGGCAACGTCGCCATACACGCGTGCGGGCTGGCGACCGACGCGCCCAGCAGGTTGAGGCGCGCTCGGGTGCTGGGACCATCGCCCACGGTGGCATCCAGCGTGACTTGGCCGCTGTTGATGCCGCCGCTGTCGTCATCGTACGTCCGGCCCGCGCATCCAACGATGGCCCATAGCAAGACCGCCACGAGCCACATCGCCGGGCGACGCTGTGTGATGTGTGCGTTCTCGCATTGTGGGGGGCGCCGCTGGGCCATGACTTCCACTGACTCCGGGGAGCACCGGCAACCTACGCTGGTGCCGGGGCCATACATCATAGGGGGCGCGCGAGGCGAAAAAAGATCAACTCGCCTGCTTACTGACCAGCTGATAGGCCGCCAGGGCCTGTTGCGCCGACGCGCTGGCCTTGACCAAGCACGGCGCGATCTCATCGACATACTCGTCGACACTAGCGGACCAAGCGCGATTGAGCAGCCGCTCAGCTGCCGAGAACGGCACGAACACCTCGGCGTAGGCAGCCACACCGTACTCTTGCGAGATCTGACCACGACCCTCCACAAGCGGCGAGACGATCTGTTGCTGCACGCGCTCCACGTCCGTGCGAACGGCCATCAGGTCGGGCAGCTCGTCTTTGTCTGTGTACTGCGCACAGAGCCCTGCCGTCTCCGTCACCAGTTGCTCGAGTAAGGGGCCCGTTGCGGTACCGGAGGTGGCACTGTCCGTGTGATTGGCCGCGGCTTCTGCGGAGATGCCGCGCCGCGCCAGCACCACACCGATGATGACCAGTAGCACGCCCAGGCCAAATGGAAGCCCCGCCTCTCCCGCCCACATGCTCACGCCGTCCGCACCGCGCGGCGCCGCCAGGGGCTTGCCGTCGGCACCTTTGGGAGCCATGGGACCCACTTTACCAGCGAGCGCGGTGAGCTGTTTACGCGCGCTTTCGTCCGTCGTCTTCTTCAGGTCTTTGTCGACCCGGGTCGCCATGTCGAGATGCGCCTGCGCTTCCATGCGAGCGCGATGGTCAGCGGAATCGCCCCCGGGCAACCAAGCCCCAAAGACGGCAGCGATTCCAGTACCAAGAGACAGCAATAAGAGCCCAATCATGCGTTGCATCAGTGACCTCCGCCGGCGCCGACCACGCCTGTCATTTGCAGCATCGCCCACGTCAGGTTGGTCAACGCCTCGCCGATGATGAATCCAGCGGCGATGGGGACCAGGCGATCACCGATCCAGTTGACACCCTTGCCTTTTTGCAGACCCATGCTCGCCACACAGCCGATGCCGTAACCAAACGTGATGTCGAAGGGCAGGTACATGGCCAAGCCAACCAGCACGCCCAACCCGCCGATGGGGAACGCGCTGAGGGCGCCTCCGAGGACCGCGCCCGCTGCGTATTTATCGAGCGGGGCTTTGCCACTTTCCAGCGATTCGACCATGGCCTGCAGCGCACCGGCCTGGGGCGCGGGCAGACAACCGGGAGCGGCGTCCAAACACGCCTGGCTCTGGGGGCCAAAGCCGCCCAAGTCACCACCTTGGCGCCACAACAAGAACATGACCGCGATGGCCACCAGCGGGCCGACCCAGGCGACTGTCAGCTGAGCGAGCTGTTGTGCCCGGGGGCGTGAACCGACGAGGTGACCGGTCTTTAGGTCGCTCATCATGTCCGCGCACTGGTTCGAGGCGATGCAGATCGTCAGGCCAATGAGAATCGAGGCGACGATGTTGCCGCCGGTGATCGCAAACAGCAGCGTGACCGCGATGAGTGCCAGCCCCGAGAGCGGCGAGATGTCCGTGGCACCGGTGGCCTGGGCCACAATGAGGCCAGCGAGTCCGAGCCAGAGTGTGCCAGCCCCCGCCATGACCAACGCCGTGCCGACACCGATACCTGGGTCACTGAGCAGGCTGGCGCAAAATAGCGCGACCACGCTGCCGCCGAGGCCCATGTAGAGCACTTTCGGCGAGAGTTCTTCAGCGCCGCCGCCCGCAGTGCCGGTCTGTGCGGCCACGGAGAGGCTCCGCAGCGCCGCTTTGAGCGCAGGATAGGAGGCGACCACCCCAGCCAGCGCACCACCGATGAGCATGCCGATACCGAGCGGGCGAATCATCTCGCCGTACATGGTCAACTTCTGCTGCGCGAAGACCGCCGCTTCGGTTGGTGCGTTCACAGGCGATGGCAGCCACCCCACGTGCGTGATGACCGGGGAGATGACCCACCAAGCCAAGGCGCCGCCAAGAAAGAACGGCAGGCCGCCGCGACCGCTCAGGAGCCCGGCGCCCAAGTTTGCAAAGCTGACACTGATCGCCAGAGGGAACCACGTGGGGATGCCAAACGCGCCGTTCAGATCGATAGCTGACGGGATGATGCCGAGGTTGACCAAGATGGTGCCCACCGCGGCCAACAATGAGCCTGCGACGAGCAGCTGCGCCTTCACCGCGCCTTCACCAGGGGATTTCAGGATGCTCGCAACCGCAATACCCGACGGGAAACGCAGCCGGTCGAGCTCGATAAACTGCTTGCGCAACGGGATGATGACCACGATGCCCATGAATGAGCCCGCCACAGCCGCGAGCAGCATGGGCCACAGGTCAAAGTCGCCGAGCTCTGGGCGTTTGACGCTCATCAGTAGCAAGGCGGGCAGGGTAAACACCACGCCAGCCGAGGCGGTGTTGATGCCCGATGCGATGGTCTGATTGAGGTTGTTTTCGACCAGCGTGCCCTTGCCCATCACCCCGCGCAGCAGCACAAAGCCCATGATGGCGGCGACGGTGGAGCCGGACAGGCCAAACCCGAGCTTGAGGCCGATGTAGACAAAGGCCGCCGTCATGATGACGCCCTGGATGATGCCCAAGATGAGGGCAGCGGCGGTCAATTCACGGTACGCACCACGAATGGGCATGGAGAGCTCCTACTAGGCCATGGCCCAGCGATGAATGTGGCTAGTTGCCCGCGAGCGTGGTCATCACGTGGCCAATGATGTCGGCGACCTCTTGGTTGGTCAGCGAGTCGTAGGCGCCCATGGAGCCCTTGCCGTTGAGAATGACGCTGGCCATGGCTTTGGTTGGCAGCGCAGCGGCGGTGCCCGAGACCAAGTTGGGCCCTGAGTCGCCTTTTCCGTCCTTGGCATGACATACCAGACAGTTGGTCTCGTAGCTCGCTGCGCCCGCTGCTAAATTCGCCGTCAGCGCGGCGATTTGCGAGGGTCGATCGAGCGGCAGGTCGCCCTCGCCTCCGTCGGTGCTGCACCCTGGCATCACCGATAGCGCTGCAAGCAAAAGTAGGCCAACAACCGAGCGACTGACGAGCATCTAGAACCTCCGGCAGATCACGATCACGTGCGCCGGCTATGAATCGGTGAATGCACCACACAAGCTGACGCGCGTGCACAGTACGGTGCCAACGGCTAGTTGTGAATGGGCGGCGACCCTCTCTTCAGGGGCGGGGGGAGCGGCTAAGGGATGTCTTCGATCTTGGTGTTGAGCGCAGCCCGAACTTCCGAGTCGAACTGGCCGAGTTGCACCGTGCCCTTGCCGATGTGCTTGAAGATGAAGCGGCCATCAGGGGCATAGATGAAGCAATCGTTTTTCTTGCCTTTCTGTCCGGTTTTGGGGTCGGTAAACGAGCTCCACCCGTACGTCCCATCAGCCTGGAACACAGTGAACTGCACGTTCTCACCAATCGTGCACTTGCCTTTGGTATTGCAGGTCGAAATCTTCTTCTGGTCGTTGGGCTTTGCCGCAGTCTTGTCGTTCATCACGACCATCGCGAAATCCTTGCGACCCTGGGCCTCAAGATCGGTCTTGATCTTCTGCATGTAGTCGGTCTGGCTCAGGCAAGAAGCGCACCAGCCAGCGCCCATGAGCACGGCCACGTACTTGCCCTTGAACTCTTCCAGCGAGTAGGTCTGATTGTGCAGCGGGCTGCCCGGGTTGATGTCCTTGAGCTCCACGAACGGCAGCGGCTGGTACTTCTGCGCACAGGAGACGTCCTCCGAACCTGCGCTGGTCACCGAACCATTGACCTTGATCTGGCTGAGATCGAGCTTGAACTTCCGACCCTTGAACTTCATGTCGACGATGCCTTTGGGCGACAGCGCTGTGCTGCTGAGCACCGCCTTGGCCTGTCCAGCTTGGGGCTGCGCGATGGGCTTCATGCTGAGCGAACCCTCGGCGCCGTCGAGACTCTCGTAGACCACCTCGCCGCTGGCGGGCTCTTTCGCCCAGCCCTCACACGGGAAGGTCATAATCGCGACGCCGTCCTGGAAGATGGCGCTCTTGGCGTAGAACTTGGCTTTCTTGAGCTTCAACTCACCGTTGAAGTCAGCTTTGAACTCCAGATCGAGCCCGCAGGACTTGTCGTCTGCGTCGCTGTGCTTGGGTGTGATCGAGATCTTCACCGAGGGGACGCAAGCGTACTGCCCTTCCTTGGTGAGTTTGTGCTGCAGCTCGGCCGTGACCTGTGCGCCCGCGTAGTCGACAGTGTACTCACTGTTGTCGATACCTGCGGTGAACGTGCCGGTCGCGGTGAGCGGTGTCGTCGCTGCTCCGCCGCCTTCTGCGCCGCATCCAGCCATCATCATCGCTGCCAGAGCAGTGAGGGCCAGTGCCAAATTCCGTGCCGTGTTCATCGTCTCTCCTGCTGCCACACGCCCGATCAGTGACGTGATATTTTTGACCCGAAGACCCTACCATATTGGTCTGCGTTGATCAGCATACATCTGCAACTATTGGGCACATCTGGTAAATTTCCAGGTCACGCTCGCGCCTCTACACTCACTTTTTTAGGAGTGTAAGCAGCTTGGCCCGCAACTTGGCGTAGCCGTCGGGCGTCATGGCGTTCTTTGTGTCGTGGATCTGCGCAACGAGCCCGCCGGCTGGGTCGAATACGAAGATATCGTGGCGATTTTTCGTCTGCCAGACGTCTCGTAGGCTCGCCTCATCTCGCTCCTGCAACAAGGCATAGCCCATGCGCTCGTAGATCGCCTTTTGCTCTGAGAGACTGTCTGCGCTCTTGCCGTGCGCACCCACGAAGGCGACGTCGTAGCCGCTGGCTGTGAGTTCTTTGTGCATCTTATCGAAGGACCCAGCCTGGGCCCGGCAGCTCGTTCACCATCCCTGCGTCAAAATCACCACCAAGTACTGACCAAGCCACCGATCTAGGCTGTACTTCAGGTTGTGAGCCACGCTCTTGGGCTGCGCATCGCGCAGTCTCATGGTCGGGTAGGGACTCTGGCAGTCAGGGCTTGTGCAGGGCGCGCAGGTCACCTTGTCGTCGATGGTCAGCTCGATATCGCCACCGAGCTGCAGACTCAAATCTCGCATCTGCAACGCATCGGATCCGGCGACTAGCTTGAGGGTCCCCTTTAGGGCGAGCAACACCTTATCCACCGCAAGCACGCCATCCACAGCGCTCAGTTCCTTGGGTTCTACCCAGGGCAGCCAAGCGTCGCCACCGGCCAGTTCATAGACCACGTCGGCTGTCCCGTTCGGTAAACGAGCGGCCAGCGGCGCACAGACACCCGATTGATTGCGAGCGACAAGGGTCGCCCCTGTGATCGCTAGGCCGAGGCTGTCTTTTTGCTTGCTCGCGGTCAGGGTCAGGGCGCAGGTGTCAGATGTGCCGGTTGTTCGGATCGTGAGCTCAGGCGTGCATGCGGTCAGGTCACCGATCGCGACGTGACCGCTGACCGTGGCCGTCGTCAGGGGCAGGGTGATCGCCTCGTCCCCTACGTGCACAAGCGCATCTGCTAGCGGATGAAATGGCATCGGGACTGGCTCATAGGCCGGCGACGGCTCCTCTGCGCACGCAATCAGGGGGCTCGTCAGCAGGATGCCAAGCAGGGTTCGCCAGCGGTGGGTCATCATCAACTCCAGTTGGTGGGGCGGTAAGGTCTGTTGGGCGATACGCAGCAGGCCAGTGTCATCTCGGTTTCGCTGTGAGTTGTCAGGCGCTACCTTCCCGCCTCGGAGGGAAGATGTTGCCAGACGCCACAGCTTTGTCGTCAACCGAGGTGCAAGCGTTACGCGAGCGCTTCCACGCGGCCATGGGGTTTGATGCGTGGCGTTGGTTGGGGGCGCATCCGCACCCAGATGGTGGCTTTCACTTCGCTGTTTGGGCGCCGAGAGCCCAGGAAATTCAGGTCAAAGGCGACTTTTCGGCTTGGCAGGGCGAGGCGCTGACTCGGGACGGCGATTGCTTTGTCGGTCACATTGAGCAAGCGCAAGCTGGGCAGCTCTACAAACTCGCCGTTCGCGACCTGAGCGGCCAGTGGGCAGAACGCTCCGATCCCTTTGCGTTTGCCTCGGAGCTACGGCCGGGGACTGCATCGCGTTTGGTCGGCCACGCGCGACACATCTTTGGCGACGGTCATTGGTTGGCCGCGCGAAAAGGCGACGATCATCAGCAGCCGATGAGCATCTACGAGGTCCACTTGGGATCTTGGCTGCGTCACGGGGATGGCCGATCCTGGGGCTATCGGGAGGTCGCGGATCGGCTTGTGGCTCATGTGATGAGGCTCGGGTTTACCCATGTCGAGTTCCTGCCGCTCGCCGAGTATCCCTACGACCCGAGCTGGGGCTACCAAGTGACCGGGTTCTTTGCGCCGACGTCGCGCTATGGCAACCCCGATGACCTGCGCTACCTCATCGATCGGCTGCATCAGGCAGGCATCGGCGTCATTATGGACTGGGTGCCCGCACACTTTCCAAAGGACGCTCACGCGCTCGCGCAGTTCGATGGCGCCCCCCTATTTGAGTACGCAGATCCCAGACTCGGCGAGCATCCGGACTGGGGCACGCTGGTCTTTGACTACGCCAGACCCGAGGTGCGCAGCTTCCTGTTGGCGAGCGCGTGCCATTGGATCGAGTCGTTTCATATCGACGGGCTGCGGGTCGACGCGGTCGCCTCCATGCTCTACCTCGACTACAGCCGCGAGGCCGGCCAGTGGTTGCCCAACCGCTTCGGCGGGCGAGAGAACCTGGACGCCATCAGCTTCTTGCAAGATCTCAACCGTGTCGTGCGTCAGACCTACCCAGGGGTGGTGACCATCGCCGAAGAGTCGACCGCGTTTGCTGCCGTCACGGGCGACCCGGTGCCACCGCTTGCGCCTCAGGATGCGGGCCTTGGGTTTTCGCTGAAGTGGAACATGGGCTGGATGCACGACTCGCTGTCCTATTTCTCGCGCGCACCGGAGCATCGCCGCTGGCACCACCACGAGCTGACGTTTTCGTCGTCCTATGCCGACGCCGAGGCCTTTGTGCTGCCGCTGAGCCACGACGAGGTTGTGCACGGCAAGGGGAGTCTGGTCCGAAAAATGGGCGGCGACTGGCGAACGGGTCTGGCGCAATTACGCGTGCTTTATGGGCTGCAATGGTTGTCGCCAGGCAAGAAGCTGGTGTTCATGGGCTGCGAGTTCGGTCAGGAGCGGGAGTGGGATTTTGACGGTGAGATCCCCTGGGGCCAAGCAGCAGAAAAGCCGCGAAAATCCCTTGAAGACTGGCTCGCAGCGCTCAATCGACTCTACAGAAGTCACCCAGCATTGGTTGGCGGCGACCACGATACCCGCCGTTTCTCGTGGGTCGATGCGGACGATGCAGCCCACTCCATCTACGCATTTTCCCGCCACAGCATGGCTGAACCTGACGCCGAAGCCGACTCTCTATTGGTGATTGTCAACGCCGCCGACGTCCCTCGCGAGGGGTACGTTCTGCCGACGTCTGGGTCTTGGCGGGTGCTTCTGCACAGCAGCGACTTCGATGGCAGCACCGCCAAAGCACGCCCCCCGATGCCATCGGGCCCACATGGGGACAACGTCGGTATTTTATTGGACGTCCCTGCGTACAGCGTCCTCGTACTGGGGCGCGCATGAGCAGGGACCACAGCTCCGCCGTTCGCAGCCCGTTGGGATGGTGTGCCTCCGAGGGTTGCTTCCGTCTCTGTGCGCCCAAAGCCGACCACGTGGAGCTGGTCGAGCGTCGGCACCCAAACGCTGAACCACAGCGCCTAACCACGATGCGGCTGGCGCCGGGCGATCGCGGCGTTTGGCGGGCGGATGTACCAGTTCCGCTGGGGTATTATCGGTTTCGTGTTCACCACCGTTGGGGCACGGTGACGGTCGCAGATCCGTGGTCTCGGGCGGTCGTGCGTCGCAAGACAGCGGGCCATCCCACTTGGTCGGTCGCTACTCCACCGCTTCACCCCACTGGCACTGGCGTGACCATCGACCGAGACGCCGCAGTGATCATCGAAGTTCACCTCAGCGACGCAACCGCCCACGCTAGCGCTGGCACGACCGCCCCGGGGACCTACGCCGGGTTTGCCGAGCAACATGCAGCGGCGATCGGCGGTTCACACCACGTCCGAGCCCTTGGTGCGGACACAGTTGAGCTGCTGCCGGTGACCTCCTGGCCCGTGTTTGAGGGCGATCGAACGAATCACTGGGGCTACATGCCGAGCTACCTTCTCGCTGCCAGCGCGCGCTACACGCCGGCGTGGGCGGCCGCGGAGCGTGGCGCGTGGGTCGGCGTCGACGACAACGGTGTCTTCGATGACCCTGCGGCGCAGTTGCGTGATCTGGTTACCGCCCTCCACGCGCAAGGGCTCGGGGTCATTCTCGACGTCGTCTACAATCACGTCTCCGCGCACGACCAGAACCCCTTGTTGCTCCTCGATCCGGGCGACTGGTTTCATCGCGACCAAGACGGCGGCTACCGCTCGCATAGTGGCTGCGGCAACGATCTCAATACCAGCGCCGCAGAGATGCGCGCGCTGGTGGTCGCCAGTGTGCGGCGTTGGTTCGCAGAGATCGGCGTCGATGGCTTGCGCTTCGACCTCGCTGAGTTGATCGACGACGAGACGCTCCGCGAGATTCGCGCCGTCGCCACGGCCATTCGCCCCGATGCGTTGCTGATCGCTGAGCCGTGGAGTTTGGGCGGCTATCGGCCCGCACAGCTAGCGGACATGGGTTGGACGGTGTGGGATGATCACTATCGCAATGACTTGAAGGGCCGTTCGCCTGATGAACGGGGGCTTCTGCTCGCGGCTGACGTGCGGCCCGATGACACCCGAATCGGCTCACTGGCGGCACATCTGGCTGGTGGAAGTCACCCTGTTGGCGGGCGCCTTCCTTCCCATGATCTCGGCTTGAGCTACCTCGTCAGTCACGATGGCTACACCCTTGGCGATTTCGTCCGACAGTGCCACGGCGAGTCCGTGCCTCAACGTGAGGACGCCCTCTCTGCAGAGGTCGCTGCGGCCATGCGGCTAGCCAACGCCGCGCTGTTGGCGACGCGCGGCCCGGTCATGATGCATCTGGGTCAAAGTTGGGCGCGTAGCAAGGTGAAAGCCGGAGAAACGCCTGGTCATTCAGGCAGTTTTGAGGAAAACAGCTACGATCTCGACGACGCGACCAACCTCATCGATTGGGGCAAGCGCGCTTCGCAGCCGGTGCTGGTGGCTTGGACGAGCCGATGGATCGCCGCACGGCGACGCTGGCTTGCGCCCTGTTTCAGCCAAGACCGTCAGCCGACGGTGCTGAGGGAGCACACGCTCGTCGGCTATTGCTACGAAGTGCAGCCTGACTCGCCGGGGGTCGCTTTTATTTGCAACCTCAGCCGGACTTCCGGTCAATTAACGCTGCCGGGTCAGGGCTGGACGGTTATTTTGGGGCATGAGCACATACATGTCGACGGCGGCGTCGTTGAGATGCGTGGCAAGTGTGCGGGGCTGCTGGTGCATCCGGTCTGACGGAACGCGTTGCGCCCATGCAACAACGCTGGGGGTGCGGCGAGGTGACGGGGACTGCTATGGTCCGCGTTGCAGGGACCGTGGAGAGCGGGCAAAGGAGGCGACGACCATGCGGCAAACACGCCGGAATCGGCGGATGTGCATGCGTCACGGCGGCATCAACGCGCGAGGATTGTGCGCCATCGCGCTGTTGTCGGTGGGCCTGTTCGCCTGCTCATCGGACAGCATCGCGCCTGGCCCAGTAGATGCAAACGCTGGTGGCCAGGACATTCGCGGCGACATCTCGACGTTGGATGGCCCGAACCTCGACGCTGCTCCCCCCAGGAATTGCCCCGCCGGCTATGAACGTTGGGCGGAGAGCGGGACCTGCGTCGTGTCCAACGCCTTGCAATGTGCCGCATGTGCGGACGACACCAGCTGTATTGGCGGCACATGCGCGGAAGTTCAGGGCGAGGGCCCTTTCTGCCTGATCCCGTGCCTCACCGCCGGCGACAAAGACTCCTGTGGCCCCGATCACACCTGTACTCCTGTCGGCGCCGGCGCGGACAAGGTGCTGCGCTGCGTTCCCGACACCGCGTCGTGCTCGTGCGGCGCCGATCAATTGGGCGCCGAGCGACCTTGCGCGTCGGAGGCCAGTGGTTGCAAGGGAAGCCAGATGTGCGGCGCTGGCGGGTGGCAGACCTGCAGTGCGCCTGGCGCCGCTGAAGAGCTCTGCAATGGCCTGGACGACGATTGTAACGGCCAAACGGATGACGGGCTCGCCGAGACCAAGGGTTGCACAGTGGCAGCGCCGGGCGGGGGGGCCTGCGCGGGCGTAGCCACGTGCGAAGGCAGCAAAGGCTGGGTGTGCAATGCCACGGCGCCGAAACAGGAGACCTGCAACGGCGCGGACGATGACTGCGATGGACAGACCGACGAGCCGTGGCTGCAAAATGGCATCTTGGCGACGGCTGAGCACTGTGGGGTCTGCAACAACAGCTGCGCCGGAGCGGTGCTGTACGGTACTGCCAAATGTGATGCGACGGCCCTGCCGCCCTACTGTGCTGTGGCCACATGCCAGCCCGGGTATCAGCAACAGGGCAACGCCTGCGTGCCGCGGGTTGTCGGTGCGTGCGACGCCTGCCAGATCCACACCGATTGTGGGGTCGCCGGCCTCTGCCTCAAGACCGGTCAGAAAGGCCTGCCACCCAAGGTCTGTCTACTGCCCTGCGGTCCCAAGGGATCGTGTGCCGCTGGGTTGAGTTGTCAGAAGATCAGCGGCACCAACATGTGCGTGCCAACCGAGCCGACTTGCACCTGCGGGCCCAAGAATGCGGGCGCTCAGCGCGCATGTAGCCGCTCTACGGCAGCGGGGACGTGCGGCGGCAAGGAGACCTGCGTACCCAATGCCGGCTGGGTCGGGTGCTCGGCAAAGACGCCCGTCGCTGAGGTGTGCAACGGTGGCGACGACGACTGCGACGGCAAGGTCGATGAAGACGCTGGCGGCGATGTGGATTGCCCGATCAGCAACCCATTTGGCTCCTGCACCGGCAAGACGGTCTGCACGGGCTCAGGCGGTCTGGTCTGCAAGGGCACCCCCGCAAGCGCTGACCTATGCAACGGGTTCGACGATGACTGTGACGGTCAGACCGACGAAGGTGCACTCGACCCCAAGTCGAAGACCTACAACACGCTGGGGCACTGCGGCGCTTGCAACAACACGTGTCCGGTACCGTCGGCGCTCCACACCCAGGCCGCATGCACCCCACTCAAAGCCGGCGCCAAGCCGTCCTGCGCAATCGTCTGCGATAGCGGCTGGGTCGACGCCAATGGTCAGGCTGCAGATGGGTGCGAATGCAAGACAGGGGCCGTCGGTGATCAGCCCGGTGGCGGGGACATCGATTGCGACGGCGTCGATGGCGAGGTCGCAAAGGCCATTTTTGTCGCCAAATGGGGCAATGATCTGTGGGCTGGCACGGTGACCCAGCCCATGGCGACCCTCAGCGCTGCGCTGTCCCGCGCTGCCAAGATGAAAAAGCCGCATCTTTACGTAGGGGCGGGTGCGTGGTCAGAAAACGTACAGCTACGCCCGGGTATCAGTATTTATGGGGCCTTCGGACCCGGTTTTAAGATCCGCGACGTATCGATCTACGAAACTCTCGTGGTGGGCCAGGCCACGGGTGGTGCGTCCAAGACGGCTGCGGCAGCTGTAAGCTGTAGCGGTATCTCGGGGGCAGGCACGCCGACGCGCATCGATGGTCTGAGCATCATCGGGCCGTCGCTGACGGTCCCCGGTCAGACAAGCTATGGGTTGCTGTCGAGCGCCTGCGACGCCCGCTTCGTGGTGGTCGACTGCCGAATTCAGGGGGGCCAGGGCGCGAAGGGGCTCAGCGGTAAACCTGGAGCGAATGGGGCTGCTGGTAGCCCTGGGACCGATGGCAGCAAAGGCAAGGATGTGGGCCATCCGGCTTGCGGCGGAAACGACTACACCGCTGGCGGCCTCGGCGGCAGTCGTAAGTGCGGCGCATCCTATGTGTCGGGCGGGGCAGGCGGCACGTCCATCTGTCCCGACTATCACGAGTTCATCAAGCCACCCGCTTGCTCCGTTTTTGGCGGTGGACCGAAACAGAGTCAGCCGTTGCTCGCCCGCGGTAAGAAGGGGGCCGGGCTTGCAGGCGGCTTTGGCGGCGCGGCAGGTGGCGACGCGTACACCGACGCCCACGACGGCAAAGTGACCAAGTGTAAGAGCAACAATCATGACTGCACCGGTTGTATTGTCCCGTTGATCAGCCGGGTGGGTCAGCCCGGATCGCCCGGAAAGCCCGGCCAACCGGGCTATGGCGGCGCAGGTAGCGGCGGCGGCGTGGCCTCGGCGGCCGGTTGGCAGGGCTACGGCGCCAAGGGCGGCAAGGTCGGCCTGTTCGGCGGCGCC
>JAGSHB010000302.1 GCA_023954815.1 Myxococcales bacterium | reverse complement strand
TTGCCGTCGTCGCAGTTCTTTGCCGCCCCTTTGCAGCTGCCGGACTTACAGGTATCGGCGCTGGTGCACGCGTCGCCATCGATGCACGAGAGCTTGTTGTTGCTGAATTGGCAGCCAGCCTTGGGATCGCACGTATCCGAGGTACAAGGGTTTTTATCGTCGCAGGTCTTCGCGGCGCCACCCACACACTTGGCCGCCTTGCACGCGTCTTTAACCGTGCACGGGTTGCCGTCGTCACACTCCGTGAGGGGAGCGTAAATGCACCCCACGTTGAACGCACACGCGTCGGCGGTGCAGGGATTGCCGTCATCACAGCTCTTGCCTGCGCCAACACAGACGCCGCTCTTGCAGAGGTCGCCGCTGGTGCAAGCATCTCCGTCGTTGCAGGTGACTCCGTCAGACAGTGTTTTGCAGCTCGTCGAGGCCGGTCGCACGCAACGCACACCGATGTTGACCCCATGGGTCACTGGCGTCGCCGCCGCCCTGAATCCAGCCCTCAGCACAGCCGTGTCTGTGTCATACCAACTGCCACCCCGCAGGGCACGCGAGGGTGTTGGCGCCGTGGCGACTGGGTCGCTAGGCCACTTGGAGACAGCGTACTTGGCATAGTACGACGGTGCATGCCAGTCGCGGATCCACTCGTACACGTTGCCTTCAAGGTCAAATTGGCCGTATGGGCCGCGTCCGAGCGCTGAGCCAGTCTTGACGACAGCGGTCTTGTTGGCACCGCAGCCCTTGCCACCCGACGAATAGACGGCCTGCTTTGCGCAGGCTGGGGCGCTATTGCCCCACGGGTAGACCCGCATTTGCGCGGCGCATCCCGCGGTCCCGCCGTTTTCTTCGCAGCGCCCGCGTGCTGCGAGTTCCCACTGCGCCTCTGTCGGCAGGCTGCCCCCCGCCCATGCGCACAACGCCTCCGCGCGCTGCCAGTTGATGCAGTTCATGGGATGCTTTGTTCGGCCGCTCACAGCTCCCTTGGTGGTCCAATTGCTACCGCTCGCAGAAGCCGCGCAAAGCGTATCCACGTAGCCCGATCCTTCAGTGGGCGCCAGGCATTCCTTAGCGTCGACGCATGCCTGATAGTCGCCCACGGTGCTTTCGGTGAGCCCCATCCAAAATGGGGTACTGATCGTCACTCGGTGCTGTGGTTTTTCATTGGGTTTGGCTGCGCAGGCAGTGTCCAATTTGGGATTGCAGCCCATCCAGAACGTGCCAGCAGGAACCAGCCCCCACTCCCGATCGCCGTCGGTCCAAACGCATCCGCCAGCCTTACACACACCCTTTTCATGGCCGCACACGGCTCCATCCTTTCTCGCCTGTGCACCGCACGCACCGCTCTTTTCGTCGCAGGTCGTTTCATGACAGGGCCAAGTGGTGTCCGGGCACGCAGGCTTGCCTCCTGTACACTTTCCCTTCGCGCATCCTTCACCGGTCGTACAGGGGCTGCCATCCGTGCACGTCACCTGGTTAGGCAGGGACTTACACCCATCTTGGGCATGACAGCTGTCGTCTGTGCAGACATTGCCATCATCACAATCGCTCGCCGTGCCCTTGCACACACCGGCCGCGCAGACGTCCGACTCAGTGCAGGCGTTGTTGTCGTCGCAAGGCGCTGTCGACGGGGCGTGGGTGCACACACCGAGCTTGCAGAGATCTGTCGAGCACGGGTCGTTGTCGTTGCAATCGCTGGCCTGCGTGGCCAGTGCGCACGCTGGCTGCCCAACGTCGCCCATGCCGTCCATTTGTGCATCACTGGAGCTCGCATCTTCAGCGGTGGATGCATCGCCTGCGTCGAGCGCGGCTCCGTCGAGTTGTGTCACATCGAACGCTGAGCTGTCAGCAGCGGTCGTGTCGGAGGCTTGGCTAGCGCCGCCGTCACCGCCGTCACCGCCGCCAACATCGACCTGGGAGCCATCGTTGATCGTCGTATCGCCGCCCGCGCCTGTGTCCAACTCCGTGGTGTCTGAGTCCAACTCCGTGGTGTCGCTGTCGGCACCGTCGCCGCCGGTGGTCGCATCAGGAGTCGTATCCGCCGCCGCTGCGCGCTCCTCGGGCGTCGCATAGGCGTAGTCTGCCTTTGGGTTCAACCCACACCCCACACACGATACTGCGACCATACACAACAGCGCAGCGATGCCGCTAAGCCGGCATCGACCCACGCCATCGCATGGGTACGTCTCGCCCTGCCCCGCTAGAGACAACATTGAGGTGGACTTTGCCGACATGATGGACCTCAAAATCGCCAAGCGAAGCCAGCGCTCGTCGGCGAAGCGACGGGCCGTAGGGCGACTGCGCCCTCCGCCTTGTGGGATAGTAACCACCAAACTCCCGTCGCAAGCGCCCCAACCCCAACGACTGCTGCTCCGATGCCAGCGCCGCGCTTGCGCCACAGCGTCGTCTGCTCGGATTCGTAGGTGGCGTAGTCCAAGCCGATGTACTGGCCAGCCTCGTTTTTCTGACTGTGACGCTTGTCGAGGGACGCTTGTTCACTGGCGTAGGTCGCGAGCAGCCAGCCGCCGACAGCCGATACGACCACGCCGCCCGCCGTGGTCGCCCAACCAGCAGTCCTGCGCCAGTCACCGTTGGCCTGCCGCTTCGCACGCTGAGACGCAGCAGCGGCTTGGGTGGCTCGCTGTCGCTTGACTCGCGCCGCCTGCTTGGCAGCCGCGACCCGCGCGGCCTCAGCCTGAGCAGCGCTCGCCCTCGCCGCCGACGCGCGGGCGCTGAGGGCCTTGCGCACAGCCGCTATCTCAGAGATATGCATTTGCGCACGAGCTGCGGTCTTCGCTGCGACTCCAGGTAGCGCGAGCACTTGCCGAAAGTGGCGTTCGGACTGTCCAAGCATCATGCCGCGCTGCTCGGCGCGGGCAGCGTTGAACAAGAACTCTGCCTTTGGGTCCAATTTGTATGCCGTCAAATACAGTCTCGCTGCTTCTTTGAACTTGCCGCTCTTGTACATGTGCGTGGCGAGCTTGTGGGCGGACAGCGCGGGAGCCTTGGTCTTCGGCACAGCCAGGGCTGCCCGGCCTCCGACGCCCACCGATATCTCAAGGCGTTGAGGTGTACAGCTTGAGGTGCCAGTCGACGGATGAAAGGACGAGAGCCCCGCTGTCATAAACGTCACCGTCGCGACGACTAGCGCGGCACTAAACCGAAAAACCGCGCGATGCCAACGGCGTGCCAATGGGCGACGAGGCGTACTGCGAGTCTGCAACGTTGGACGAATCATCAGGGGCATCTGGGATCCACGCAAAAGGCTGCCCTGTCAGAACGAAGCGAAGACCCGCTCGCTAGCACGTTCACTTGTGAGTACCGGGATCGTACAGGCTATGCCCACCGATGAAAAGTGAACCATGACTGGTCACGATCTTCGTCTCTGCCAACGGACGTGCGTCGGGGAGCTGGCGCCGTCAGGGCCCAACGACGATTGCGACATCACCATGTTGTTCTGCTCACTCGACTCCTGAACCTTGTTGTGTCGGTCGATAAGAATTCCCACGTAATACGTCCCCGGCTTCACGGTTCTGGGCAATTTGCACCAGGTTCTTGCGCTGTGGATAGGAAGCATGAGACCACAGGAGCCCGCTTCGCGCCCAAAAATCGAGTTTCCATAAGACCGATTATCGGACGTTGAAGGGTCGTACGCATCCAAAATGGCTCC
>JAGSHB010000266.1 GCA_023954815.1 Myxococcales bacterium | reverse complement strand
GCATATCGACACTCCATGCGAGGGCTAGGAAGTGTGCGCGCCCTCACATCTATGACGCTGGCCGAACCAAAAATCGTCGGGTCGAGGCGAAAAAAAATTCGTGAAGCCCGCAAATCAGGGCTTTCGCGAAACGTCTGGCACTTCGCTTTGCACTTCGCTTTGGAGTCGAGAAAAAATTCGTGAAGCCCGCAAATCAGGGCTTTCGCGAAACGTCTGGCACTTCGCTTTGCACTTCGTTTTGCGCCTCAGTCATAGCGACGTGGACCAGCCAGCGATAGATTCCAACGCTGAGCCACTGCACAGCCGCACTCGCCCCGAGTGCCCCGACCAGCCCATACCGAGGCACCAACCACAGATTCAACGCCAGATTCAGCACCGCACCGCCGCCATTCATCAGCAGGACGGCACGCTCCCGACCCAGCTTGAACAACGTGTAGACATCCGGCAGCCAGAGCCAAACCACCCAGACATAGCTCGCAGATAACGCCAGCAGCGGCCCATCCAACTCGATGCGCCAAATCCAGCGCAGGGCCAGCCAAAGCAAACCGGTCGCCGGCAGCGAAAACACCAGCCCGCCGAGACCGAGCCACCGCGCCACACGCCGCACCTCGGTCGTCGGCATGCGGTAGAGCTCCTGCACAAAGGGCAGCACGACAAAGTTGGCGATCGCCTGCAGGTACACCAGCAACCCAATGAGCACCTGGTAACGGCCGGTATCACTCGGCGGACGCAAGGCCGTGATCACGTACAGATCGACCCGCGATTGCAACATGCCGGTCAGCCCCATCGCGAAAAACGGCAGCGCTAGCAGCAGCCAGCTCGGTCGAATCTGACCCACCCACCGCCGGAGGCCGGTCTGCCGGGCCATTCCAACACTCAGCAGCAGCGCCTTACCCCAGCCCGCGAACACAAAAGCGGCGAGCAGTTGCACGATCGTCAGATCGGCACCCATGACCACGACGCCGCCCAAAGTGCACAGTGTGGCCGTCGCTTCCACCGTCACGCCCGCGGCGAATCTCCGAGAATACAAAATGATGACGTCATGGCTTTGGGCGAGCAGCTGCGCAGGTAGCCAAGCGACCGCGAGCAACAACCAACTCAACGGCCAGCCGCGATACAGACCCCAGGCCACCACAAGGGCGGCGACCGGCCCGAGCAGCAGCACCGCGCGCGTCGCAAGCGCCCCTTGAAATACCGGTGCCACGGCGGCATCGGGACGCTCTTTGGTCGCGCCGGTCGCGAAGGAGCGAAGCAGCAGCTCTTTGTTACCGAACGCGAGTACATGAGCGCCGAGTTGCACGACCAACAGCACATCGACAAAGGCGCCCCACAGCGCGGGCGAGTGTACCCGCACGACCCAAGCGCTGATGAGGGCGGCCAGAATCGGCGCGACGAGGCTGTGGAAACTGTGCAACAGGACCAGTCGCGCCTTGGACAGCCACGGCGCCATGCGCGATCGCAGACCAGTATCGGAGTGCTGTGAGCTAGCGGGAGGCGTGGCGTCGCTCATCGCGTCTCTACCGCCAAGATGTGCTGCGTCTCCCAGAGTACGCGCTCGGTGTGCAGCGTCGCCAGGCGCAGGTCATAGTCCGCGGCGAGATCTGCGATCACATGTAGGTCAGCCGAGTCCGCAAGCACCAAGATTGCGCAGCCGCCGGGGCGCAACAAGCCTTGAAATTGGCCGAAAAAGTTGTGAAACCACTCGTGTTCCGGTCCCGAGTACCAAGCCAAACCGGCCTCGTCGGGTGCGGCCTTTGGAAACCATGGCGGATTGGCGATGATCCAGTCGAACAGCGCATCTGTCGGCACCTGCGAGAGTGCGTCACTATGGACAGCTCGCACGCGTAGGCGGTTACGTTGCGCGTTGCGTTGCGCAGTGAGGAGCGCCCGCGGCGACAGGTCCAGCAGGGTGACATGTGCTCCCCGCCTCGCCGCCACCAGCCCCAGCACGCCAGAGCCGGTGCCCACATCGAGCAGGTGCTTGCCTTCCAAGGACTGAGTCGCGAGCCACCGGGCCATGACGCCGCTTGAGAAGAACAGACCGGGATGAAACACACCGGGCGGCACTTCCAACAGGAGACCGTGCGCGCGCACCCAGACCGAGCGCCGTAGATAGCGCTTTATCACCGGCTTCGCGATGCGATTGGCGAGCGGGCGGAGCAGGAGACGGGGTAGATCGACCATGGCGGCGTACAGTAGCCGCACGGGCTTGTGAGGCCAATATCTCTCTCTTCGTTGGGCAATGAAGGGTCGACCAGTCCTCTTCCCGCACGACAATGCCACCGTAGCTCTGCTGACTGAGGGCACGAGTCGGCGCCGCGAGGGTGGCTATGGTATCAACGAGACCGCTTCTCAGCGCGCTTTGCACCTGCCCCCAAATCTCCACCTGTCGTCACGAGTCCATGCACGCTTTCGTTCGTTTCCGCCTGCCCGATGGCTCTACCTCCACACTGAGTCCCGGCGACTTTATCGGTCGTCTTGGCAACGCCGCGCTGCATTTGGATGACGGGCGCATCTCCGAGGCCCACGCGATGGTCAGCTTGCGGGGCCAGGAGCTCAAACTTCTCAGTCTGCGCGGTCTGTTCGCCGTGGGTGGACAGCCCGTGAAAGAGGCGGTCTTGCGCCCTGGCCTTGTGATTGAGCCTGCCCGTGGCCTGCGCCTTGAGGTGGTGGACGTGGTGTTGCCAGAGCTGGTGTTGGCCATCGAGGGCCAAGGGCTACCCCGGCAACTTCTCTCCGGCGCGACGAGCCTCTTTCTGACGCCCAAACCTCGCCTGCTGCCGCGCTACAAAGGCGAGGCCGATGCGCACATCTGGAATACCGGCGAGGGGTGGCGATTGCGGATTGGCACCGATGACGCCGTGAGTCTGTCACCCGGTCAGGTGTTTGAGCTCAGGGGCGTTCCGTTCCTGGCTGTTGGGGTATCCCTTGAGCAGGCCGCCCGGCAGGAGACCCGCCTCGATGGGGCCGTTCAACTTCCGCTGCGCATCGTTGCCAGTTACGACACCGTTCATGTCCATCGCCTCGGTCTCTCAGCTCTGGCTCTTGATGGCATTTCAGCGCGGATCGTTAGCGAATTGGTCGCCGTCGGGGGGCCTGCATCCTGGCAGGTCATCGCCCAGGAAATTTGGCGGCATGAGGATGATCGGGGTCAGCTGCGCCGTAAGTGGGACGTCAATCTCGCCAGGTTGCGGCGCAAGCTCCGTGTGGCTGGGGTGCGCGACGATTTGCTGCGCTCAGGCGGCACCGGTCAGGTAGAGCTGCTGCTCTACGACGGCGACCAAGTCGACGACAGGACATGAGCACGGACGACTCGCCATCGAGCGGCTCGTGGGGCGGCTCATCGTTGGGAGCAAGTAGCGCATCCGGGGCGTCTTGGGGAGCTTCGCCCTCCGCTGAAACGAGCCTCGACGCACCCGAACCCAGCTCGCACCCCTTCGCCGCATCGCCAGATGACCGTTATCGACTCGACGCAGAGCTCGGTCGCGGCGGGATGGGGCATGTCATGGCCGCCCACGACGCGCGCCTTGACCGGGCGGTGGCCTACAAGCGCATCGCCGGTCACGCCCTCGGCCACCAAGACATCGAGCGTAGATTCGTCCGAGAGGCCAGAATTACGGCATTTTTGGAGCATCCCGCCATTGTCGCGGTGTACGACGCCGGTCAAGACGCTGCGGGTGAACCCTACTACACCATGCGCCTCATCCGAGGTCGCACCCTCTCGGTCGCGGTAGAAAAAGCGCCCGACATGACGGCGCGCCTCCGTCTCCTGCGGCACTATCTCGATGCTTGCGAGGCGGTGGGCTACGCGCATAACCAGGGCGTCGTGCACCGTGATTTGAAGCCGGATAACGTCCTCGTGGGCGAGTTCGGTGAGACACAAGTCGTGGATTGGGGATTGGCTAGCGCCGAAGACTTGGCCTGGGCCACCGTCACCCAGCCGTCGATGACACCTCTATCTCAGGAGGTCACACGGGTCGGCGCGGTGGTGGGGACGCCTGGCTTCATGAGCCCTGAACAGGCGAAAGGGCAAACGGCCGACGCGCGCAGTGATGTCTGGAGTCTCGGCGTGATGTTGTGGCAACTCGTCGCTGGCACGCACCCACTCGCCGGCTTGCCGACAGACGCGGTCTTGGAGCGTGTCGCTGCCGGTCACTTGCCCCACTTGGCGACGGCGCATCCAGACGCGCCAGCGGAGTTGTGTGCCATCAGCGCTCGGGCGTTGGCGGAGCAACCCGCGGACCGCTATCCCGACGCAAAATCCCTGGCCGAGGATGTCGCGCGCTACATGGATGGCCGCCGCGTCGGTGCGCACGACTATTCGCCCTGGGAGCAAGCCCTGCGTTTAATGAAGCGCTACAGGGCGCCCCTGGCCGTGGCGGCGCTGGCGCTGAGTGTCCTCTTTGTGAGCACCGTTTTGTCTACCCGCCGAACCCAAGCTGAGGCGGACCGAGCGGTCGCAGCCGAGCGACGGACCCACAAGGCCAAGGTTCAGGCCGACAAGCATCTGTCGACCGCCCTGGTTCAGCATGCCCAGGATGCATTGGTCCTCGACGCGCGTGCCGAGGCGGAAATCTTCGCCGTCCAAGCGCTACTTCGCGCCGAATCCCCCGAAGCGCGCGGCGTTTTAGCCGGTTTTGGGCTTGCCCCCAGACCCCGTCTCATCGACCGCACCCCCATGCCCACGTGCAGCGATATTCGCCCGTCACCGGCGGGCGACCACATCCTCTGTTTGCAGACGGACGGTTCGGAACTGTGGCGCGTCACCCCAACCGGTCTTCTGCGGGTGTGGCGCACGGCTCTCGCAGGATTCGATGGCGTGATCTTGCCCGACGCCAACGAAGTCTTACTCGGTATTTCTACGCACAATATTACCCGCCTCTCCATACGCGACGGGCGCGTATTGACGGGCCCGAAGTTCTCCGGTGTGGGCGTTCTGGGCTGGGAGGCAGCCACCGCGGGTGCCTCTGCACTGTCGGACAACAGCGGCCAATCCCTTATCTACAGCTCCTCCCCGGCGCGCACTGTTCCGCTCAATCCATGTCCACTGACCGATCCCACCGCGACCTCAAGCTTGGCGCCCAATGGCCAGCGCGTGTTCTCCGTGTGCTACTCCGGCGCAGTAGCCACACTCGACGCGTCGACTGGCAACGTCCTACGTCGGGGAAAATTGCCGTTCGGCCGTACAGTCCGCGGAACGACAGCGCTCGGTTGGATGCCAAACGGTCGCGCGTTGGTGGTCGGAGCGAGGGACGGCACCGTCGGTTTGCTTGATCTCGATTCACTGTCTCTGGTGCGTCGCGCGCGACTGGGCGTTGGCGAGATCAAGGCCCTTCGGCCTCACCCCACTCGGAAGATCGTCGCGGTGATGGGAGAACGTGGCGGTGTGTTGTTGTGGCACCCCGATACCGGTGCGGTGCTGGGGAGACTACCGGCTGAATGGTCTGAGACGATTCGATTTTCTCCAGACGGCAACGAACTTTGGACGTATGGCACTGAGTTGCGGCGTTGGCTGCTGCCGAAACACCCGCGGCCCGTTCACTACCAGAGTTTGCCGCATCGGCCGGGATTGAGCGGCGCAATATTGTCTCCAGATGGCAAGATGCTCGCGCTCTTCCCAGGCTCTGGCGAACTCAACGTGCAGCGAGTCAGTGATGGCGGCGTGCTGCTGCGTGATGCCTTTCAAAAGATGGTCCTCAAGGGCGGGCAGTTCAGCCCAGACGGCCACACGTTGATGGCCCACGGGATGGGTACGCCGTCCACCAAGATCTACGACATGACCACGCTGAAACCGATTCAAACGGTCGCAATTGGAGCGAGAAAACGGCTGATGCAGTTGTCCAATGGCTGGTTGGTCGGCCTGTCCTACGTGCCTGCGCTCAGTCTGGGGCCCCTCATCGAGCCTGGGAAGATCCACTCTCCTGGGCACTACATCGACGCAACCCTGACCCGTGACGCAAGCACCGCCTTTGTGTTGTCGCGCCGCGGGGCGGTTCACCGCGTCGATGTCGGCGCACCGCCGCAGCTGACCCACATTCTCACCGAACCGAAAGCTCGGAATATCGCCACCAGCCCCAG
>JAGSHB010000253.1 GCA_023954815.1 Myxococcales bacterium | reverse complement strand
GGCTTTGCCGGTGTGCTCCAGTCGCGAGATTAGGACGTCGAGCAGCGCGCCGGCGTCGCCATGACCCCGATGGACGCCGCGAGCCTGACGCTGAAGCCGGGCGAAGCTGAGCTCATCGAGCCCCTCGACACTCCACGCCCAGGCCCAGGTGGGGGCGGCGGAATGTAGATCTTCCAAAGCCTTGTGGCGCCGGTGAGGGCCCAGGACGCAGCCGACGTCATCGAGCATTTGCAGCCCGATGCCGACCTGCTCGCCGAACCGACCGATCGACTCGACCAGGCCAGCATGGTCGGTCGCAGCGCGAGCTCCGAGTCGGAGGGCCAAGCCCATGAGGCTGCCGGTCTTCAGGGTCGTACTGGTCCGCACCACGGCCTCGACGTCGGCCTGCCGCACCGTGTGAATCGCAGTGGCGATATCCAGCGCCTGGCCGTTGTGGCAGCGCATCAGCGTGTCAATGGCGTCGAGTTGGAGCGCGGCGACGCACGCGGTGCGGTCGCGCAGCACAGCCATTCCCACGACCTGTGTGCGGGAGTGAGCCGGGATATCCAACGATGCGAGCATCTTGAGGCCAGCGAAGTACATCCAGTTGCCCGCATTCAGGGCGATCGGCACCCCGTGCGAGCGATGCAGCGCGGGTACGCCGCGGCGCTCCTCGGCTGCATCCTCAATGTCATCAACAATGAGGGAACCGCTGTGCAGCAACTCTATCGCGGCGTACAGCGCGGAGGGGCAGTGGCCAGGTCGTCCGCCGGCGAGCATCCAACCGAGACTCACCAATCGTCCGCGAAAACCTTTGCCGGTCTGGCTCAAGAACGCCGTGGTCGGCTCTATAAGGGCGCGCTCCCAGACCTCGGCGGGCACGCCCGGCCCGACGCCGGAGGCGGCGGGGCTACGCAACAACGCGCCGGCCGCCTGGAGCGGAATATTGTTCAACAACTGTTCGGGATCGGGCTGGTTCATGAGGAAGCCTCCTGGCGGGTTGTGCGATAGACGGACGCCGTGGGAGAAGGCGCGGTAAGAACGGGCGTCGAGATGGGGAGGAGCCCTGCAGGCGGCGACCAAGGGCGCAGGCGCATCTTGGCCGGCGGACGACCGCTCACGAGCCGCGCGAAGTGCCATGGCTTCATGGTCATGGCATAGAATCGCTCAATCACCGGCAGCGGCCGCCGATAGAAGCGCGCCATGAGAATCCAACGGTCAGCGGGCAGGTAGTGCCGAAACAGGGCCCGATTGAGCAGCATCAGCCACCACTGCTGGCGGCGGACGCGTCGCCGCATCAGCGCCAGCGCCGGGCCCTGGCTATGGGGCGCAGTGCGGCGAATGTGCAGCGCGAGTCGCACGGCGCTCCCGAACGAATAGCCTGTAATTGGGTGGAACCAGCCGCCACGATAGCCAGCGCGTAGTGGCATCGCTGCGCATCGGGCACCCCGGTTTTCTTTCGGTTCAACGGTCGCGGGCAACACCCAAGGCAACGGCAACACGCCCTGCTCCTGACGGATGACTTCGTCGACCTTCCAGCCCCGCGCCTCAATATAGGATCGCACCTCCAGCGTGAGTCGGGCAGCGTTCAGGGTGGCGCCATCGGAAAAGCGTGTGTCTTCTACGAGCACACGATGGGCGTCGAGCGGGAGCAGATAGAAGAAACGCAGCCCGTCTTCCTGCGCCACGGCGGCGTCCATCACCACTGGGCGCTGAAGCCCGTGCGGCGCGGTCAGGCGCACCTCGAGGCCAACAAACTTCTGATAGCCGCACTGCCGCATAGACCGCCTCTCGAGTTGGGGGCCAGTGGCGTCAACCACGAGGTCGGCGGCGATGACGTCACCTGTATCGATGACGACGTGCCGCGCAGAGAGACGGGTCGCTGCTACGCCGAGGCGCAGACGCCACGTGGGACGACGAGCGAAGACGGCCCGAACCACCTGCGCTAGGCGGGCGCCACTCACGTGGTTGTAGGTCGTGGGCACTGTGCGCTGAAAGCCCGGAAACGCGACATCATAGCCCGCCCAGCGCCGCCCCACCAAGGGCGCTACCAAGGCGTGACCATCATCGTTGAGGTCTGAATCAAAGAAGCACCAAGTGTGGTCACCACCGAGCGTGCGCTCTTGCTCCAGGAGCGTGATGCGAACATCGTCCCGATCAGCCATGGCCATGGCGATGAGCGCGCTCTGCAATCCTCCTCCAACGAGAACAAGGTGTTGCGGTGCTGTCTCTGTCATTTTGGGCACCTCTTCTAGACTGTGAAGAGACGTGGAGCGGGTCTCACCGCCTCTTGTCTAGATCATGTCTAGACAATCACCACAGACATTGTCAAGATTTTGTTCAGGTTTTGAGAGCGCTCCGGTGCTCAGATCCCGTAAATGATCCCTTCACTTTTCGATAGGCGCCTATTATGATTAACTTTATGAAAAATCACGTTGTCCAGTTCTACACGCGATCTGTCGGGGCAAAGCGCAGCGCCTCGGCCCGACGCCCCTTGGCAACGGCCGTCCTGTTGACTGTTGCACTCATCGCTCAAGCGTGCGGAACAGACAGCGAAAACGGCGTTTCTTCGGACCCATTCTGGCTGCAGGATGGCGGTGAAACCAGCGACGCCGCGGCGTCGTATGTGGACGGAGCAACCGGCGACGATGACGTGGGCGGGCCGCATCCGGACACCGGGTTCGCGAGCGACACGGACGGAGCGGAGACGCAAGATCTAGACACAACTTCCGCGGACGCAATCTCGACAGACGCAAGCTCGATAGACACGGAGTCGACAGGTACAGAGGATTCGACCAGCGGGCCCAAGGAGCAGTTCTTCGCTTCTTTGCAGCTCGACCGAATCGTCAGCCAAGACCCGTCTCCTTTCGGTAACGCCTGGAAAGAAGGCCGCACGTCAACGCTCGGCTTGGTCAAGGTCGCCTGGGACGGCAACGTCGGAACACGCTGGCTCCACGTTTGCGCGATGCACGCAAACTCCGTGCACGGCAGTCAGGTGTCCTTCAGCAAATCGTTTTTGAGCGCCATACCGACCGCCCCCCACAAGCTCAGCCGCTCGGGTACGACCTGGACACAGGCCAGCTCTGTCGACCTCATCGGCCTCAAAGCCAGCCACACCGGGGCGATGCCAGGGCTCGGCAAGTCCAAGCACGCGTCACTAGTGGATGCAGACAAGGACGGCAAGCCAGGCGTGACGGTGCAGGTCAACGTGAGTCTACTAGGCAATCAACAGATCTACGTCGCACAGCGCACGACGTCGTCGTGGACTGCCAAACTCGCCGACGACGGCTCGCTCAGCGCAGAGCCGAAGGTCACGATGGAGCAGTCGATCGTGGGTGCGAGCCTGTCGCTCTTGGTCGCTCAACCCAAAGAAAAGCCTGTATCTAGCGGCGCTCCGAACACACTGAGGTGGGTTCCGTCCGACAAAGCGATGACGTGTAAAGAGCTGGTCGCCCAGGCGTCGAAGCTCTTCAAGTCGACGTGGCCTCCGAAGGACTAGCAGCCTCGTTCACAGCGCCGCTTGGTCGACGCTTATCGTGCGGCCCTCAACCAGCAAAGCCAGCAGAGATCGCTACCGGTAGCGGAGGTGCTCTTGGCCCAAAGGCGGAACTCACCATCGCGGTAGGGGCAGCGCTAGGTGGCGGGAGGCTGACTGGCTGAAAAGATTTCCGGCCGCCTGCGCTTGTTGCAAGCGGTGGCGTGCGCCGAGTGACTTGCGCGACTGCTTGATAACCTAGCCCTGGGCCGCGTCTGCGATGAGCCGGTCCAAGCCGCGTTCGCCGCGTGCCACGCCGAGGCGCGAGGCACCTGTCGACCTCCACAGCGCGTCGGTTCGTGCCACCCGGCCGTCCCGCGACAGCGCGTCCGGGCAGCTTCATGGCTCCAACTCGTGGGGACTCGCCGCCGACAAATCGAAGCCCACGCTGGTGGCCAGGCTTGCGCTATGGCGACCCTGACGCGATACCTGGATGCCGCACATATGGCCACGGCCCTTGTGCCGGTTGGCGCTGAGCTTCGACGAAATATGACGCCACACCTCGCCGAAGCGAAGGGAACAACAGACGATGATCACCCAAATTGACGACTTCTTTGCCCAAGGCTGCGGTCGATGTGGTCGCTTCGCGACCCCCGAATGCTCGGCGCTCCTGTGGGCCGAAGGGCTGGCTATGCTTCGCCAAGTCTGCCTCGATAGCGGCTTGGATGAGACGGTGAAGTGGGGGCATCCGTGCTACACGCATGCAGGGCGCAACATCGCAATCCTAGGAGCGTTTCGGGGAGACTTTCGCCTGAGCTTCTTCAATGCGGCGCTGTTGGCGGACGCCGATGGGGTGCTCGAGCGCCCCGGACCGAACACCCGCCATGCCAACATGATCCGGTTTCGGGACGTAGCGTCGGTCGAGGCCAGCATTGCGCTCCTACGCACCTATCTCACGGAGGCCAAGGGATATGCCGCCAGTGGCGTCAAGCCTCCCAAGAACACGAACGAGCTCGAGGTCCCCGCGGAACTCGCAGACGCGTTCATCGCCGACCCCGAATTGGCCGGCGCCTTCGCACAGCTGACGCCGGGACGGCAACGGAGCTACCTCTATCATCTCAAGACAGCGAAGAAGTCGTCGACCCGTTTGGCGCGAATCGCCAAGGCACGGCCGAAAATCCTCGCAGGCAAGGGCCAAAATGAGCGGTAGGGGCGTGCGTCTTTGGACCCAACCTTTGCGCCGGCGCGAGAGCGGCGTGTCTGCTGGATGAAGACATCCACGAGGCGAGCGAAACAGGCTTCTACCGCCGCACCTCGCAGTGCAATTATCGTTCGATGCCTTCGTAGTCGGATCCGAGCGGTGCGCGAACCAAATGAGGGGCGCAATTCCGACCGATTGAATGTGAGACCACCTCTCTGTTGAAGGGGACAAGCTAAATGAACCCAAGGGAGGGATAACCGAGCCGAGAGGCCGTGGCTCCATGACTGTCGCTACCGGGCGAGTGAGCCGCCGGTGAGTTGGGCGAGTCGGTCGCCATTGGGGTGCAGCGCCCGTACCACGTCGACGGCCGAGCGGACGGCGTCCTCGTGGGAGCCGATGTCCTGGGTCCAATCACCGCAGAAGTGTAGGTCCTGCTGACCCTGCACCATCGCCAGAGCCTTCTGGGCTTGGAAATGCGCGGGGCTGACGAGCGGCAGGTTGTAGTGGCTCCAATGAAGCACGTCGCGTGGCTCGCGCTCGGCCACGTAGGACGTGAACAGATCGACACCATCACGCCAACCGACCCACGCCGTGAGGCGTGACGAACCACCGTCGTAGTCGACATGCACCGTGCGCCAGTCACGTCGATCCGGCGGCATGAACGACGTGTCGCGATGTGTCGCCAAACGCGCGACATAGTACTCAAAACCACTGAGCGCCTCGCGCTGCGCCTCAAGCGTATCCACATCGGCGAGCAGGCGTTTTGCGTCGGACGCGCCGGTCGCGCAGATCAGGTGATCGAAGGTATGCACTTCGTCAGCCGCGTCGGTCACAAGCCAGCCGCCTTTATCTGAACGCACGATTGAGGCCACCCCGTTGCCCACCAGGACGCGGGCGCGCTCCATCGAGCGAGCCACCACATCGATGTAGTGCGCGGCGCCGCGCTTGACCTGCAGCCACCGTACTCGCCGCAACTGCGTCGGCCGGTGCAATACCGGATACTTCAACACCGGATAGGCCGAGAAATCCCCGCTCCGCCCCCACGGCCCCCCCCAAATACCGAACAGAAAGGGCTTCACAAATTCCGCGCGCGCACGCTCAGAGATGCCGAGGTCATCGACAAACTCGCTCAACGTCTGCTGATCCTCATGACGACTAACGACACCGACGCCCGCGCGAATCGCCGTGTCCATCGCCAACAGATAGCGCAGTCGACGTGGCTCACGCAGCATCCGCCAGATCGCCGACGGGCTCGTTGGTGGCATGACCACCGAGCAACCTAAATCGCGATTCGTGAACGCCACTGCGAGCCGTACTGGCTCGATCTCGATCCCGTGCAGCGCCAGCATCCGTAGCAACAACGGGTACATTTGGTCCGAAAACCAAGCGAAGCCGTCGTCGCAGGGATAGTCGCGGCCACCGATGGTTGCGATGGTGGTTTGCGCGTGACCACCGAGCACATCATTACGCTCGAACAAGGTAACATCGTGATCCTGCTCAAGGAGCCAGGCCGCGGTGGTGCCCGCCCCGCCCGAACCGATGATTCCGATCCGCATCTGCCCTCCGTCGTTGCTGCGCGAGCGGGCGCCATGCTATCATATCGGTTCGGCGCTCCAATTGCGGACGTGCACGCCGTGGAGCGATCGACATGCTCGACATCCCCGCCCTTCAAGTCGCGCTCTACCCGTTCGCCGTGCTCTACCTTTTGCTGCACGCGGGCCCATTGCTGCGCCTTCGCTACGAGCCATCGATCCGTGGCGGGACAACGTGGCAGTTCTTTGCCAGTGAGGTCTTGCTCTTCAGCTCGTACCTGCTCTTCGCGCCCGCCATTGTGGAGCATCCTGTAGGCCAGATGGCGCTCGCGGTCCACCTGTCGCTGCACGTGATATTCACGGTCATGGACTACGTCGCGCACGACTTCTTGCTCGGAACAGCCCTCACGCCACGCGCGCAGTCTGTGTTCTGGTGGGCCTCTAAGGAAGTGGGCCTCCTGATCGACACGCTGACCCACGCCACCGCGGTAACCCTACTCGCAATGGCATTGCCTATGAGCCTGGCCCTCGGCCTGCTGCCGCTCTCGCTCATTGGCTTCGTCGTGATCAGCAACGGCTACGTGCGGCGCTTTGGCCCCACTACGGCGGCGCCATCCGCCGGCGCCCAGTAGCGACGATGCCCTCATCTTTAAGCTGCTGTTCTTCCGTGTCGTATTTCGCTACCTCGAGGCTGGACTCGACGTGGGCGCTGACGCGTTCGGCGTCATCGCACCCGCGGCGTTCTT
>JAGSHB010000011.1 GCA_023954815.1 Myxococcales bacterium | reverse complement strand
GATCCACAGGCAGCCAGCGTGACCGATAGGCCGACAATCAAGGCGATTTTGATGAGTTTCATGGAGGCTCCTGCACGCCAGGGCCGGTCGCGCGATAGATAACGTCAAAAGAGGAGGCCTCAGCAGTTGAATGCCGAGACATAGCAAGCTAGCAATGTGGGTTGGCGAGAAAAATACCGATTTCGGCAACGCTGTGTCTCATGAGTGAGACGGTCGCTTTTGTTTGGGGGACGCCTTCATGCCGGTGGGAAAGTCGCAGGGCCAAGCGCTTCAGCAGCACGCGCATGGAGATGCCCACGCTGCGTGGCCTCCGACCGGGGTAGTGGCGCAGGTCGCCCGCGCATTCGATTGCGAGGTCGCAGGTCTGGTGTGGGGCGCACGTTTGGACGCGCCACTGGGTCAAGCGCGGGTACGGCGCGTGCATGTGGGAGAGTACCGCCGAATCGTGAAGGGGCACATTCATGCCGCTGGTCACCTCGCGGAACAACGTGCACTCAATCGTCTCGCGCCAGCGCTGCGGCCATGGCTCCCGTCGTTGCAGGCCAGCGACGATGCCGACCGCTGGCTGCTGATGGACGATTTGCCCGGCATATCAGGTCAAAAGCTGACCGACAGCGCCGAGCTCGTGCGGATGCACCAACAGGCGGGCCAATTCGTAGCTGCGCTGTGGCGCCTGCCGGTGGCGACCGTCGATCCCATGACACCAGCGCAAGCCATCGAGCGGCGGCGGGCCAGTTGGTTGGCCAACGCCCACCTTCCCACAGAGGCGACTCGGCTGGCCTCCGACCTCATCGATCCGGGCTGTTTTGCTGGCGCCACGCGCGTCCACGCACACAGAGATTTCCGCCCCGGCAACTGGCTGTGGGGGGACGACCAACTGCACGTCATCGACTTTGGTCAGTATCGCGTCGACCTGCGGTGGGTGGATGTGGTCAAGCTGGAGACCGGCAGTTGGCAGAAAGCGCCGGCGCTCCGGTCGGCATTTTACCGGGGTCTGGGCCAAGAACCGACGGACACCGAGCGCGCGCAGCTCCGTGGGCTCTGCGCATTGCATGGCTTGGCGACCTGCGGGTGGGCGAGTCGCAAGGGCGAACCCGCCCTGGTGCGCGAAGGTCTGACGATTTTGCGAAATCTGGCTGACAATAAACACAGATGACGCGCCCGCCGCGCCCCCTGTGCTAGGCCGGCGTCGGCAGAGCCGTCGGCAGCGACAGCTGTGGTAGCTGCGGCAGGGCGGGCAGCTTCGGCAACGATAGCCAAGCTGGCAGCGATGGCAGGGTCGCCCCCAAACGAATCGTGCGGGAGTGACTGCTGGGGGCCCTCATGAGGTCACGGGCCAGCTGCCCCACCTTGACCCCATCAACAGGCGATCCAACCGGCAACACTGCCGTATGGACCTGCACACCGATCTGGCGACCTTCAGCGGCGAGGGCATCTTTCAGCAGCAGACGAGCGGTGACGCCAGCGCCCAAGTTGGCGTCGTTGACCAGCATGTACTGGGCACCTGCGGTCTGGGTCATCAGGGGCATGAGGGTGCGAGCGAGGCTGTAGTGGGCGTCCATGTCACCGTCGAGCACACGTTGGGCGCGGAACTGGACCGGCTCAATGACGCGGTCGGGCGGCGGCCAAGATCCAAGGGCAGCCATGACGAGGTCGAGCCGACCAAATTGGCGTTGGATGGCGCGCCGAGCGGCCCAGGCACCGCGGTCCGTGGCGAGACACAAATCCAAGCCGTGCAGGCGCTCGTGAGCTGCAAATCCGGCCAACTTGTCCGCACATGGGCTCGCCACGACGACGTCGGCACCAGCCGCCAACAGCACATTGGCAGCGCTCTTGCTCAGGTGACCGCAGCCCACCACCAGCGCCACGCGCCCGGCGAGGTCGCCAGCGGGGTTGCCACTGAGGTCGGCGGTGACGTTTGTGTTCTGCACAGCAACACGACTCATTCGGTCCTCCTACCCCTCACAGAAGGTAGGACGCGCGAGCGAGTCAAATGGTTCAATGGGGGACAGACTGTTGCGTCAGTGCAACGATGAAGTGGGAATAAAGTGCGCGTACGTGGCGAGAGAATTGATGCGCTGGGCGCTGCCCCGGACAACTACGCTCGCGCTCGCCACCACGCGCCGAGCTCGGTGAGTCCCGCTGCGAAGCTAACCTGCGGAGAAAAGCCGAGATCTCTACGTGCCGCACCAATGTCGTACCAATTCGCGGTGGCCAATTGCAGCGCCAGAAAACGGGTCATGGGCGGCTCACCTGACAGGGGCAAGATCGTCCACGCCGCCTCCAGGACGCAGCCGGCAAAAAAAGCCAATCCGGGCGAGATCGAGCGGGTGATCTCGGGGCCATCGCAGGCAATGAGGATGCGATTGAGCACCTCATGAAACGGCAAGGGCTCGCCGCTGCTGATGAAATAGGCACGGCCTGCGCACACCGGCGGCTCGCTACCAGCGCCCAACAAGCGATCGAGCGCGCACAGATGGGCAGCCGCGGCGTCAGAAATGAAGATCGTGTCGACCTTGCCGAGACCACCGCCGACCAGTCGCACCCGGCCGGCCTTGGCCCGCGCCACCAGCCTGGGAACGAGGTGGTTGTCCCCCGGTCCCCAGATCAAACGCGGCCGCAGGGCGGTGGTCCACAGCTCGGGGCCGTTGGCGGCTAGCACCAGGCGCTCCCCCTCAGCCTTGCTGGCCTGATAGTGGGTGCGATGGCTGGCTGAATAGGGCAGCGACTCGTCCGCGCCTTCGCAATCGCCGTCGGTCTGCACCACGCTGGGCGATGAGGTGTAGACGAGGCGCCGGACCCCGTGTTTTTGGCAGGCCGCGATGATGTGGGCCGTACCTTCAGCGTTCGCACGCCAAAAATCCGCCTTTGCACCCCAGATTCCGGCCAACGCGGCGACGTGAAAGACCGTTTCGCAGCCCTGCACCGCCGCATCCACAGCCGCTGCATCGCCTAGGTCCCCGCGCGCAGTCTCCACACCTAGCTCACGTAACGCCGGGTAGTCGCCGCGGGAAAAAGAGCGCACCGCATAGCCGCGCTGGACCAATTGCCGACAGATGGCGAACCCCAAGAAGCCGCCGCCGCCAGTGACCAAGATTCGTCCTGGGCCAGAGCCATCGTCGGGCGCCGGGGCGTGGTCGGTCATCGCGCCGCTCCCTGGGCGGTCGCCCATTTCGCCAAGGTGGGCCTGCCGATCTTGGCGTTGTGGCGGATATCGACCGGAAAGCCCGGATGAATCGCGAAAAAGCGCACAGGCCGCGTGCGGTCGTTGCCCTCGCCGAGGGACTTCAGCTCCGCAATCAACTCGGCGTCGCTGAGCCGCGAACCGGTCGTCTGGGACTCTCGCTCGATGCAGAGCACGGGCTGCTGCTGGCCTGTCTCGCCGACACCAACCAGCGCGGTTCGAAACACCTGTGGATGGCGGTTGAAGACGCCCTCGATGGGCACCGTGTAGAGATCGCCGTCGGCAGTCCGCACCCGATGGGACTTGCGCCCACAGAACCAGATGCGGCCGTCACTGTCCTGATAGCCGAGATCACCCATGCGATGGACAACGCGCTCGCCAGCTGGGGTCGACTCTTTCAGCTTCGCCAGCTGGGTCTGGGCTTGCCGGGCGAAATAGCCGGTCGTCACCGTCGGGCTGGCCACCGTGATCTCGCCGATGGTGCCGGTCGGGACCACGAGGTCGTCAGTCCACATCGTGATGGCGTCGTCGGTGATGCCGATGATCCGAACCTCGGCGGGATGCACGCCCCGGCCCACACACACACCCGCGCCATTTTCGGTCTTTTCTGCCGTCTCCCCCAGCACCTCGCGGGACTCGATGGAGGCGACAGGCAGACTCTCCGTGGCGCCATAGGGCGTATGGATCTCCCCGTCTGGGTGCATCATCAGGCGGGTGCGGGCGAGCACGTGGGCAGGCACGGGCGCCCCGGCGGAGATCACCCGACGTAGACTTGGAAAGGTCTTGCCCTCCGCCTCGGCCCAACGACTGACGGTGTTGAGCAGCGCCGGCGAACCGAACATGTTCGTGACACCAAAACCGGTCAACGCCTCCTCGATGCGCTCAGGATTGACGCTCGCAGGCTTGGTGAAGTCCATCTCAGGCAGCACGGTGGTCATGCCCAGGGCTGGGTCGAACAAGGCGAAGGGCGGGAAGGTCGGCAGGTCGATCTCCCCAGGCTGGATGTCGTAGGCGCTGCGGATCATCTCCACCTGGGCAGCGAAGTTGCCGTGGCTGTAGACCGCGCCTTTGGGGATGCCGGTGCTGCCCGAGGTAAAGAGGATAGCGGCGAGCTCATCGGCACGGGTCGCGGCGATTTGCGCCGAGCCGTTTTGCTGCGAAAGTGCCCGTTTTCCGGCCTCTCGGACGTCATCGAGCTTCGGCCCGAACCAGCCGGAACCCACCGTGATGTTGACCTTGCTCGACGCCTTGGCCCACCCCATCAACGCCCGCGCGGCCTGGGCCAAGGGGATGCCGATGAACGCCTCCGGCGCCGCTTCTGCCAGGCAGGTCTTGAGCGGCTTGGTGCCGATGCCCGGATCGATGATGACCGGCGGTACCCCTGCTTTGTAGAGACCAAAAACCAGGGCGAAAAACTCGAGACTCGGCTTAACCATCAGCGCGACCCGAGCGCCGCGCTCAATCCCAAAGTGACTGAGCCCGAGGGCGATGTGGGTGCTGTCTGCGTCGAGCTGCGCATAGGTGACGTGCACGTACTGCCGACGACCGTGTTTGTCGAAACCAGACGGCTGAAAGATCGCTGGGCTGTGGGGCTGCGAGGCCGCCATGGCCGTCAGCGCACTGGCGATGTTGACCGACAGCTCAGCCACGAGCGGGCTCGCTGGGGGCGGCGGCAGCGCCAATCGAACGATCCTTGTCAGCCGAAGCGCCGGCTCCGGTCAGAAAATCCCGCACCCGCGGCACGATGAAGTCGGCGGCGTCCTCCAAGATGTAGTGACCGCAGTCGTCAAAGCGATGGACCTCGGCGTGGGGCCAACGCTGCTCCCAAACCTCCAAAAAGTGCTTATCGAAGACAAAATCCTTCATGCCCCAACAGATGAGCGCCGGATGGTCGCCAAATTGGGCGAGGCCATCGCTGGTCTGACTCATGATGGCGTGGCCCGCGTCGGCTTCACTGAGCGGGATGTCTTGGACAAACCTGAGCGTCGCGACCCGATTTTCCGGGGTGTCGTAGGGTGCCGTGTAGCCATGACGCACCGCTGGGGAGACCGGCTTTTTGAACGCCACACGAGACGCCACGCCCGAAAAGGCGTTGAAGCGGGTCACCAAGAACGCGCCCACCGGCGTCCGCGTCAGCTTGAGCGGCCAAGGAAAAGCCTTCTTCTCAGGCAACAGGAACGCGGCGGTGTTCAAGATCACAAACCTAGCCATGCGCTCGGGATGCTGGGCCGCCCAGGTCATGCCGATGCCGCCGCCCCAATCGTGAACGATGAGATGGATCGGCCCCTGCACATCCAATGCAGTGAGCATGGCGTCCAGATCGCTGACCCGGCGCTCGAGGGTGTACGGGTAGGCATCCGCCGCCGGCTTGTCACTCAACCCACAGCCGATGTGATCGGGCACGATGCAGCGGTGATCTGAGCTGAGTTCGCGCACCAAGTTGCGGTAGTAAAACGACCAGGTCGGGTTGCCGTGCACCATCAAGACGACCGGCCCATCTTTGGGGCCCTCGTCGAGCACGTGCATGGCATGGCCGCCGATATCGAGCAGCTTGCCCTCGAAGGGATAGAGGTCAGCTGAAATGCCGAGTTGTCGGGCGCGCATGGGCACTCCTGGAAAGCGAAGGCGAATCAATACAGGAAAACAGGGGCCAGCGTCACCAGACGATCTCAGCCATGGCGCAGTTCAACCCTGAGCCGATGCCCATCAGCGCCACCCGATTGCCGCGCTTGATGCGCCCGGCTTGCACGGCCTTGCTCAGGGTCACGGGCACCGCGGCAGGCCCCATATTTCCGTACTCGCCAAACACCTGTAGGCACTTGTCGATCGGGATGCCCAGCGCGCGCGTCAGGTTGATGGTGTGCACCTTGCTGACCTGATGCAGCACGAACTCGTCAAAGTCCCCGATCCGCCAGTTGCGCTCTTTTGCACCCTTGGCCCACGTCCGCTTGGCGAGGGACACGCCCTGGCTGAGCAGGTTAGCCGTGTCGGTGTACATGTAGTCGTCTCGCCCCCGGCACAGGTGGCTCCACTGGGTGGCCGCGACCGCCGTACAGCCCTTGAACTGATGGCCCTGAGGCGCCAGATCGCTGCGGGTCAACAGCATCGCCGCAGAGGCCGATCCGAGGGTCAGTGCAGCGAACTGCTCCCGATAAGATTGCGAGGTGGTTCCCGGCTGCAAGAGCCTTTCTATCGTAGCTGCAGTGACTTGGCGGCTATTTTCGCCGTCGACGACGAGGCCGTAATCAATCGCCCCACGCTCGATCAACGCAGCCACGGTCTCCATGCCGGTGAGGAACGCCAGACACGCGTTGCCGACATCGAAGTTCATGCAGTCAGGTGATAGCCCCAATTTGCTGTGCACCAAGCAGGCGGTCGACGGCTCCAAGTAGTCCTTGCAGACCGAGGTGTTGACGCAGACGCCGATTTTGCTGCGATCGATGCCGGATTGTTCGATGACTTTCTCGGCGGCGCGGGTCGCCGCATCCGACGGGGACACACCTTCCTCGAAATAACGACGCGCGACGATGCCGCTGAGCCCTTTGAGGAGCCCAGGACGCATACCGATGCCGGCCAAAGCGGGGGCGAGCTGTCGGTCAATCTCAGCCGACGTCACACGAATGGGCGCGTCGACATGGGCCAAACCAAGGATCGAGACGTTGTTGAACTGCATGGTCAGGCTCCCGCGGCACCTTGTGCCCCGACGCACAGTCGGCAAAGCCAGCAAAGTTGTCAACGAATCTGTGAACAACTTTTAATAATGCTTAATTGACGATGCTTTAGACCCCAATTTTACTTTTCGTTCGAGCGTGAATTTAGACGTCGATTCTGCAGGGGTGGGCACAGCGGATTTGGCCGCTCCTCACCCGTGACCCTTGCCCAAAGCCCAAATCTGCCCTATCGATCTGCTGGCCTTCGCAATCCCCTGCTGCCCGGAAGCGCCATGTCACCCCACGATCTCTCTGCCATCGCCGAACTGAATGGCACCTTTCCGTGCCAAGCGATCGAACGCCTTGTGCAGGCGGGCGCCATCGTGAGCGAGGTGCCCTTGAAAGACGGGCAGGTTCAACCCGCGAGCCTCGATCTGACCCTGAGCGCCGAGGCCTGGCAGGTGCCCGGCTCGATCCTGCCGTTGCGCAGCGAAGCGGTGCGCGATCTCATCGGCCAAGTGGGCCGCCGCAAGCTCGATCTGAGCGAGCCGACCCTGCTCGATCGCGACAAGGTCTATCTGATCCGGCTGCAGCAGCGGCTCGATCTGCCCAAGGGTGTGGGCGCGTACACCAACAGCAAGTCGTCCATCGGCCGCATCGATCTGGCCACACGGACGCTGTCCGATCACAACCCGCGCTACGACAAGCTGCCGACGGGCTACACCGGAGAGCTCTGGGTCGAGGTGATTCCCCGCTCATTCGACGTCATCTTGCAGGCCGGGATCGCGCTCAATCAGGCGATCTTCTTTTCGGGCCGTGATCTGTGCGACGACCGCGATTTGGCACCCTTCGCTCCGCTTTTGTACGAGCGCGGTGGTGGGCCGCTGGTCAAGGACCCCTCTTGGCAGGAACCCGGCGTGTTCCTCAGCCTCGATCTCGATCAAGAGCGGGTCGGCTGGGTCGCCAAGAAGACCTACGAACCGGTCGATCTGACCCGGATCGGCAGCCTCGATCCGAAAGAGTTCTTCGATCCCATCGAGCGCCCACGTAAGCCGATGCTGTGGCTAGAGCATGGCCGGTTTTACATCTTCAGCACGTGGGAATTCATCCGCGTGCCGCCGTGGTTCGCCGTCGAGATGCTGCCCTACGACACATCCATGGGAGAGTTTCGCGCGCACTACGCGGGCTTCTTTGACCCGGGCTTTGGCTTTGGGGACGCAGGTGATGAACAGGGCACGCCAGCGGTGCTTGAGGTTCGCGGCTTTGAGGATGATCTCATCATCCGTCACCGCCAGCCGATCTGTCGCATGGTCTACGAGCGGCTCGCTGAACGCCCGGAGCGCCTGTATCACGGCGGTATCGGTAGCCACTACGCCCAGCAGCGCGGCCCGGCCCTGAGCAAATACTTCGCCCGCTAAGCTCTCCGCTCTCGCCTGACTCGGCTGACGAATCGGGTCAGCCGAGCCATGGCGATTTGGGTGCGATCGCAGCGGCCGCCTACTTGGCTGTCGGCTTGCCGGGATGCTTCAAATACCTGAAGAATTCAGCGTCCGAGCTCAAAATCAGCGTGGTCTTCGTGCCCTTCTTGCGGCGCTTGCCGAGCGCTTTGTCCCACGTCTCAAGGGACTGCATGAAGCCGTAGAACTCCGGATCTTGGTTGTACGCATCGGCGTAGATCCGTGCGGCCTGGGCATCAGCTGAGCCCTCGATCTCACGCGCCTTTCGGTACGCGCCCGACCGGATGACCTTCAGCTCCTTCTCCATGCGACCGATGATCTCGGCGGCGCGGCCCTTACCTTCGGACCGGTACTGCTCGGCGACCTTTTTCCGCTCGGCGATCATCCGGTTGTAGATATTTTTCTGCACCACATCGATGTAGTTGATGCGCTTGATCCGCACATCCACCAAGGAGATGCCGTACTCAGCGACCATGGCCTGACCGCTGGCAACGATGCGCTTTTGCAGCTTCACCCGGCCGGTTCGCACCTGGCTATCGGAGGTACGCGTCGCGCTGGCCGCCAAGCCGATGAGCTTATCCGAGCTCCGCACGGCCTCGATAAGGTCGTTCTTGGAGATGATCTCGCGAACCTTCGAGTCGATCACGTCGTCCAGACGGGTCTGGGCGCCGCGCACGCTGGTGACCGCCTGCAAGAACTTGAGCGGATCGCTAATGCGCCAACGGGCGGTCGAATCGACCCAGATGAAGCGTTTGTCGCGGGTCGGGATCTGGGCGCGCTCGCCATCCCAACGCATCAGACGCCTGGAAAAGACATGGCGTTTGTACCAAGGCAGCACGAAATACAGCCCCGGCTCCACGCGGGCGTCACCGACGGGCTGACCAAACTCGGTCAGCACGACCTGTTCGTACTCATGGACGATGAGCACGCAGTTATTCCAGAGCAAAACGACGGCTGCCACAGCAGCGAGCACCACGATGGCGGCGCGATTAGACATGCCTTTCATCGGGCACCTCCTTTCCCAGTGGAACCAGGCAAGGCGCCACCTGCCAGCGGTAGCATGGGCAGTACGCCCTTGGTGTCTTGGTCGAGCACCGTGATCTCCGTCGTATGGGGCAGGACGCGGCCGAGCGTCTCGAGGTACAGCCGCTTGCGCGTCACCTCAGGGGCACGGTGGTATTCCTTCAAAATGCCGAGAAACCGGGCCACATTGCCCTTTGCGCGATTGATGCGGTCGACTTTGTAGCCCTCCGCGATGTCGACCGTACGTTTGGCCTCACCCTTGGCGTTGGGAATCTCGCGATTGAGCTTGGCGAGCGCCTCATTTTCCATCTTCTCGCGATCCTGCTCGGCGCGGTTGACGTCATTGAAGCTGGCCTGCACGGCCTTGGGCGGGGTCACGTTTTGCAGCTGCAAGGCGACCATCTTGATGCCCGAGTCGTAGCTGTTGAGCACCTGCTGCATCTGCCGCTTGGCCTCGTCCTCGATGCGGCTTCGTCCCGTCGTGAGCACCAGATCGACCGTGCGATTGCCGACCACGCGGCGGGTCACGCTCTCCGCCACATCGCGCACCGTCTGCTCGGGTTCAGCGATGTTGAACCAGACCTTCTTCGGATCGGCGATGCGGAACTGCACGATCCACTCGACGTCGGCGATGTTCAGATCACCCGACAGCATCAGCGACTCTTCGTCGAACCGCTGCCGGCTGTACTCGGTGCGGGTATCGGCGCGCAGAGTGCGAAAGCCGAACTCCTCTTTGAGCACGCGGGTGGTCGCAAAGACCTTCACCCGGTCGACGCCGAACGGCAGCTTCACGTGGAAACCCGGCTCAGCGATCTCGTTGAACTTGCCAAGCCGCAGCACCACCGCCTGCTCGTCCGGGCCCACCGTATAAAACGAGGTCCGACCGCCGAGCAGCAGCCCCAAGACAACCACCGCGACGGCGACCCAACCCAGCAAATTGGGCGGGAGCTCGATCTCCGGGCTGTCCGAGCCGCCGCCGAAGCCGCCCCCAGACTGATTTTGTTCGTAAGGATTCCAGGCCATTGGGTCTCCAGTGCGCGTAGCGTCCATGCGCATCGCTGCCATACTGCGAATGCAAGTGGCCCATAAGGAAGGTTACTTGAGCCATTTGCGCAAGGGGGGTGCTCGCGCGTCGTCCCGGCGTCTGCCACCCTGGAGCCCGCGAGCGCTACGGCCGCCGGTTCAGACCGGTAGCCAAGCGCGCACCAACGCGAGCGGTCGCCAGAAGTTGAATTTGCGCAAAAAGCCCATGTTATCAGGGAAAAAGCGCCGTTTGGAGACGCCCATGTCGTATCGATCTCGTCGCAATCTCGCCGTTACCTGGGCCCTTGGCCTCGCGCTTACCTGCCTCAGCTGCAGCGCAGAACCTGAAGACAAAGCCGCCGATACCTCCGTCGATGCCGGAGCGACGAAAAAAGACACCGGCCTCACCAACAACTGGGCCCAGGGTTACACCATCGATCTGACCTTTCATGGCGGCCCGGCCGACGGCAAGAAGCTGCGCCTGGAGCGCGATCTATTCGGCATCACGACCGCGTTTTCGTTTGGCTCGACGCACTACACCCAAGGCGAGGTCGGCTTTGCGATGACCGACACGCTGCAGGTCGACGTCGAGGGCATCCAGAGCCAGGTCGAGATCATCTTGAACTTCGGTCTCGTCGTCGGCTCGAGCGCCAATCCGGTGAGCACGGACAAAGCCGGCAAGTACCCCTTCAGTTGCAAGCCGCCCATGGTTCGCATCTTCTTCAAGGGCTTCTGGTTCCGCTCGACCTGCGCGGGACTGACCGGCAACTTCGACATCACCGACTACGCCAACACCACCGGCGGCACCATGGCGGGCAAGTTCAGTGGGCGCATTCAGGCCCATTTCCCGGACACAACCTACCCAGACGACTGCAACGCCAGCCACATCGCCAAGACCTGTAAAAAGCCCGATTGGTATGCGGACGTCGATGGCGTATTTGGCTTCACCTTGCCGCCCAAAGACGGCGGGAAGTAGCCCAGTGGCCAAGCGGCGCGGCGCTGATCCAACCGGTCGACCTCTGGATCGGCTGCGGCGACCACTGCACCGGGGGCAGCACCCTTCCGATCGCGTCGCAATCGGCGGCAAACGCTCCTGGCATCAGCACGGCCACCGGGTGCCTGTTCGTGATTTGACGGCTTCGAAACAGAACTCAACACCGCTGCACCTCCACGCGGTGACGATGGGTCAGGGGCCCGACGTGCTGCTGCTCCACGGCTTTGTGCAGGCGTCCTGGGCCTGGCGCCACAATATCGAAGCGTTGTCAGCGCACTTCACCGTGCATGCCCTGTGTCTCCCCGGCTTTGGATGGTCGGACAAACCCAAGGCCGCGTCCTTTCGTCTTGCGGAGCAGGCCCGCCGGGTGCTGCTGTGGATGACGCACATGAACATCTCCCGCGCCGATCTGGTGGGCAACAGTCTGGGCGGGGCGTTGGCGCTGCAGCTAGCGGCGCTGGAGCCAGACCGGGTACGGCGGATGGTGCTCGTCAACCCAGCTGGCGCGGGCAGCTACCCGATGGCTTGGCTGGCCCGGATGCAGCTCCCCGCGTGGGCGCCCGCGCTGGCGCTCCCGGGAATTCCGTTCGGCTTAAAGTTGGGACTGCGGTACGGCGCGTATAGGAAGCTGCCGGTCGATGACGACTATATGAGCCACTTTCTCGCCCCCCTTGGCACCCATGGTGCGGCCCATGCGGCGCTGTCGGTGGCCCAGAGCTATAACGCCGATCTTTCGGCCTTGGAGCGTAGAATCGGCGGCATTTTACAGCCGACACTCATCGTTCGCGGCGGCGCTGATCGCGTCATGCCCGATCGCATTGTGACCCGCATCGCCGAGCAGCTGCCTCACAGTCGACTCGTCCGCTTTTCGGAAAGTGGCCACTGCCCCATGGAAGAAGAACCTGGCCGCTTCAACCGGGTCTGCGCAGGGTTTTTGCGGGACGAAGCCCCGGGCGATGACGCGTAGCCCGCTGGTGTTTTGCGACGCAGCGGAGTGAATCGCTCATCGGTCAGCGCGTTAGGGTCCATGTCTTGTCCCGGGGAGCCCCCCCCTTTGAGCGCTTGCGCACCCGCCGACCATGCCGCACGATTCGGGTCTATCGACCTACGGAGCACGCACCGATGAACGACAGATCCATCTCTTTGCACCCCCTCCTCGCCGTTTGTGCCCTGGCGTTCGTGCCTGTGCTGACCGTGCCGGCCAATGCAGCTGCCGCATCGGTTCGCACGCTGGTCGTGCCCACCGCCGCCCACGGCGACGTGAGAGCCATCTATCTCAAGCGGATCGACCGCGGTCTCCAGCGCACGTTGGCGTTCTCAGCTCATCTCAAGGTCACAAACGATGCCGATCGGCCGGCGCAAAAAGGCAAGGCTGGCGCTGTGGGAGCACGCAAGGCGACCAAGCTCGAAAAGCAGATCGAAAAGGCAGACAAGCTGCGCAGCGCAGGCATGGAGTACCAGACCAAAGATCCCTTCAAGGCGCTGGCGCTCTTTCGCAAGGCAACCAAGCTCTATGAAGGAGCTGCGCCTGAACTGGTCGACTTTACCAAGCTCGCTGACGCCTACACCCGAGCCGGACTCATGACCTTTGCCAACCGCGGCGGCAGAAAGAACGTCCAGGGCTGGTTCATGAAAGGCCTCGCGTTGCAGCCAACGCTCGTCATCAATCGCCGCTCGCAGCCGGCCAAACTGCTCAAACTTTTCGACCAGACCGTCAAGCGGATGACGGGCTTGAAGAAGGTCGGCGTCAAGGTCATAGGCGATGCGCCCGGTGCGACGTGCTACATCGACGGCATCAAGAGCGGCCCGCTGCCAGCGACCAACAACAAGCTCATTCGTGGCGCCCACTTCATCCAAGTCCGCGGCCCCGGCATCAAGCCGTGGGGCAAGGTCGTCTTCATCGGCCGACCCAACTTCACGGTGAAGGCGAAACCCAAGAAATTGAAGGTGAAAGCGAAGAAACAGTCCGTGATCCTAAGCTTTTCGGACCTAGGCAACTGCCCAAAGAAGGGCCTCTTTGCGAAACGGAAGTGCAACAAGCAGGTCAAGCACTTGCTGCGCCAGACCGACAGCGACTTCGCGCTCTTTACCTTGGCGAAGGCCGATCGCTACGGTCGTTTGACGCTGCACGGTTTCTTGATCAAACCGCACAAGAAGCGGAAGCGCCCGGCCCTGGTCGTGTCTCTCAAATCGGTGGCGATGAAGAAGAACCTGAGCGACCTCAACGCCCGATTGACCGATTTTGCAGCCATCGTCGCAAAGGCGACCGCTGACTTCCCCAAGGCCAGAGCGCTCCGCAAAGTCCCGCGCGCATTTTCCGATTGATCCATGTCAGCAGGTGAGCGAAACACTTTTGCTCGCCAGCGCCTCCTCCTGGTGCAAGGCCCCGGCTCCCAGCCGCGCGGGTCTGAAGCGCACCGCCGCATTTTTGGCGGGCATGAGGAGACGACATGGCTTATTCCTTCCCCACCTCCATCACCACTGACGTCGCCATCATCGGCGCTGGCTCCGCCGGGCTCAATGCCAGACGGGCTGCTATGGCCGCAGGCGCTGACGTCCTCCTGATCGATCCGGGCCCGTTCGGCACCACCTGCGCCCGTGTGGGATGCATGCCGAGCAAGCTGCTCATCGCCGCCGCCGAACACGCGCACAGCGCCCACGAGGCCGGTGATTTTGGGATCAATCTCGGCAAGATCGAGGTCGACGGCGCGCAGGTGATGACGCGGCTGCGTCGTCTTCGCGACCACTTTGTCAGCAAGACCAAGACGGGCAGCACGGACAAGATCGAAGCGGCCGGCGGGCTGTTGCGGGCGCGGGCGCGCTTTGTCACGCCGACAGAGCTCGTCACGGACAGCGGTCACACGGTGAGCGCGAAGACGGTGATCATCGCCACCGGCTCGAAGAACGCCGTGCCCAAGCCGTACCAAGGTCTGGGCGACCGGATGCTCACCAATGAGTCGATCTTCGAGCTGGAGACGCTGCCCGACAGCCTGCTGGTGGTCGGTGCGGGTGCGATTGGTTTAGAGTTGGGTCAAGCCATGAGCCGCCTCGGCGTACGGACGACCATTGTCGAGCTCGATGACCGGGTCGCGGCCCTGCAAGATCCCAGCGTCGCCGAAACTGCCAGGGCCATGTTCGGTAGCGAGCTGGACGTCCACTTTCATCACAAGCTCGGTGACGTCGTTCGGTCCGACAAGGGCGTGACGGTGTCGTTTGTGGGCGATGACGGCCAACCCAGGGAGCAGACCTATCAATATGTGCTCGTCGCTGCCGGTCGCCCGCCTGCGCTGGGCGGGATGGGGCTACAAGAGCTCGGACTGCTGCCGCTGCCACCGGTGAACCCGCAAACCGCGCAGATCGGTGACCTGCCGATCTTCATCGCGGGGGACGTGTCCGCCGATCGTGCGCTGCTGCACGAGGCCGCCCACGAAGGCGTCATCGCAGGCGGCAACGCGGCCCAATTCCCCAACGTCCGGCCGGTGGAGCGCAAGGCCAAGCTGGCCATCGTCTTCAGTGAGCCGCAGATCGCTGTTTGTGGGCGCAGCTTTGACGAGCTGGACCCGGACGCCACGTTGATCGGAGAGCAGAACTTCGCCATGCAATCTCGCGCAAAGGTCATGGGCGCCGCCCGGGGGCTGCTGCGCATCTATGCCGATAAACGAACGGGGGTGTTGCTGGGCGCCGCGATGATCGGCCCGGCCGCCGAGCACTTGGGCCACATGCTGGCGTGGGTCATCCAGCGCGGGCTGACCGTGGACGAAGCCTTGGAGCTGCCCTTTTACCACCCGACCGTCGAAGAAGGCGTCCAAGGCGCATTGCGCCGCCTCTCGAGTCTGCGGGCCAAGGAACGGGCGCAATCCTCCTCTGTGCAGGCATAAGTCACAGGCCACAGGGTTCCGACTCCGCGAGCTGAATCAGCGCCATTGGGGCCCAAATACAGGCGGGGAGGCCGCAAAGCGCTTAGCATGACCGGCGTAGGAGTTGGTCACATGAAGACGCGCGCCATAAGTGCAATGGGTACCGCACAGCAGAGGCTTCAAAGGCAAGCACGCACGAAGCTGCTGCCGATAGGCTGGCTGGTGCTCGGACTTGCAGCCCTTGGCGGCTGCCAAACGCCCACATCGGCGGCGGACGCGACTTCGGATGTCGCGCTTACGGACACAGCACCAGGTGACGGTGAAATCGCGGAAGACGCGCAACAGGATGCCCAGACTGACGACGCCCAGACTGGCGACGCTCAGACTGGCGACGCTCAGACTGGCGATGCTGAGACTGACGCCGCCGCCCAAGTAGATGCGAGCACGTCAGATGCGGCGACGGCAAAGGGGCCGTGCCCGATCAACAATTACGTCGCCTGTGGTGGCGATCCGATCGGTAAATGGAAGATCGTTGCGCTGTGCCCGGAAGATCCCGCCAAAGCCGCAGCCCTGTGTGAACACCCCTACGACAATAAGACCGCGTGCCAAGGCACTGGAAATCAGACCGTCTGCACATGGAATCGCACGGGGCTCATCGAGTTGAACGAAGACAAGTCGGCGGCGCTGTCCATGGAGAGTTCGATCTCCTTCGCCTGGACCTTCGACGCGAGCTGTCTCGCCGAGGTGAAACCCGGCAAGTCCCCGGCTGCTGCGTGCAGCGATCTGGTCAACCCGAAGATGAGCTGTGAGATGAAGGGCGCGCTGTGTCACTGCGGCGGCACGTCCAGCCCGCAAAAGGATGCATTTTCCGGCTCGTGGACCATCGCCGACGGAAAGTTGTCGGTGGGCGCACCTGGTAAAAAGCCGGTGATGGGCACGTTCTGCAGACAAGGTCCCCGGCTGACTTGGGACGTGTTTCCCCACCCAATCTCGTGGCGCTATTGGGTCTTAGAGCTTAATAAATAAGGATATTATCGCGATTTCGCCTCGACGTGTGCGCTTGGGTTGTCCATGGCCTCAGCAGCCACAACCTCTCTCAGCAGCTTGAACTCCCCGCCCCCCACACGGGCGCGGCTCCCTCACAATTGAACGATTGCGAGGCGCCTCGGGGGCCGTTACCTTGGGCGCCAATCGCCACCGGAGTCCCCGTGCGACCGCGACTCACCTCTCGCAGCAATCCCGTAGTGCGCCTCAGCGTGACCCTGACGCTGTGCGCCGTGGCCTGTTTGTCTGGTTGCGGCACCGAGGCTGTGGACGGCACTGTGACCGCCGGAGCCAAGCTAACCGACGCCCAATTGCGAACCGACACCCGAGGCGAAGACGCCTACGCGGGCGTCAACTTCACAATCGACTGCCGGCTGTTCTCTGCGGCGACGGAGGCGAATCCCTGGGGAAACGAGCTGTCCCTGCCAGGCCAGGCGACGGTTGTGGTCCTCGACGGCCCAGCGACGCCCATCTCCATCACTGGCACCAAAATCGCCCTGCCGACGATCGGGGACTACACGGTCGCATGCCGGGTACCGAGCGCGGGACTATCCGATGACAAGGGCACACGGCTTGAGGTCATCGCGGGAATGCCGAGCGAGGTCGACACGCACCTACAGGTTGCCGGCGCCAAAGGTACAAAAACGCTGACGGTCCAGGCCGGCACCCACATCACGGTCACCTGCACCGGCAGCGACGCGTGGCAAAACACGATCTCAGAAGGTTGGTCGGTCGTGACCACGCCCGACGCCCTTGCGCTGCAGCCCGGCACCACCAAGGTCAACAAAGCAGGCACCTGGCAGGTCGCGTGCCGATCCTCCGGGTTGGTCGACGCGACTCCGGCGACGCTTGTCGTCACCCCAGCGGCGCCGCGTCACCTCTTTACGCTGCTCGATCCTAAGGAAATCAGCGCTGGAGACGCCGCAAAACTGGCCTGCGTCGCGACAGATACGCACGGCAACACGGTGCCCAACTTCCCGTTTGCAATGGACTTCCCAACCGAAGTGCAGCTCAAGGGATTGTACGTGACCAGCACCACCGCCGGTATCCATACCGTCAAGTGCGTGCCCGAGACCGACAAGTGGTCCCTGTATCAGCTGCACCCGGCCAATTTGCAGGTACAACCTGGCCCAGCGCACGAGCTGCTCGTCGCCCGTGTGCCCGAAAAACCAGTCTACAAGCGTGAAGAGAAAGTGAAATTTCCGGCTCTGGTCAAGGACGCCTGGGGCAACGTCCGGGTGGATGATCCGGTGACGGTGCAAGTGCTATCGCCTGCGACGGGCGCCAAGATTCTCGAAGCCGGTGCGGAGAAGGACAAGCTCATCAAATTCGACGAGGACGGCACCTACAAGCTGCGGTTTGAGGTCAGTCTGACGTCGCTGAGCAAAGAGCTGTCGGTGTTGGTTGACGGCGCGCCGCCCATGTTGACGATTGAAGACCCACCGTGGGGCAGCACGCTCACAGGCAAGCCGTCCGTTCAAATCAAGGGCAAAGCAGGAGACGCCGGCTCGGGCGTGAAGACGCTGACGGTCAATGGCAAGACTGGTTACGTCGACGGCGCCAACGAATATGTGGTGCAGCAGGGCGCCAAGCACGGTCTCAACACGGTCATTGCTATCGCCGAGGACATGGGCGGTGAAAAGTCTGAAGCCACACGCGGATTTTACTATTCGGGCAAGTACTACAACACCGACGCAGGCAAGCCCAAGGGCGCCATGGTCAAAGACGCCATGCAGATCTTCATCGGCAAGCAGCTCTTCGATGACGGCGTCCATGACCCGGCCCACCCAAATGACTTTGCGACGATCATCGAATTGCTCGCAGGCGCCCAGTTGGCCGCGGGGTTGGTCCCCTCGAGCCCAAGCTCGGGCAACATCTCGGTCACCCTGAGTAATACCAAGATGGGCAAGCCCAAGGTCTCGCTGACCCCGGTCACTGGGGCGCTGGATGTGAAGCTACGAATTGAGAATTTCTCCACAGATCTCAAGGTAAAAGCCAAGATCAAGCTCGGCCCAATCAAGACGAGCCTCTCCGTCAGTGGCACGCTGACCATGAGCGCCATCACCACGACGATGCGGCTGAAGATGGCGGTCAGTGGCGGCAAAGCGAGCGCGTCGGTGGCCAACAGTGACGTCAAAATCGATGGTATGAAGCTGTCCGTCAACGGCATCGGTGGGTTGTTCAATCCGCTCTTCAACCTACTGCTGGGCAGCTACAAGAAGGAGATCGAAAACCAGCTCAAGAGCGCCCTGGTCGGCGAATTACCCAAGGCGCTCAACAGCGTGCTGAGCCAACTATCGACCTCGCAGACCTTCGATGTGCCGCCGTCGATGGGCAACGGCCCGCCGGTCAAAGTCACCCTGGTCAGCGAGGTGAAAACCCTGTCGTTTACCCCCGATGGCGCCCTGCTCAAGACCGACGCGAGTTTTGTCGCGCCGAAGGGCACCAAGCACACCATCCTGGGCGCGATCTCTCGTGCTGGCTGCATTGGTAAGTCGCCTGACAAGTTCACGATCGACAAGAAACAAGCCATGCAAATCGCGCTCCACGACGATCTGATCAACCAGCTGCTCTATGCCATCTGGTACGGCGGCGCGATGACGATGACGGTCCCGGGTAGCGAACTCGCAAAGGGGCAGTCGTCCATGGGGTTTGACCTGGAAAAAGGCTCGATGGAGGTCGATCTGCTGCTACCGCCGATCTTGGAGGCCTGCAACATGGCCAAGCCCGAGATGGTGCGCCTGCAGATCGGCGACATTTTCACGACGGTGCGGGTGCCATTTGGCTCCGACGAGTTGGCGCTGTACATGGCATCGAGCATCGACGCGCCCGCTGAGATCAGCTTTGGCCCTGACGACAAGGGCGTGCCTACCGTCACTGTCACCCCGGGCAAGTCGCCGACGATGTTGGTGGAGTTGACCGATATTTCGAAGACATTTACCGCGCAGAAGGCTGCTTTCTCCAAGATTATCAAGGATGCAGTGGCCAAGCAGCTGGCGAAGGGTTCACCGCTCGGAAAGAGTATCGTGGTGCCGATGCCGCCGACAGAGACCGACCTCAGCAGCCTCGCGCCGAGCATCCCCAAGGGCACCAAGACCAAGATGGTGATCAAGGGAGTCGCCCGTAAAGGCGGCTACACAGCACTAAACGCGGCGCTGGAGTAGGCCAAATATTGTCCGCTGTTCGCGAGGAAATGGCTCGCCAATTTCTCCCACCCTGCCGGGGTATGTTAGCGTGCAGCCCCACCTTTGTCGGACCGACCGTCCGGAGGGCAAATGATCCACAGGCGTTGGGCACTCTCAAGCATCTGCATCCTCCTGCTTTTGGCGGCATGCGGTGAAGACAAGGAACCGGCGAAACCCGCTACTGGCGTGGGGTTTGGCGACGGGATCAATATTGGTGGCAACATCAGTGACGGTGACGTGACCACCGGTGAGGATGCAGCGGCAGGCGAAGATACCGCCGCCGCGGCCTGGAAAAAGTGCGAAGTCGAGGGCGGATGGGGTTGCAGTTGCAAGACTGGCGACGACTGCGACAGTGGCTACTGCATCGAGGCTGATGAAGGCCTGATGTGCACCAAGACCTGCGTTGATTCGTGCCCACCAGACTGGCATTGCCGCCAAGCGAGCGCAGGCGATGCGGTCTTCATCTGCCTGCCCAAGTACGTCAGCCTCTGTCGCCCGTGCGCGGCGCACTCCGATTGTAGCGGTCAAGGCCAGCAGGTCGGCACGGCCAAGTGTGTCCCGATGGACTTGGGGGGCGGTTTTATCAATGGCTCGTTCTGCGGTGCCTCCTGCGACAAAGACACCCCCTGCCCGAACGAATACTCCTGCAAGGAAATCAGCCTCCCTGGTGAGGCCACCGTGGGGCAGTGTCAGCCCGACAAGAACGATTGCACGTGCAGCCAACAAGAGACCAAATTGGCCTTGTCGACGGGCTGCAAGCGCGAAAACGAATTCGGAACTTGCAACGGCCAGCGCAAATGCAGCACGGAAGGGTTGACCCTGTGTGACGCAGCCGTGCCGACGGTCGAAGTCTGCGATGGCGAGGACAACGACTGCGACGGCAAGACCGACGAAGAAGACGCGGTTGGCTGCAAGGTCTACTTCCCCGACAACGACGGCGACGGCGCAGGGACGGGCGCGGGCCAGTGCATGTGCAATAACCCCGGCCCAGGCTTTGCTGCGACCGGTGGCGACTGCAACGACATCGCCAAGACCATCAACCCCGGCGCGAAAGAGGTCTGCAACGACATCGACGACAACTGCAACTCGGCGACCGACGAGCCCGGCGCCTCAGGATGCTCGGTCTTTTACAAGGACAAGGACGGCGACACATTTGGCGATCCGGACGATGCCGCATGCGTGTGCCCATCGAAAAAGCCTGCCGATCTCATCAGCCAGGCCGGCGACTGCGACGACAACAACCCGAAGGTCAAGCCCGGCGCGACTGAAAAATGCAATCAAATCGACGACAATTGCAACGCCAAGACCGACGAAGAGGACTCGGAAGGCTGTAAGCTCTACTACATCGACATCGACAAGGATACGTACGGGCCGAGCGACAAGAGCAAGTGCTTGTGTGGCCCCGATGCACTGCACACTGCAGATAAGCCGGGCGATTGCGACGACAACAACCCGAAGATTAAACCGACCCAACTCGAGATCTGCAACAACGTCGACGATGACTGCAACAGCACGACGGACGATGGCGACGCGGCCAAGAGCTGCCCCAAGGTCGCCGGCGTTGACTCTGCGTGCAACGCCGGTAAATGCACGATCGCGACCTGCCCGAAAGGCTACTTCGACGTCGACGGTCAATACACCAACGGCTGCGAGTGCCTCGCGGACAACATGTACGGCGTCGAGGCGTCGAGCTGCAAGGCTGCGAAGGACATCGGCGCCATGCCAGACGGCGGCTCCAAGCACATCGTCAGCGGTAATGTCATGCCCAAAGAAGGCGGCGACTGGTTCAAGTTCCACGCGAAGGACAACCCGGATGTGAACAACTGCGATTCGTTCCATGTACGCGCGCGCTTCATCAAGAATCCGGGCAACATCTTCCAACTGGATCTGTATCGGGGCTCATGCGCGGGCGCGAACCAACTCTGCAGCAACGAGACCGATGTCTCCTGGACCGTGGCGTTCGGGGGCAAACCACCCTTCGGCGTCCACACCAAGCCTGGCAAGCCCATGGGCAAGGTGGTCAAATCGCCCACGCCACTGCCTGGAGGCGAGTGCAAGTGCTCGAGCAAGGGCGGCGCCAGTGGCCCAGGCGCACCTGGCATGAACCAGTGTGTCAATAACTCAGCGACGTTCTGGGTGCATGTGCACCTAGCCAAGGGCAAGGCCCCGGTTTGTGTTGCGTATCAGGTTGAGCTGTCCAATGGCGCGTACTCGCCGAAGTAGACTCCTTCTCACCCTCGGGCTCTGTGTGTTTGTCGCTGGTTGCGGCCAAACATCGTCAAGCAATGGCCCGATTTCGGACTTGCCAGACATCAGCTCTCAGTTCGGCGGGTTTGGCGGCAAGGATGCTCAGGGTCGGCAGGGTGATGCCGGCGCAGCGCTCGACAGCGGACCGGTGGATGCCGGAAGTTCTGATGTCGGGTCGCTCGATGCCGCGCCCTTCGACACAGGCAGCGCGGACGCAGGGCAGGTCGATGCGGGGCCTGATACCGCGCAGATTGAGCCTGACGCGATGGATGCCGGTGGTTTGGATGCCGGCGCTGTGGATAGCAGCAGCCCAGACGCAGCGGCAGCCTGCGGCGACGGAACCTGCAACATAGCGACCGAAAACTGCCAGATTTGCCCGCAGGACTGTGGCAAATGCCCAGCATTATGCGGTGACAAGTCGTGTAACGGCGACGAAACCTGCACCAGTTGTCCGGCCGACTGCGGCGTATGCCCAGGTGGTTGCGGTGATGGTAAGTGCGACGGGCCAAAGGAAGACTGCAAGAGCTGCTCGGCTGATTGCGGTATCTGCCCGGGGACCGTCTGCGAACCGCTGACGTCCAAGGGATGCACCGCAGCCCAACAATGCTACCCCACAACCAGCGGCGGTCCGCTCTGTGGCACACCGGGTCAAACAGCATCAGGGACAGCCTGTAAATCCACGACCGAGTGCACCAAAGGGCTATTGTGCGTGGGTCAGGTGTGCAAACCGCTCTGCGACAGCACCGGCAAGAACGCGAGCTACAAGTGCGCGAACGGCACGTGCTCTGCCCTGCAATACAGCGACGGCAAACCGGTCGGGTATTCACTGGGCACCTGCACCGTGTACAACAACTGCAACGCCACAACAGAAGTTGGCTGTGCGTCCAGTGAGGTGTGCGCGCTCGTGACGGCTGGAAAGACGTGCCTACCCGCAGGAACCAAGACGGTCGGTCAAGGCTGCACGACGGCAAACGACTGCATCAAAGGGGCGATGTGCATTGGCAACCCAGCCATCTGCGCGCTGAAATGCTCAACCAAGGGCGGCAGTCCTTCCTGCCCGTCGGGCAAGAAGTGCATTGTCGTGACGGACAACAGCAACAAGGCGGCGCCAGACAATCTGGGTATTTGCAACTAGTGCTGGCGGTCGTGATCGGCCTAAAGACCGAGCTGACACCCGAAAATAACTTTGATTATTCGGCAGCTTTGCGCACCAACAGCTGACAAGTATCAGTTGACCGCCGGATCGCTGCCGGCGTGTTTGCCCACGACCACCGTCGCCGCACGAACCACTTTGCCGGCCACGACGGCGCCCTGCTTCATCACGTGGACGACCTTGTTGTGCTGGTCGGCGTCGGGAACGGGCATCACCGTCAACGCCTCGTGGCGCTCTGGGTCAAACGCCTCTCCCATGGCCTCAAAACGCTCGAGGCCAAGCTCGGCAAGCGCGGTGCCAAATTCCTTCTGAATCATGCGCACGCCTTGAACGAATGGGCCATCGTCTTCGGTGCTAGCAAGCGCCTGATCGAGGCTATCGAGCACACCGAGCAGGCCGATGACCGCCTTGGTCTTGTCGCCTTCGACGCTGCGCTCGTGCTCCCTTTGAATGCGTGCTTTGCTCGCCTCGAACTCACGACGCATCCGGTCGGTACTCTCCGAATACATGCGCAGCTTGGCGCCGAGGGCTTCGAGATCGCCCTCCAACTCCGCGATGCGTTCCTGCTCCGGGCTCAGTGCGACGACTTCAGCCTCGGGAGCGGCTTCGGTCTCGTCGACAGCCTCAGCGGCGACTTCTTCGGTGGCATCCGCGGCTTGCTCGCTCTGCTTGCTGGTCGGATTCATGGCGCTCTCCAAACGGACGGCCATCGCAGCCGACCGATGTGCGGGCGGGCGGCGATGGCCGTTCGAGGGTGGGTTCGCCCACTGCTGGGCGAGGTCAGCCCGAAGGCCAACATGCGACTAGTTCACGTCTTCGGTGGCGTCAACGATGGCGCACTCAGTCGTCAGCAACATGGTCGCGACGGACGAGGCGTTCATCAGGGCAACACGCACAACCTTGGTAGGGTCGAGCACGCCGACAGCCATGAGATCTGCCATCTCGCCGTTGGCCGCGTTGTAGCCAAAGCTACCGCTCTGCTCACGCACGGCCTCAACGATGACCGAGCCCTCTTCGCCCGCATTTTCAGCGATCTGGCGAAGCGGCGCCTCCAGCGCACGACGCAAGACGCTGACACCGTGGTCGCGCTCGTCACCGAAGCTGAGCGCGCTGAGCGCGCTACCCGCACGAATCAGGGCCACACCACCGCCAGGGACGACGCCCTCAGCAGCAGCCGCACGAACGGCGTGCAGGGCGTCTTCGACGCGGGCCTTGCGCTCTTTCATCTCGATCTCGGTCGCGGCGCCCATACGGACGACGGCCACACCAGCTGCGAGACGGGCGAGGCGCTCTTCGAGCTTCTCGCGATCCCAATCGCTCTTGGTGGTCTCGATCTGACGACGAATCGCGGCGGCGCGACCCTCGACCTCAGCCTCGTTGCCCATACCGTCAACGATCGTGGTCTTGTCTTTGGTGATGATGATGCGCTTGGCACGACCGAGGGCGGTGAGCTGCACGTGCTCGAGCTTCTCGCCGATCTCCTCGGAGAGCAGGCGGCCACCGGTCATGGTGGCGATGTCACCGAGCATGGCTTTGCGACGATCGCCAAAGCCAGGCGCCTTGACGGCGGTGACGTTCAGCTGACCGCGCAGCTTGTTGTAGACCAGACCGGTCAGGGCCTCGCCGTCGACGTCCTCAGCGATGATCACGAGGGAGCCATTCTGCTGACGAACCTGCTCCAGAATCGGAACCAAGTCGCGCAGGCTGCTGACCTTCTTCTCGTGCATCAGGATGAACGGGTTTTCGAGCACGCACTCCATGCGATCGCCGTCGGTGACGAAGTAAGGCGAGATGTAGCCGCGGTCGAACTGCATGCCGTCGACGGTCTCGAGCACGGTATCGATGCCCTTGCCCTCTTCGACCGTGATGACGCCGTCCTGGCCAACCTTGGCCATGGCATCAGCGATGATCTTGCCGATGATGTCGTCACCGTTGGCGGAGATCGTCGCCACGCGCTCGATGTCCTCGCTGCCCTCAACGTCGCGGCTCAGCTTGAGCAGGCCCGCTGTCACCGCCTGGACGCCGGCCTCGATGCCGCGCTTGAGGTCCATCGGGTTGACGCCAGCGGCGACGAGCTTGGCGCCTTCAATGACGAGAGCCTGGGCGAGCACGGTAGCGGTGGTGGTGCCGTCGCCTGCGAGATCGTTGGTCTTCGAGGCAGCCTCTTTGACCATCTGCACGCCGAGGTTGGCGAAGTGCTCTTCGAGCTCGATCTCTTTGGCGACGGTCACGCCGTCCTTGGTGATGAGCGGCGAGCCGAAGCTGCGGTCGATCACGACGTTACGACCACGCGGTCCGAGGGTGACCTTGACCGTGTTGGCCAGGATGTTGACACCGTCGAGGATGGCAGTGCGCGCGTCCGACGAAAAAGAGATGCTCTTGGCAGCCATTGTTGTGCTCCGTGTTGGGAATAGGTCCCACGATTGAGTTGCGTGTCAGGGAGTTCTGTGCCGAAAAATCAGCGTTCTTGCACCGATTGGGCGTCTCAGCCGATCACGGCGAGCAGCTCGCTCTCTTTCAGGATGAGGTAGTCCTCGCCCTCCCAGCTGACCTCGTTGCCGCCCCATTTGGCGAGCAAGACGCGGTCGCCGATCTTGACGGCGGGCGTGCGAACATCACCGGACTTGAGCACTTTCCCTTTGCCGATGGCCTTGACCTCGCCCCACACTTGCTTCTGCTGTGCGGCGCTGGGCAGAAAGAGGCCACCTTGCGTGCGCTCTTCGGGCTCTGCGCGCTTAACCAGGACGTTGTCGTATAGCGGCTTGATGCTCATCAGCTGTCTCCTTTGTTTGCAGGGGGCACAGAGGCCACGCACTGCATCGAATGGGGGTCCCGCCTTCCGATCGATTGCGCTGGGCGCGTCGATCGACTTTTTCCAGGGGTCATCGCTAGTTGGCGAGCAGCCCGGGGCGTTGCGGTGGGAAGAGTAGGATGCGGCTCATCACCGTCAAGGGGCCAAAGCTAAAAAACGGGGGCACGACCCGACAATCCGCCTTTTCTGCCGGCGGACGGCTGCGCAATGGACGACTTTCGCTTGAGCGTGACGTTCTGCTATGGTCGCGCGCCCGTTGGGCTTGGAGGGATGGGACGACGCCTATCGATCCTCAGCAACAGGCCGCGAACAGGACGGAAAACCGGTCCACAGGACAATCGCCATGAGTGACAGCCTGACCTTTCAACAGGTCATCACACGCCTCAACAGCTACTGGGCCGATCGCGGCTGCCTGCTGGTGCAGCCGTATGACATCGAAAAGGGCGCCGGCACGTTCAATCCTGCGACGTTCCTGCGGTCGCTTGGTCCAGAGCCGTGGTCTGCAGCCTACGTAGAGCCATCACGTCGGCCGACCGACGGTCGTTACGGTGATAATCCCAACCGTCTGCAGCACTACTACCAGTACCAGGTGCTCCTCAAGCCGAGCCCGAAAGACATCCAGAACCTGTACCTCGGATCGCTGACCGCGATCGGTATCGACGTCAAAGCCCACGACATTCGGTTTGTGGAAGACGACTGGGAGTCCCCAACGCTGGGCGCTTGGGGGCTGGGTTGGGAGATCTGGCTCGACGGCATGGAAGTGACCCAGTTCACCTATTTTCAGCAGGTCGGCGGCATTGATCTCGACCCGATTCCGGTGGAGTTGACCTACGGCCTTGAGCGCCTGTGCATGTACTTGCAGGGGGTCGATAGCGTCTACGATCTGGTGTGGAGCAAGGGGCCCGATGGGCGCGCGATCACCTACGGCGAGATCAAGCACCAAGACGAAGTTGAGTTTTCGACCCACAACTTTGAGCTCGCGAGCGTTGACCTGCACCTCGACCAGTTCAACCGCTTTGAGGCCGAAGCGCTGAAGCTGTGCGCCCATGAGCCGCCCCTGGTCCTGCCGGCGTATGACTACGTGATGAAAGCGAGCCATGCCTTCAACGTGCTCGACGCCCGCGGCGCCATCAGTGTCAGCGAACGGCAGAAATATATCGGTCGTGTGCGGAACTTGTCCCGTGCGGTGGCAGCTGGCTATGTGGATCTGCGGTTCCGTCTCGGCCTGCCCCTGTGTAACGACGCTGAGCGGACTGCCGCGGTGACGGCGCGTGAGGCCGCGCTCGCCGCCGAAGCCGCGCGTCTGGCGAAAAAAGCGAAGAAAAAGAAGAAAAAATCCACCAAGCCCCCAAAGGGTCAGACGCAAGCGTCGGCATAGGAGGTTGGTATGAGTGATGGAATGAACACAGGCGACACCCAGGCCCTGCTCATCGAGTTGGGCTGCGAAGAGATCCCCGCCGCAGTGGCCCCGAAAGCCGCTGCTGCACTGCTCAAGAGCCTGATTGCGCTGCTCGACGACGCCGGTCTCACCCACGGTGAGGGCCGCTGGATGGGCACGCCCCGCCGGCTAACCGTTCACATCGACGCGGTGCAAATCAGGCAACCAGACCGCATCGACGAGCTGGTCGGACCGCCCGCCCGTGTGGCCTTTGATGCCGACGGTAACCCAACCCGTGCTGCGCTCGGTTTCGCCCGAGGTCAAGGGCTCGATCCCAGTGATCTTTACCAGCTCGAAACACCGAAGGGTGCCTATGCGGCGGCCAAAAAAGCGGTGGTTGGGCTTCAGGCCGAGCAGGTCATCGCTGCTGCCCTGCCTGAGCTCTTTCGCGCGTTGCCGCTCCCCAAACGGATGCAATGGGGCCGTGAGGCTGAGGCGTTTATCCGCCCGGTGCATTGGCTGGTGGCCATTTTCGGCGACCACGTCATCGATATGTCGTTCGCCGGCGTGAAATCGGGTCGTGACTCGGCCGGTCATCGCTTCTTTGGTGAGGCTATACCGCTACTCAGCGCCGACTTGGATCTCTACGTAGCGCTGCTGCGCGTGCAGCATGTCATGGTGGATCACGACGAGCGCCGGAAGGTCATTTTGGCTGGCGCCGAGGCCTTGGCAGCAGAAGCTGGCGGCACACTCGTCGACGATCAGGGCACGCTCAACACAGTGACATGGCTCGTCGAGTGGCCCTTTCCGCTGCTGGGAACTTTCAGCGAGGATTTCCTGCAAATCCCCGATGAGGTCACGATCATCACGCTCAAGGAGCATCAGAAGCTGTTCACCATTCGTGGCGCGGACGGCAAGCTGCTCAACCGCTTCGTCGCTGTGGCCAACACACTCAGTGAGGACAGCCGCGCCATCGTCGCCGAGGGCAACGCCAAAGTGGTGAGTGCGCGCCTGTCAGACGCACGCTTTTTCTACGATGCCGACCGCAAGCAGCCGCTGGCGGACTTCGTCGACAAGCTCGACGGTCGTATCTACTTGCAGGGTCTCGGTTCAACCCTGGCGAAAGTGCGCCGGTTGGAAGCGCTCGCAGCCTATCTCTCAGCAGAAGTCTGCCCGGATGAGACCGATACCGCCGCCCGTGCTGCGCTGCTGTGCAAGGCTGATTTGGCCACCCAAATGGTGGTCGAGTTCACCGCGCTCCAGGGTGAAATCGGTGCGGACTACGCCAGGTGTGCGGGAGAGTCTGAAGACGTCGCTGTTGCGATTGCAGAGCACTATCAGCCCCGTTTTGCGGGCGATGAGGCGCCATCGACGGCACCGGGCGCGGTCATCGCGCTGGCTGACAAGATGGACGCCATCGTCAGCTGTTTCGGTCTGGGCCTCATCCCGAGCGGCAGCCAAGATCCCTACGCCCTACGTCGTGCGGCACTCGGTGTGGTGGCGATCCTCTTGGACAAGCAGTGGTCGATTTCGCTGAGCGGGCTCATCGCGGCAGCCGCTGACGCCATCGACGGCGACACGCTCAAGACCCGGGGCGACGCCCTGGTGGAGCAGGTGCAGCAGTTCTTCCGCGGCCGACTCAAAAACTGGCTGGTGGAAGGCGGCTCCGATGGCGCGAATCCCTATGCGCCAGACACCGTCGAAGCGGTCTTGGAGGCCGGCTTCGACGACATTCCTAGCGTTTTCGACCGGGCCAGGGCCCTCGATGGCGCCCGTCACGGTGAGACGTTCTTGCCTCTGGCCGCAGCCTTCAAGCGCGTCGCCAACCTGGTGAAGAAAGCTGATCCAGCGGCGGATGCAGGCGTCGATGAGTCGCTGTTCGAGCTCGATGCAGAGCGCGGGCTGTTCACCGCAGCAACGGCGCTATCCGGCGGACTCGACCAGCAGCTGGGCGACGGGGATTGGCAGGGGGCCTTGTCGTCACTCGCTACGCTCAAGCCTGATGTCGATCGCTTCTTCGACGATGTGATGGTGATGCACGACGATCCAGCGCTGCGCCGCAACCGTCTCGCGCTGCTGCAGCACACCGCCAAGCTATTCGCCCGCATCGCCGACTTTTCCCGCATCCAGGCCTGAACGTGGTTGTTTCTATTCGCACGCTGGCCGCAGGGCTGCTGATCGCATCCATGGTTGGCTGTAGCAATCAGGTTGGGCTGCCCGCATATGAGGGCGCTGGCTTGCGCTACCCCGTCGCGCTGACGGCAGATCAGTCGGGCAAGTTCGTCTATGTCGTCGGAGCCAATTTCGACCGGGCCCACCGAAGCGGATTGGTGCGCGTCATCGACACCGTCGCAGGTACTTGGGTCGATGGCGCCCCCGTGGAGATTCCAACCTATGCAGCCAATGTGACACTGCAGTCGGATGCACTAGGCGCAGGCAAGCACCGCCTCTTTGTGCCCGCACGCGAGGACGATTCGATTTCTATCATCGATGTCGACACGAGCGGTCCTGGCGCTCCGAGCCTGAATTGTGGGCAAGACAAGAGCGGTTCCGGCTCCTGCGCAGACGCGTGGCGTATCGGTGGTCCCAACAAGAGCGACCTTGACTTGGGTCAGGACCCCATGGCGGTCAGCGTCACGCCCGGCCACAGTGGTCAGGACGCGCTGGTGCATGTGGCTGCGGCCGTCGGGGGCCGTATTTCGACGTTCGGAGTGAAGACGCACAAGGACGGTGGTGTCACGGCGACGGCCCTGCCCACGCTGGTGCCCGCGGGCACAGCCAACTCAAGTCTCAGCGCCCTAGTTCGCTCTCCGATAGATGGTCGAATGTATGTGAGTGACGTGCGCAGAGGGGCGTTGTTCAGCTACGATCTCAACGCAGAAACCTCCGAGTCAGAGACCACGTGGTCCATCGAACAACATGCTGGCATCGCGTTGCCGGCCGCCGGGTCTGAGATGGGTCGTTCAATGGCGCTATCGGCCGACGCCGGACGCCTTTTTGTGGCTTACCGTAGCCCAAACGCGCTGCTCATCGTCGACACGGCCCCGGACGTTTCCGGTGAGCCGGCCAACGCCCATGTAGATACCATTGGCCTTGGCGGAAGCCCTGCACAGGTCGTGCTCGCGCCGACAGGTCCTGGCGGGCGCGAATTGGCGTACGTCAGTTGCTTTGGGACAGATGACATCTGGGTGGTCGATCCGGTGGCCCGTTCCGTCGTCAGCGTCATCCGACTGCCGCACTCGCCCTACGGCCTAGCTGTGGCCAATGTGCCCGGTCGTGGCTGGACCTTGTACACCGGCCTGTTCAGCCAACATCGCGTCGCCGTCATCGATCTCGATGAAGGTGACAAGCAGCGTCACGAAGTCAGCGGCTTCATTCAGTAGGACCGGAGCAATCAACGTGACTCTGTCGATTTCAAACAAACCACTCGCCTGGCTCATCGCTGGATTGGGCTTCTGTCTGAGCGCGTGCGGCACCACCTCGCCGACCCCGCCCGATGGCCTAAGAAACCCCCGCGGCATCGCGCTGGCCTGCGTATCTGGTGACACCACCAAACCGCTGAGCGCGTGCGGCACAGAGGACAGCGTCCGCGCATTTGTGACCGGAGGCAGCCTGGGGTCAGTGGCGATCGCACACACAACCGGCAGTGGCGAGAGCAAGAGCCTGCAATGGCTCGATACCGACACGTCCGTTCCCGGGTTCACCCCGCTCGTCGTTGGCGACCTACCCACCACGATCGTGGCTGATCTCAAGAATCCGCAGTGGCTCTACATGACGCTGGCCCTGGGGCAAGAGCTTGTTCGCATGGACGCGGCAAAACCCTCGAAGGCTGAGCTCAAGCGTCTCGCCCTGTCGTTCACTCCCACGGCCATGGTGGTGACCGCAGCCGGACAGCTATTTCTAGCCGATGCTGCTGGCGGGGCCGTCTGGCGGGTAGAGGCGAGCGCATTCGATAGTGGCACCGCGGCGGCGATGAAGATCGAGACGGGGGGGTCCCCGCACGGGCTCACGGTTGTCGCCAAGACCGACGAGCTGTACGTGTCGCACCGTGATCATGCCCACGTGACCGTGATCGCGCTCAAGGCGGGTGCCGTCAGCGGGCGAATCTCGCTTGGACCGGCGTGTGGCGATGGACTGGACAACGACCTCGATGGTCAAACGGATACCGCTGACAGTGGCTGCGATTCAAGGACCGACCGCTTTGAGGGTGACCCCGAAGTCGGCAGTGCTTGTGCGGATGGCAAAGACAATGATGGCGATGGCCAAACCGACGACGCGGATTTGGGATGTATGGCCACCAGTACAGTCGACGCATGCCGGGACGGAGTCGACAACGATGGCGACGGAAAGACGGACTTTCCGGCCGACTCGGGCTGTATTGGCTTCGCCAGCAACACCGAACGCGCCAACGCTGCGAGCTGCGCCGATGGTCTGGACAACGACGGCGACGGAAAGACGGACGTAGCGGATGCCAAGTGCGCGACCGAGACGGACGATACAGAGCTAGCGCCCGTCGAAGCAGGTGTGACGACGGCTTGCAACGACGGAATCGACAACGATGGCGATGGCAAAGTCGACCTCGATGACGCCGACTGTGACGGCGCCAGCTCTGACGGCGAACTTCGAGCAGCCTGCAACGACGGAATCGACAACGACGGTGACGGAAAGACCGATCTCGCGGACTCGGCCTGCGTGTCCCGCGCGTCAGCGAGTGAGGTCCTAGGCGATACTTCCCCGATCGCCAAGATCGCGTCGACGTTCGGCGGCGAATGGGTCGTTGTGACACGACAGCGTGATCGCTCAGCGCTCATCATCGACACCAAGACGCGCACCTTGCTCGTTCCGGGCGCATCCGATGGTGCTCCCTTCCGTCGCGCATCCATCCTCGACCGCCGCGACGGCGTATTTGGCGTAGCGTTGGGCGCACAACCACTGGCCCTGACCCCAGTGACCTTCAAGGGGCGCGACGCCATCGCTGTCGCGATGCAGCTCAGTGGTCTGGTGATTTTGGAATTCGCTGAGGACGTTCCTGTTGAGCCACGCAAACTCGACGACAACGACAACCCGATCACAACGGTGAAATCGACGATTGGCCTGGCGTTGGACAAACTGAATCCGACCCAGTCGGCGCGCCCCACCCTGACCATTGCTGGCAAGTCGCTTGATATGGGGACGAAACCCCCGCAGCGTCACGCCAGCTTTGGCAGTTTGAGCAAACAGACCAGCGATGACGGCGAGACCCGCTACTATGGAATCGCCATGTCCGAGGCATCTGAGGAGCACCGGAGCGAATCATGGAAAATTCGCGCAGAAGGCCAGATTCCAGGCTCCGAGCGCCATTCTGGCCAGCTACCCCTGGCCAATACACTGGTCGATCCTACGGCAGACTTTTGCAGGTTGGGTGTCGTCGCGGGTGACATGCTGCTCATCAAGCGGGGCACTGGCGCCAAGGACTGCGGTGGCCTCCAAGGTGACACGCTGCGGTATCGCATCACGAAGGTGGCTCCGACCTCACTACAGCTGGAAGGCGGCGTGGTCGACCAGCCGCTCACCTTGGCCAATCAACTCAATCCGCCCGCCGCCATCGCTGTGCCGCTGCCGACAGCCGGGTGTTTGCCTCGCCGCTCGATTCACTACGAAGTCCGAGCCGATGGCTGGCTAGTCGAAGGCTCCCGTACGGGTCTGTTGTCACGACGTGGCTCAACCGGTGGCACGTGCAGCCCCTGGGACAACAGCGACCCAGCTCAGGCCGCACGGATTAGCCGCACCACCGCGAAGGGCTCCCTCTCCGAGATGAATTGCCCGATCACCGCCGCGGATCTCTCGTTGCTTCAGTCTGTCCCGTACGGCCAGTCGACACCGGGTGACCTGAAACCATTTAAGAACCTCGTGTGGTCAGGAATCATGCAGCCGGGATGCGCCGCGTCCGATGTGCCGGGACAAGCCCCCACCCTGCTGGCTCCTGTACGCGATACCGAGTGGGTCTACGCACTCCAACGGGGTTTTTTGCCGCTGATTTCTATTGTCGGAACGAACCCAGTTACGCTGCAAAGTGGTCCAGGGCTGACGAATGTATGGGTCGCAGACCAGGGCTCAGGCTCGCTATTCAAAGTGCCGCTGACCAGCGCGTTCAAGACACCGACACAGCTTCGTTAGGTAGGTCAGCCGCGTGCGGTGCAACCAGCGTTGCTGCCGCAGCGAGCGACTAGTTTTCCTTTTATTTTTAAGGTCATAAGTGCCACCTGCTGCAGCAATGGGAGCGCCCCAGCGACCTCGTCGCGCTAGCGACTCATCAGCGCACCAATGCACAGCTGCCGCCAGTCGTGATGAGCCGCTGCATGCACCTCGATCTCCAGTCGATTGGGCCCGTCGGACTTTGCCTTGTCCCCAAGCGCGACCAAGTGCAGCGTGCCGGCGCGACTCGCCTTGGGCAGGCTCAAAGTCTTGCCGTTCAGGCGCACTGTGATGTTCGCGTCGAGTCCGCGCGCACTCTTGGCGTAGCCGAGTAGCAGCGACAACTCAGATAGCGGTCCAAGGTCGGGCAAGACCATACGCTTGGTCGTCCCAACAGGCGCAGGCTGCATGTAGAGCATCCCCCGCACATCCTTTGCCTTCAGCCCGGCGGGCGCTTGGCCGGCCCAACGACTGAAGTTGCATTGCCGGCGAATGTCAGCCCCCCACCCCTCCCAGTATTGACCCTCTAGGCGACTGCATTCCCAGTGCATGGTGTTGGGGTTCAGGTAGTCGCAGGGCACCGTCCTACCACCGGTCGTTCGGGTCACACGGGCTGAGGTGATGTGCGCCGCGAGATCATGCTGCGCCCCCGGCCCCTTGCGTAAAACACCGACTCCCACACAGAGCACCCAAGCGACAATTACAATGGCGATGAGGCGCCCAATCCGTCGCGTCTCCATCGTCGTGGTCGGAGCTGCCGGCACCTTGGCGAAGGGTGCGGCCAAACCGAGCGGGCTCAACAACAGGCACGGGAGATAGAAGCGAGCCCAGACGTAATCGTACTTTGCGTGAACCAGCAAGTACGTCCCAAACACCAACAAGGGCAGCAAGGCAGCCGGGCCAATACGGCGCAACCCGAACACACCGATGATGGCGCCTGCAGCCAGCACCATCCCGCGTGGCCAAAGCCCCTGCCAATGATTCGTCACCTGGTCGGCCAGCCCAGCCCAGAAAGGTTGATTGAAAGCCGCAGCAGCAGAGTCCACTGAAATCTGCCCGCCCTTGGCGATGACGATGCTGTGGTAGCCACTTCGAAGCGGACTGCCAAACATGACGGTGTTCATGCCTGCCGCCACCAGCAGGACCGCCCCGGCAGCGAGCGCGGGCCGCACCATTGGGGCTACGAGGTCTGACAATGGCGGAAAGAGCGACCTGTGGTTGCCCCCACGCCACTGCTCAAGAACGCCCCACGCAATGGCGACAAAAGGCAGCGGTAGCCAGAGCAAGTTCGTGGGCTTGGCGACAACCGCACAAGCCAAGAAGAAGGCGGACAGCGCGAAATGCCGGGCGATTAGCGTCGCGACACCCACGCCGAGTAGCGCTGTGTAGAAGATGTCGTTGGAGAAGGTGTACGTGTTTTCGAGCATCAACCCGCTCAAAACAACTGGAATCGTCGCGGCAAGCGCCACCTGCGGCCCGGCGTACTTTCGCGCGATGATGTAGCCCATGGCGACGATGGTCGCGGCCGCCAACACGTTGAACGCCAGCACACCGCCAGCGCCAAACAACGCGTAGAACGGCAGCGCAAAGACAGCGATGAGCCACGGATGCTTTGGGTAGTACGATACCCCATCGGCGCCCAGAGAGAGGTTGCTCCAGGCCTGATCCATGTTGCGGTAGTGCGGCAAACCGCCTTTGTACCAACTCATGGGGTGATGGTCGCTCATCTCCAGCCAGCCGGTGTCGAGCAGCGCCCGCTCCATCGTCGCGTAAAATGCGCTGTCGCCCTTCAAGAAGGAGTACGGCGACCACGCACTGGCCGCTACCCCGGCGAGACCGAGCGCGACAGCCAACCACACGAGAGGCGCCCTACGCTCACTCATGATGCAGACTCCGATCCTGTTTGCTCAGGAACTTGTGACTCATTGTGAACCTGGTCGACCGTCACGCCGAGGGCGCCGCGAGCCAAAATGATCGACAACTGTTGGCCGATGGTTGCGTCACTCGCATCCCGTAGCGGCGCACCGGTATCGGCTGCGCGCACAATGCTAAAGCCGCGGCCCAACGCGGCACGCGGGTTCAGCGCGCCGAGGAGTGTGACCATGCGCTCCAACTGGGCGCGATGCTTGGTCGTGACTTGACCGCTGGAGCCCAGACGCAACAGGCGCTCATGCAATGCAGCGTGGTCGGCGCTCTGCCCTCCGAGTTGCTGATGAATCGCCGTCTTCAGCGCGCCATACGCTGCATCATGCCGCCTGCGACGCTCGGCCAGCTGACGAATCGGATGGGCGCGATGCAGCCGCTTGCTGAGACCGTCGAGACGCCGACGCAACTTGGCCAACCTTTCGGACTGGGAGGCGGCCATTTGAAGCCGGTAACGGCCCAGCAGCTCCCGGCGTCGAGCCACCAAGGACTCCCCGCCGCCAAGCCGTTCGGCGACAAGCTTGAGATGGCGGCGCTCAGTCAGCAGACGCCGCCGCAACACGCCCATCATCCGAGCCCCTGCGTCGCGCAGCGTAAAGCGCAGATCACTCATGCGCGGTACGACCAGCTCAGCGGCGACACTAGGGGTCGCTGCGCGCACATCGGCGGCATGGTCCGACAGCAGGGTATCCGTCTCATGGCCCACCGCGCTGACGACCACAGCCTGACAGGCCACGATCGCGCGGACGACTGGCTCGGTATTGAACGCCCACAAGTCTTCGATCGACCCACCGCCGCGGCCCACGATCAACACGTCGCACAGCCCGGAGCTATCGAGTGCATGAACCGCCGCAGCGATGCTCTCCGCAGCGCCTTGACCCTGAACCTTGGCCGGCGCCAATACGACTCGAACCGGATAGCGTTCGTGAATCACCCGCAGCATATCGTGCAGCGCGGCGCCCGTGCGGGCCGTCACAATGCCAACGCACCGTGGAAGCGGCGGCAAGGGGCGGCTACGTGCAAACACGCCTTCAGACTGCAGCTGCGCCTTGAGACGCTGCAGCTCGGCCCACCGCGCCCCAACACCTGCGACTTCGACACGCGTGACGATCAAGGAATAGGCGCCGCCGGCAACCCACAGGTCGATATAGCCGTGACAGATGATCTCCTGGCCAGCCTTCAAGTTCAGACGCTGGCGCTCGACAGTCGAACGCCAGGCCGTACAACGCAGCCGCGCACCGCTGTCCTTCAGCTCAAAATAGAGATGCCCGCGTGACAGCCTGGGTCCACTAACCTCGCCGCGAACACGGAGCCCGCGAAGCCCACGAAGCCGCTCCTGAACGGCTTGGTTGCACCGCGATGGCGTCCAGATGTCTGGCTGCGTTGATTGTGGTTGGCTGCCCCAGGTCATGTGCCGAAGACTCACACAAAACGGGTCACGACGTCGATCCAACCGGTGGTCACGCCCGCAACCGCAATTTTACAGGGTTGTACCGCGTTCTTTCGGCGCTGCTGGTAAGGGCAAGACAGCGCGAATGCGGTCGATCTCCGCGCGATGTAGCCGGTAGTGATGCAGCACCGCGTAGTCGGCGAGCGAGCGATTGGACCGCGCCTTGGCGTCCCTCGGATCCAGTGTGTACAGCAAGGACACCCCGCGATTGTCCGTCCGCTCGCCGACGATAGCCAGCATCTGACGGCGCTGCTTCTTTCCCTTGTTCGTCAGAACAACCAAATCGCCGGGCAGGTAGCTGTCCGCGGCATCGATGCGCCACTCCGTCGGCAGAGACTTGGCGAACCGCGACAAGAAGATGCTGGTATTGCGGCCCGACAGTGCCCGTCGACGCTCACCCTCGCTCGCGTGAGGGCGATTGCGCAGGCCGTACGCCTTGGGATCCCGATACCGATGCAGCAGGACCGCCATGCGCAGCGGAAAATTCACTTGGTGCAGCGCACGTTCGAGCAAGTCGGTACCGGAACCCTTCACCGCATTGAGATCCGGTACGGACCCCACCGTCGGCACGACTCCGCGGGCGACATGATCTCGGGCAGCGGCGAGCAAGGCCCGGGCGACTGGATCAAAGCTGGCCATCGGCTCGGGCTCGCGCAGACCGCGTGAGGGCAAACGGACCTTCTTCGGACCGGCAGGGCGGATCACCAGCGACCGCGTCGGTTTTGTCACCGAACGCTGTGGCCCGTCTAGGTCTTGACCGATCTCGGTGACCCACAGATAGGCGCCGCCGATGACGAGCGCGAGCACAAAGAGCTGCTTTGGCCGCTGACTTGAGCGGGGGCGGCGGCGCTGACCTAAAACGGGACCGTTTGACATGCTTTCCGAGCGGAGCTCGCGCACGTGCCATGACACGTGGGGAGCGGAAATAGGGAAAAAGATCGGTCGCCGTGGGGCATCCGTAGCCTTGTACTCCCTTGCGATAGCGGCCCTGACTGCGCGCGGTCAAACGCTGAGTGGTAAGTGATCGGAATCGCTACTACTGTGGATATCCCTGATCGGCAAAACTCGCCACCAGCCGTCCATATCACCTTGATTTATCGTCATTTTTATCCAGCGCACCCACCGCTTTTGGGCCGATTTTCCGGGCTGTGGATAACTTTGTGCCTGTCATCGACCTAGGTTGGGGTCCCGCGGAATAACTAGGGGCGCGAGGAACCTGGTTCGTTCGTAGCCCCCAAACGGCCCTGTGGTGCGGGAAAGTTGACCTTTGAAATAGCAAGACGTGCAGGGGAGTTGTCCATGCGGTTGCACTGCCGGCACATCTAATTATATTGCGGCGTCCCGAGCCCATAGGTGGAGGCACCCGCACTTCAACACACGGCCAGCGGAATTGAGTCACAACAGGAGATGAGCCATGAGCAAGGCAGAGGCACCAAGCACCAATGAGCACAAAGGGTTACCCGACAACCCCAACCTGCTTTACGCCCTCTTGGCGGTGCTCGCCGTGGGTCTCGGAATCGCGCTGTATCTGGTCCGCAATAAACTAGCCCTGCAGTCCGGACTCGCCGTGTCCACCAGCTGCAACTTCGGTGGCAAGCTCAACTGCGACGCGGTCAACACGTCTGACTACAGCACGATGTTTGGTATGCCGAGCGCCTTTTGGGCCCTGCCAACGTACGCCACCATGGCTTTCCTGACGTGGCTGGGCATCCAAGGCACCACCTCTACAGACGAGGAGACCCGTGAAAAGGGCCGCATTGCGATGGCGGGCGTCGCCATGATCGCCGTGTTGACCGTCGTCGACGCGATGTACATGGGCTACATCATGGTCGAGAAGATCGGCTTCCTCTGCGTGTACTGCCTCAGCCTGTATGGCGTGGCCATCGCCAGCACCCTCCTGGCGATCAGCCAAGGCCCGAAGAGCATCGGCAACGCATTTTCAACTAGCATTGACGCCATCAAGGCCTTCAAAGCACCGGTGAGTCAAGCGGTGATGGTGCTCGTCGTGGTCGGCATGGCTGGCTACATCGGCACCGGTCAATGGCTGAAATCCATGGAGGCGCAGGCTCTCGAGTGTGTGAAGAACCCCGCCCTGCCGTTTTGCCCTCAGGGGACCGACGGCGGCCCCGGTCCTGTCGTTGTCACCCCGCCGACCGGCGGCAATACAGCGGGCGGCACCGAGCCGGTCAAGGCTCCGCCACGCAAGGTACCGACTGGCCGCGACTGCGCCGATGGCCCGAACATCGACCCTCGCGCTGCCAAGATCGGTGGCAAGAAGACGAAGGAAGACGGCTGGACAGAGGTGCAGTGGCCCATCGACGAGGATTGTGAATTCGTTCACGGCCCGCGCGATGCCAAGGTCACGGTCATCAAGGTCGCCGACTTCCAGTGCTCGTACTGCCGCTACTTGGCGCTCACCCTCGACGGTGTGATGAAAGCCTACGAGGGCAAGTCGGTGCGCTTCATCATGAAGAACTTCCCGATGAACGGGCGCTGCAACCCCCAGATGTCGGGCTACGACAAGCACCCGAACGCATGCGAAGCGGCTTGGGCCGGACGTTGCGCCGGTCGCCAGGGTAAGTTCTGGGAGATGCACGACGAATTGTACGCCAACCAGCAGGCCCTGGCCGAGTTCCACCTGGACAAGTACGCCCAGAAGCTCAAGCTGGACATGACCAAGTTCCGGATCTGCATGAAAGATCCCAAGACCAAGCAGGCGATCAAAGACGACATCACCGTCGCCTACAAGGCCGGCATTTGGGGCACACCCAGGACGTACATCAACGGCCGACTCGTGACGGGTTCAGGCTCCAAAGCGATCTTCAAGTACCACATCGACGAGGCGCTGAAGGCAGCCGAATCGGGCGGCAAGGTCGCCGGCGGCGCACCTAAGAAGATGGCGGCGGTATCGGACGGCACCTCCATGATCGCCGTGCCCAACGCCGGCGGCAAGACGTTCTATATGGACGCCTACGAAGGTAGCATCGACAAGGGCGGCAAGGCTGTCAGCAAGCCTGGCGCCGTACCCGCACGGGTGAGTTGGCTCGACGCCAAGAGCGCTTGTGAAAAGGCTGGAAAGCGCATGTGCACCGAGCAGGAGTGGGTCACGGCCTGCGCCGGCGCGCCAGCGGTCGACAACAACAACAACGGCATGTTCGGCGACGACGCGGTCGAGGGGTCGATGTACCCCTACGGCAAGTTCTACTCGGCTGGCACCTGCAACGATCAGGGCGACAAGTACCACGGCAACGCCATTGCGGCCGGTTCGAAGAAGGAGTGCCGCACCGCGAGCGCCATTTTCGATCTCTCGGGCAATATCAGCGAGTGGGTCGGCGGCGCCAAAGACAAGGCAACGCTCATGGGTGGGCACGCATCCAGCACTGAGCGCGCCGCGTGCAATCAGCGCGCGTTCTCGGCAGGAATTGGCCGTCGCAACCACACAACGGGCTTCCGCTGCTGCGCCGATAGTAACGTCAAGAGCGCCTCCGTGTCCGCGTCGAACCTCCGTCCGGTCATCGAGACCATGAAGGGCCAAATGATGCCGAAGTTCGTCGCCAAGTCGAGCGACGGCAAGACCATCGACACGTCCAAGTTCAAGGGCAAGGTCACGTTGGTGAACTACTTCGCATCGTGGTGCGGCCCGTGCAAGAAAGAGTTCCCCTACTTGGTTCGCTACCAAAAAGAGCTGGGCTCAAAGGGCTTCCAGGTCATCTCGATCGGTGTCGACAACACGCCGGATCCAAGCCTGGAGTTCGCTAAGAAGTTCGGTGCCAACTTCCCGGTCATCACGGACCCAGACTCCGTGTTGATGGGCAAGATGATGGTCTACTCAATGCCCGCGAGCTTCCTCATCGATAAGAGCGGCAAGATCGTCTACTACCACACCGGATTTAAGCCGGAAGAGGACGCTGAGCCTCTCAAGCAGAAGATCCTCAGCCTGCTCTAGATGGACGACCGGCGAGCGAATCGCGGGCTGCCCCATGGAACGATCACACGCGGGTTGCCCCGGTCGATCGTGTCGCTCGGGCTCATCTGCTCGTTGTCCGTGCTAGCCGGATGCGTGAAGAGTGAAACGGCCGAATACGTCTCGCTGCGCTCGTTGGCCACGGGTCTGAAATACGCCAAAGTTGCTGCCGGTTATGGCGAAGGCCCTCCTGTCACCACCCACATTTTACGGCTTGATCCTTCGTCTTGGGCGCTGCGGCACGTCGCGGCGCGAGAGCTCGGCGGCCAACTCGGTGACGCAGGTGAGTTCCGCCAGGCACGCAATGCGGCCGCAGCCATCAACGGCATCTACTTCGACCCCAAGTTCAAGCCGCTCGGCCTCATGGTCTCGGCGGGCAAACAGCTGTCTCGTCTGCGGCGTGTGGATCATGGCGTCTTCACGATCGCCGCTGATGGCCCAGGGTTGCAGCACGCCCGTCAGTGGCAAGAGCCTGAAGGACTGGATTTTGCCGCGGAGTGCGGTCCTCGACTGGTTGTCGATGGCGCGCCTTTGCAGTTCAAACCGGGCCTCGCCCGCCGTACAGCTCTCGGCTTTGACGCGAAGGGCCACGTCTACGTCGTCGTCACGTCCGGCGTTGTCGGTTTACAAGACTTCGCGAATTTCCTCGCTCGGCCCCACGGTCAGCGAGGGTTGGGGCTCAAGGGCGCGCTCAATCTCGACGGCGGATCGTCGACGATGCTCGATCTGGCATGGGGCGGGGCGAAGGCAAGCGTTCGCAGCGCGGTGCGCGTACCCGCCGGAATCGCGGTAGTTGCCCGCAAGTCACCGTCGCCCATCGCACAGCGAGATCGCGGGAGCGCGTCGCCAAAGCAGCCCGGAAAACCGGGCAAAAAAGTGCGAGTGCGGCCTCCACGCCCCGGCAAGTGATCGGGACAGCAGGACATTTCGATTCCATTGCGTGCAAATTCTGCTATATACCCGCGCCCGCAGCGCGCACGGCCTGACCACAGCGGTCCAGGGGCGCGAGCGAAAGGAGGCGGCAAGTGAACCCTGCCCACAGCATGTGGTCGCGTACCCTAGCCTGGATAGCGTTGGTGAGTTTCGCGTTCACGACCCTGGTAGCCCCAGTGTCGTTGCGACCGATTGGCATCGACTTTGTCTCTGGCCAAGCCTTTGCCCAGATGGCTGGCAAGGACCAACTCGCAATCATCGCCCTGGCGCGACGTGACGGTGTCGGTACCGTCGCAACGGCCCGGATTGAAGAATATTTGCGCGCCATGATCGAAGCCGGCAGCGTCGTCCAGCTCACGCCGCAGTCGGTGGTGAAGTCCGGTCGGCCGAAGTTCGTGCGCTCAGCCCGCGCGACGCAGCGCTCCAACAAGGCCACCAAGAATCTCGCCAAGGCAGACCAAGCGCTGCTCGCTGCCCGCGTGATGATTGACGAAAAGAAGAACCTGAAGACGGCGGCCAAGCTACTCAGCGCCGCCATCAAGCGGTATGAGCGCTACTTTGTGGAGTTGGTCGACTTCACCAAACTTGTGGACGCCTATGCCCGCGCTAGCCAAGCGCAACTCATGTTGGGCAAGCGTGGTTCTGCGGCGACCTTGTTGACCAAGGCCGTTGTGCTGCAGCCAACGCTCGTGACCAATCGCGGCCAGAAGAAGATGCACAAGCTGCTCACGGTCGTTCGTGGTCGGTTGGCGAAGCGGAAGAAAGGTACGATTCAGGTCGAGTGCAAGACGCCCGGCGCCGAGGTCTATGTAGACGGCGTCAAGCTGGGCTCCGCACCTGCGGTCAGCAAGGACCTCGACGCAGGCACGCACTACGTTCAGGTACGCCACAAGGAAGCGGAGCCGTGGGGTAAGTCCTTCACGGTCCGTGGTCGGCGTATTTCGGTTAACGCGCGTCTGGAGATGATGCCCAACCCGAAGCACAACATTCATGTGTCGGTGCAGCTGTCGAAGATCGCGCCATTCGCGCAAAAGGGCGGCTTTCATACCCGTCGAGTCCGCAACTACTCGCTGATGTTCAGCCGCCAGATTCAGGCGCGCTACCTGTTGTATGCGGTGGTGTCGAAGAATGTGCGCGGGTTAGAGCTGCACATGTTCCTTTTTGACAGCAAGGCGAAGAAGTTCGCAGCGTTGGACATGGTGCCCTTCAACAGCAACCTCAGCAACATGCAGATGAAGATCCTCGAGGCCGAGGGGCATATCCGCCGTGCGATCCAGGCGTTCCCATCCAAGAAAGAGGTGGTTGCGCAGCCCGCAGTCTACACCAAAACACGCGCAGCCGCGGGCGCACCTGCCATTGTTCGTACACCACCGCCGCTGGCGACAACCACGCCAACCACGCGGCCAAGCACCACGCCGCCGAGCACCACGCCGCCGAGCACCACACCGCCAAGCACGACTGCGGGCTCGGGCACGCCAGCAAAAAAACCGGTGAGCCCGAGCGTTCGTCCAACCGCGCCGACATACGGCCCAGCGACCAAGCCCAAGACTGATCCCTACGCCGGCCTGCTGAAGAACACCGATCAGGACAAGAGCATCGTCAAGACCTGGTGGTTCTGGACAGCACTCGGTGCAGTCGTCGCTGGCGGCGTCGCAACCGCGGTCATTTTGAGTAACCAAACACCCGAGCCGTCGCCCAATTTCAAGGTCGACGCTCGCGTGCAGCCTTAGCGGAGGCGCCCGATGAAGACGCTGACTCGCCTCTCTCTCCTCTGTGTCATCGCTACTGCTGCGGCGGCATGCGCTGCACCTCCGGGTGAACCCGTTCAGGGACTCGCCGTCGCAATCAAGGCGCCATTGAGCGACAACCCCTTTGATGATCCCGAGACCGCTTTCGTGGCAATGGTCGCTGAAGGGCCTGATATTCCGGCCGATAAGCTGCAAGTCGTCAAACCATACTCGCCGAATATGCCGTTGACGCTACCGGCAGTGCCTTACGGCTACGGTCGGGGGATGCGGATCGAGCTGTACAGCAAGGACGTCAATGGCCAGCCCACCTTTCCGGTGCGCGGTCGCGGTCGGACGGTGCCCAAAGACGTCCGGCACGGCGAGACGTTTCTGGTCCACGCATTCGTGACGAAGACCAACGCGTTCAGCGCACCGTTCAACAACGCCAACCAGGAAGTGATCACCGATGGACGCGTTGGCGCATCCGTGATCGCGATGAACAACGAGCAAGTACTCATCGCAGGTGGGGCCGATCCTGTCGCAGGCGCAACGGATGTGCACGACGTGAAGAGCTGGGGCAACTTCAAGACGGTCCCGCTTCGCTACGACATCGACACACGCAAGCTGATCGATCTATCGGCAGCGCCATTTTCCACGTCCTTGTCGCAGGGGCGCGCGTTCATGGCGGCAGCGAGGGGTTCTGACGGCATCGTCGCCCTCACCGGTGGCTACACCCTGGGTGCATCGGGGCCAGAGGCGAGCAAAATGGTCGAATACTTCGACCCCAAGGACTCCAAGATCAAACAGGCTGTGGCCAGCGACAAGCCCAACCTGCAGTTCGCACGCGCTCACCATACGGTGACTCGGATGTTCGACAACAATAACTACTTCATGGTGATCGGCGGCAAGGGCCCCGAGAGTCAGGCGTCGCGCACATGGGAGATCTGGCATCCGGAGCAGGGTCGCCTCGCATTCGGAGAGCTCAGCATTCCGCGTTGGAACCACGCGACTGTGCGACTGCCCGAGAAAGACGGCGGCTACATGATGCTCATCGGTGGAGAGAACGACAACGGCACCATCAACAACTTTGAGGTGATTCGTTATGATGGCAGCGGCAATGTCGCGCACAAACATAACAACAAGATCACCTGCTGCCTCCCAAGCGGAACATGTGCAAGCGACGCCGAGTGCAATGCCTGGAAGTCGCAGCCGGGCTACAGCGAGTACAAATGGCAACCGCTGCTTCGTGAACTCAATGGTGGCGGCAGAACGCAAGCCGCCGCAGCCTATGTGCACAACACGACGCCCCGGTACAACCTCGTTTACATTGTTGGCGGTTTTGAAGACACCCAGAAGAAGAAGCCGATGACCCGCGTCGACGTTTTCAACATTGAAACAGGCAAGTGGGTCGACTCTGTGCAGCAGCTTCAGGCTCCGCGAGGCGCCCCGATCATGGGATGGTCGACCGCTGGCGCCCAACGAGGACAGGTGATCGTGACCGGCGGCGTCGATGCACAGGGTAAGACCATAGCGAGCGGCGAACTCCTGAGCTATGATTCGACCAGTGGCAAGGTAATGCGGGAGTGGTCGAGTAACGAGCTACCCAACGGTGGCGCCGTGTTTGGTCAGGCCGCATCGCTGTCCACAGGTCACGTGTTCATCGCCGGCGGAGCGTCCAGCGGTGACTCGGGACTGAAAGCGAGTGCGACGATCCGGCTATACAACCCTAAGTAGACGCGCCGGCAAATCGTCCCGGCAGGAGGACTGGTCAACGTGCTATCTCGACGCTCGCGACACCAGGGTCTTCCGAATCGCGCCGTGGCGCGCCGAACGAACCTACGCCGACATGCGAGGCAACTCGCCGCACTGAGCCTACTTGTGCTCACCTTCAGCGCGGCTGTCGCCAGCGCGGTCGTCGCCGGCAACTACCCCGCAAAGCCACAATCATGGCGTGTCTACGGCAAGGCTGTGCAGCTCGGCGCCAGTCTCGTCACCAACTTCACCGACTACCGCTACAACAACAAGCTGCTCAGTGCCTCGTCGGACACGGTTCAAAGCTTCGAAAAACTGCCGACCGACGCTGTGATCAAGGCCGCGTACCTATTTTGGGGTGGATCGGCCAACGGCCCGATCGGCGGCGAACAAGCTGACAATACCGCCTCATTTCAGCTTGCAGACGGTTTCCAATCCCAGCTGACCGCCGACAACTGCATCCTCCAAGGCATCCCTGGCACACCGTTGCAGGCTGGCAAACACTTCTACTGTCGCAAAGACGTAACCTCGCTGATGGCCGCCCACCCGGGTGCCAACAGCTGGAACGGCCAGTACACTGTCGGAGGCATCAACGCCAAAGTTGCTTCGATTTCGACGAATTGCGGAAACCTGCAGAAACCCAATCAGGTCAACTGTCCAGGCGCTAAGGAGACGGTCTGCTGTTCGCCGTCGGATCCGTACTGCCAAGCGCGGCATGCATCCTGGTCGTTGGTGGTGATCTACGACACCAAGTTCAGCGTCACGACCCAACGCGACGTCTTCCTGTGGGATGGCTTCGTCCTGATCGACGAACGGCGGACGTCCAAGGGTCAGCTGTCGCTGAAGATCGAAGACTTTTTTGTAGGTGACCCTCCGCAAGCCGAGCTCATGTACTACGCCATGGAGGGCGACAAGCACCTGGGTGAGCCGTACCAGACCTCCGGCGGCTGTGACAGCGCACCTTGCGGCACTTGCTACGACTCCATCTCGTTTAACGGCACCAAACTCACGGGCGGGGCAGGTAACAACAACCCGAACAACATCTTCAACAGCACGCCCGAAACAAGCCTCGATCTCGATCAGTTCAACGTCTCCAACTTGGTCAAACCCAAGGACACGAGCGCGACGATTCTGATCTCGTCCGGTGACGGCAATCTGGCCAACAACCCTAGCGGGGCAGCAGGAGCGCACGGCTACGGTGAACTCGTCCTCTACGGCTACACCCTGCTTGAGGTGAACCGGCTCGCGCCCAATTTCAAGAATCCGATCACGAAGTTCACGGTTAACGCTTCAGAAGCCGCGCCAGGTGAGGTGCTGACCTATACGTTGGATCTGCTCAACAACGGCCAACTCGACGCCAATCCGACCACCATGAAGCTGGATAATTTTCCGCCCAAGGGAACGGAGTACGTCGCAGGCTCGACCTTGGTGGAGGGCAAGACCATCCCGGACACTGCGGGTACCAGTCCCATCGCGACCGGCCTGAATTTGGGTTCACTGACGAGCGCTGCTGGAGGCAATTCGAGCCGTAAAATCAGCTTTAAAGTGAAGGTGAAGGCCACGCCAGGCGTCGCTGAGATTGTGTCCAACGGTGTCGTCTCGTACCAATACAAGGGCACGGTTTCGACGTTTTCGGACACCGTCAGCACCAACGTCACATCGGTCAAAGTGACCGCGGCACAACTCGCCACGCCTTCGCTTGTAGCCCTGACCCAGCAGGTCTCTCCGGGCGGCGTGGTGACGTGGCAAATGACCCTGGAAAATGCCTCTGCCAACAGTCTCGTGATCGACCAGGTGCGGCTGGATTTCCCCAAGGAAGTCAGTTTCGCGAAGACGACGGTGCCGGCGGGAGCGAACAACACCAGCAAGCTTCAAGGCGGTAGCAATAACACGGGGTTCATGCAGTTGGACAAGATCCCGCTGGCCGCTGGCGCGAAGGTCAAGATCACGATCACCGGCACGCTGAAAACGGTCGCTGGGCTCACCGCGCTGGGGATCAAGCCGCTCAATGGCCACGTAGTCTCTGTGCAGGGCGCTGTGACCCTGGGCGCCAAATCCTACAAGACCGACAACCCCAATCTCAGCGGAGACTCCGACGCGACCACCTTTACGGTGCTGGCCTCAGCCAATCTAAATCAATCGAGCAAAGAAGGGCTTGATCTGTCCCCAACCACGCCGCTGCTCGCCGGTGACGAGATGCAGTTCAACATTGCGGTGGTCAATCAGGGCCCTGGCGATGTGACACTCAACATCCTCGATGCCCTGCCGGCAGCGCTAGAGTATATCGGCTCGCCAGATGCTGAACTGTCGTTTGCGGGCGGCGCTGTGCAGGCGAGCAATATCCTGGTGAAGGCCAATCAGACCCGATCGTTCACGTTCAAGACTCGGATCAAGGCGACCGTGCAGCCAGGCACGCAGTTTTCAAATTCCGCGACGTTGAGCCCAACGGATGGCTCTCCACCGAAGCTCGTGCAGACGGGCAATTTCACGGTGACGGGGGGACCGACGCTGACCACGTCGAGCAAGACAGTTGTCGACCTCAACGGCGGCGATATCGAGCCGGGCGACGTCTTGCGCTACACGATATTGCTGATCAACACGGGCAAACAGGCGTCGGGCGTCCTCAAGGTGAGCGACCCGATCTCTCCCGTCCTCGACAATGTGGGCAATGTGACCGGCGGCGGTAGTGTTGACGCAGGGACGGGTGCCGTGGTGTGGACTGTGCCCAGCATCCTGGCCGATGGCGGCAAGCGGGTGCTGACGTTCGAGGCGCGGGTCAAGCCGAACACCATCAACGGCACGGCCATCGCAAATATCGCGACGGTAACCGGACCGGAGCTGAAGGCGCCCATCCCCCTAGAAGTAACGGTCAAGGTCCAGGCAACGCCGAATGTATCGACCTTCAGTTGGACGGTCTCGCCGGCCCTCGACGCGGCTCCGGGCGATACTGTCACCTACACCCTGCGCGTTCGAAATACGGGTAAGGGCAGCGTGTCGAAAGTGTTCTTGTCGGCGCCGTTCGATGCCGATCTGGCGCTGTCCTCAGCGAGTGATGGCGGCGTGATTTCAGGCACAAAGGTCACATGGACGCTGCCGAGTCTGGCGCCGGGTGGACCTGAGATCGTGCGCACGGTCACCGGCAAGCTCAAGGCCGTAATTGCGCAGGGCAAGGTCCTCACCAGCCAAGTCACGCTGACTGGCGATGGGCTGCCGGGCGCGATGCTCAGCGACGACCCGAAGAAGGCCGGTACACAAGATCCGACGACGCTCGCGGTAAAATCCGCTCCGATTCTCACCCTGACCAAGTCGCTGACCGATCTCAACGGTGGTGTGGCACAGGGCGGCGATGTCATCGAATTCAAGATTGCAGTCAGCAACACCGGCAACTCGCCGGCGACCAAGATCGTGCTGACCGACGCCGTCCACCCCAACCTGACGGCGGTTCAAGTCACCAACGGCAGCTTCGATGCGGCGACCAAGACCATCACTTGGAACGCGATCAGCGATCTGGTGCCCAGCGATCCGGTTGTAACGCTGACTTTCCGAGCGACGATCGATCCGAAGACGCCAACCAAGACCACAATTACCAACGCCGCTGGGGCGACCTTTGTGGAGAGCCCGTCTGCGGCCAACTCCAATACGGTCAGTCTAACGGTTGAAAATTTGCCGGACTTTGCGGCCAGCACCAAGCAAGTCAGCGCAAAGACCATCGCAGCAGGGGAGGCGGTGACGTACACCATCGTCGTCGAAAATAGCGGGAATCTCAGCGGCTCCAACGTCACGGTCTCGGACGTCCTGCCCAAGGAACTGGTCGATGTGAAGGTCAACAATGGCGGCACGTTCAACGCCACCACCCGCACGGCCTCGTGGGCGCTCGGCACGGTGCAGCCAGGTGCCAAGCAAACAGTCACGGTGACGGCGAAGGTCACCTCACCGCTCGCCAACGGCCTTGAAATCTGCAACCAGGCGATCGTCGGAGCGGGCAACGTAGCGGCGACGGTGAAGACCTCGCCGCCAGGCACCCAGCCAAGCGCAAACGGAGAGCCGACCTGCTTTGCGGTCACGAGTCAGGCGAACCTGACACTCATCAAGGACGTATTTGATGGGGCGACCGGTGCCAAGCTCAACGGCGGCATGGTCAAACCTGAGACGGCCCTACGCTACCGAATCCAGCTGACGAGCAGCGGCAACGACTCGGCGAAGCAAGTGGTGGTCTCGGACAAAGTCAGCCCTCTACTGACTGATATCGCTGCTCAAAGCGGCGGAACCTACGACGCCAACACCGGCATCATCGCGTGGCCGGCAGCGGCGACCATGGCTCCAGGGACCGTGTTGACCTACGAGTTCACCGCGAAGGTGAAGACCGCGCTCGACGATGGCCTCACCGTGGACAATCAAGCGACTGCTCAGTGGACGGGCGCCCCCGCCGCCGCCAAATCCGACGATCCAACCACACCAGCACAGCAGGACCCGACGCGCGTCACAATCATCAGTAAGGTTGATTTCAGTGACGCGACCAAGACCGTCAAAGATGACGATGGTGGGGACGTCAAACCCGGCGACGTGCTGACGTGGACAGTGACGTTCAAGAACCAAGGTGACGCCATCGCGCGTGACGTGGTGGTGGTCGATCCGATCGACAAGCGACTGACTGACGTAAAGCTGTCCAACGGCGGTAAATTCGCCGGCGGCGTGGCCACGTGGGACCTGGGTGATATCGCCCCCGGCGGCGGCGCGACGTTGGTCTACACAACCGGCGTAAAATCACCGCAAGTCGATGGCGCGATCATCGCAAATCAGGCGCAAATCAAAGCGAAAGGCATGGCGACGGCTACACTGACAGACGCCGACCTCGCCACTGCCCAACGCGATCCCACGACCGTCAAGGTGACTGCAAAATCTGATCTGTCTGGGAGTGCGTGGAGCGTCTCAGACATCAACGGCGGCACCGTCGAGCCCGGTGATGTGTTGACCTACACGTTGACGCTCAAGAACACCGGTGACGCGATCGCCACTGCGACCAAGGTCCAAGCCCTGATCTCGTCGACCCAATTGACTGCCCTGGTGCCTTTTGACGGCGGTGTGGTGACAGGTGATGCGATCGATTGGTCCGTCCCACTGATCAGCGTGAGCCCCGGTGGTGACGTGCAGATTCGCTTCAATGCGACGGTGAAACCCGCCCTACCCAACGGCGCCAAAGTCACCGTCACAGCACTGATTCCAGGGATCACGACGCCGCCGCAGATCTCCGTGACCGTGGACGCCAAACCGCGCCTGGAGACCTCCCTCGTCACCGCTGTCGACGAGACCGGCTGGCTGCTCAAGGTGGGCCAAACGGGTGCCGACCACGTGGTTCGTTTGGAGCTTCTGGCTGTCAACTCCGGCAAAGTCGCTGCGACCGACCTCACCGTCAGTCTGCCGGTTGGCGCACTCTTGTCCGATATCCAGCTGGCCACACCGGGCACAATCATCGGTGGTGTGGCGAGTTGGACGCTGCCATCCCTAGCGGCGGGGGGCACCGCGAAATTCGTACTTCGCGGCAAGGTGAAGGGCTCGCTATCGGATGGTTTTGTCTACACGCCGACGGCGTCGATGCAGCCGAAGGAGCTGACGGCTCCCGTGCAGGTCACGGGACCGCCGCTAACCGTGGTCAAGCGGGCGATCTTGAAGGTCAGCAAGACGGTCGAAGACGTCACAGGCAAGCAGCTATTTCCGGGTGATGGCGTGCGGTACAGCATCACCGTCGCCAATGTGGGCAATGCACCGGCAGCGGCGCTCCTTATCAAAGATGACCTCAGCAAAGTCGCCGTGACGGACATTGCGGTTGAGTCGGGCGGCAGCCTCGGCAGCGGCGCGAACAGCAAGGTGGCCCAGTGGCCCATCGCGTCATTGACCGCCGGCCAAACTGTCACGGTGACACTGCAAGCCAAGGTTGCCGCCGGCACCGCTCCGGGTGGAAAACTGGTCAATATCGCGAGCGCCCAGGCCACGAGCCTCGCCCCGAAGAGCTCCAACACGGTTGAAATTACAGTCGACTACCCCACGTTGAGTGTCGACGCCGCCTACATTCCGAAGGCGCCCGCGACCGACCCACTCAAGCCCGGCGACACCGTCACCTTGCGGGCGACCATCGCAACCCAAGGCACGTTTGCAGCGACGAATACAGCCGTCCAGATTCCGGTGGATACGGCGCTCTTCGAGGTTGCGGACGCAGGCGGCGGGACGTTCGACACCAAGGCCAAAGTGGTGGTTTTCGAGCCTGCGAAAGTGCCAGCACTCAAGGACATCCCAGTCGGACAGGCGGCGACGCTCGACGTGGTGCTGCGGGTCAAATCGACGGCGCCGAACGGCAGTGAAGCATCGACTGTCATCACGGCACGCGAAGGCCAAACGAAGCTGCCCTACAGCTCAAAGCCCGCAAAAATCACGATCTTGTCCGTTCCGGTGCTGGACGTTCAGAAGGTGGTCGTCGACCTCAATGGCGGCAAAGTGGAGCCGCTCGACCTGCTGCGTTACCGGGTCACAGTCGCTGTCACCGGCGAAGCCGCAGCGCACCAAGTGGCGATTACCGACGCCGTGCCAGCCCAGGTGGAGCTCGTCGCCGTGGGGCAAAACGGCAAGATCGCCGACGGCAAGATCACGTGGCAAGGCGACAGCTCTTTGGCGCTCATCGAGCCGGGCGACTCGGCGACTGTCGAGTTCGATGTCCGCGTAGGCGCAACGGTGAGCGACGGAACCCTGATCGACAACCAAGCGTTCGCCGTAGCAGACGCCATGGCTGGTCCAACGCCGAGCGACGACCCGACGACGCAGACGCCGGATGACCCCACCAGTGTCTCGGTCCGAGTGGCTACGGCCCTCGGCCAGTCCACCAAGACCGCAAAGGACGACAACGGCGCGCCGCTGCTCGTAGGCGACACCGTCACTTGGCGCCTCACCGTCATCGCGACCGCCCAGCAGCCGCTGGCAGATGTCGTTATCTCCGATCCGATTCCCGCTGGGATGGCGTATGTGCCCGGCACCACACAGCTCAATGGCCAGCCTGTAGCCGATGTTCAGGGCATGAGCCCCGTCGTCGCCGGGCTGACGGTCAACGGTCTGGGGCAGCCGGACGGCGTCCTGCAACCCGGCGTCGGCAATGCCGCCATCGTGACGTTCCAAACACGGGTCCTCTCCGATGTGCTCGACGGCACGGTGATCAGCAACATCGCCACCGCTTCTGCGACAAATGTCTCGCCGACGCCCGTCGGCCCAGCGCAACTCACAGTCGGCAGTGGCGCCAGCCTCCGGCAGTTCCACAAGACGGTGAAGCTGCTGGACGCAGACGGCAATGGCGAGGCGGATATCGGCGAGGAGCTCTTGTACGTGCTCACCGTTGAAAATTCCGGCAATAGCCCGGCTGACGACATCACGGTCAACGACCCCATGCCCAAAGGTGTGACCTACATCGGCAGCTCCACCACCGTCGATGGTGTGAAGATGACGGACGCCTCTGATGGGGACGCGAGCGCCTATGATGCAAAGACCGAAAATCTCGCCGTTGTGCTCGGCTCCCTTGCCGCCAAAGCCAAACGGCAGATCACGTTCCGGGTACGCATCGACGCGCCAGGGACGGTCAGCAATCAAGCGATCGTCACAGCGAAAGGGTTGTCGCCTGAGCCGAGTGATGTAGATGGCGACGACAGCAACGGCAACCAGCCAACCGTAACCGCCGTTGCAGGTTCGCCAGTTGTGCTCCAAATCGCCAAGACGGTGCAAGACGAAAACGGCGGCCAAGTCGAAGCAGGCGATGTACTGCGCTACACGATTGTGCTGATCAATGGCGGTCACAAGACGGTCAGTGGCGTCAGTTTGAGTGACGTCTTGCCAGCAGGGCTGTCGGCCAAAGTGAGTGATGTCCTGGTGCCGACGGGTGCCAAATGGGACCTGCAGCCGGGCAGCAACGGGCAACCAGGTACGCTAAACGTCAGCGATTTGACCGTCGTCGATGGGGAAAGCGTACAGCTCACGTTCCGCGTGCCCGTCGTCGGCAACGCGGCCGACGGTCTGTCCGTCTGCAATGTCGCAACGATGCAATCGGTCACCAGCAAGCCGGCCTGCGTCATCGTCGGCGCTACCGAGGGCCAGGGAGTCCTCCACGGCGTCGTCTTCGAAGATCAAGGGCTCACAGACAACACCTTCCAGCCGGGCCAAGACCTCACCTTCGATGGTTGGCAGGTCATTGTGTCCCCACCCAAGGGCGAAACCGGCCCATCGGTGTCAGCGTTGACCAAAGCGGACGGCAGCTACCGCTTGACCCAGGTCCCCACAGGTGAGCGTCGTATCGAAGTCCGGTCACCGGGCGGAACTGTGTTTCACGAGGGGCTGTTTGAGGTCACTGCAGGCGATACGCGAAGGCGAGACGTGGCACTCAAGCCCACTGGCCGCATCTACGACGCGCGTACTGGCCAGGCCGTCGCTGGAATTCGGGCCTTCTTGTACTACGACGCCACCGATCCAATCGCGCCGAACACGTTGGTCGCGGCGAGCGATCTGCCAGAAGGTCAGCAGGGCCAGCGGGTCGATGGGACCGGCGCCTACCTCTTCGCGCCGAGTCATGGCCGTAACTACCGCCTGAGCTTGAGTGTAGGTGGCATGCCGTACGCCTATCCGTCGACCCGCAGAGCCGCTGAACCGACCGTCGCGCTGCTAACCGGCGCCGGCCTTGTGGTGGATGAGGCGCTGCCGACCATCGGCCAGCTTCCCCGCTATTTCACCCGCTTTTCTCTGCAAGGGGGCACGGGCAAGACCGACCATGCCGGCGGAAGACCGACCCCGCGTCACAATCACTTGCCGATCGATGCGCTGACGGATGCGATCAAGATCTCGATGCACTTGAGCAAGACCAGAGCCCTCGTCGGCGAGGTCGTGCACGGCACCATCGCCATTGAAAACGGGGCCAACCGTGCCATCGCCGCCAATCCGCTCACGGGGCAAGGCGGCGGCGTACTGCGCGGATTGCTGCCGGAGGGTTTGAGTTACGTCGCCAGCTCGCTGCGTATGAAGCTCAAACAGGAAAAATCCAAGGCCGACGTCAATGTCGAACCTGCGACCGCGAGCGGCCCGGTTCTTGAGGTGCGTCGCAAGCATCCGGCGAGTGGGCAGGCTGTTGGCTTGGACTTGCCAGCTGGCGCCCGTCTGACCATCCGTTTCCAGGCGATCGTCGACGTGCGGGCCAAGATTGGTGTGCAGCTGACCGCGCGGGCGCAACTTTTCGATACGAGCGGCGGGGAGCTCAGTCAGCGGGTCCACGCCAACCTGCTGGTGCAGCCCGATCCGCTGCTCGATAGGGGCACCCTGGTCGGCAAGGTGTTCTGCGACGCAAACGGCAATGGCTGGCAGGACCGGGGCGAGCAAGGTCTCGGTGCGGCGCGCGTGTACATCGACACGGGCCACTACTCAGATACGGATGCTTACGGGCGATTCCATCTGATGGACATTCCGCCGGGCAACCACCTGTTCAAGCTCGACAAGCAGACGCTGCCGCCTGGCTCCAGCCTGACGACGGACGAAAAACGTGTGCTGTGGGTCAGTCGTGGTGTGGGTCTCAAGCTGCGGTTTGGGGTCAAGTGTCAGCTGCAGACCATCCAGCCGGATAAAGTCCAGCTCAAGCTGCTGCGCCAAGAAAAGCAGGCGCCCAAGCAACCGGGGGCCGGCGTCATTCATGTGCGCGGGGACGTCACCAAGTTGACGGTTCAAATCGACGACGGGCAGTTGCCGATGCAGTCGGTACGGGCCGCCTTGGTCAAAGGAGGCGCGAAAGCCCCCTCTCCCCTGCCTGTCGCCGTGACGCCGGTGTCCTGGCCGCGAAGCCAGCCGCTGCGCATCGCGACCAAGGTGGTGGGCCAGTTCGCCACACATCGCGTCGACATTCGCCAGCTCGATGACAGCAATCGGCTTGGTGCGCCGGTGTTTGCGCGCAGATTCCGCGGCGCACCTAGGTCGCTGATGGTCGTTCAGGTCCCAGCGGACGCCTTGGTCAGTGGGCGCCGATATGCAGTCCGCATCAAGGCGCTGACGCGCTACGGTGCGGGGGCGTGGTCGATTTGGATCCCGTTCGAGATTCCGAGACTTGGCGCGCCACCTCCCCTGTTGAAATGGCGAATTGGCGCGCCCGGACGCCGCGTGCAGATCAACGGAAACCGGGTCGCGCTGAAGTCAGATGGCCAGTTCGATGTCTGGGTCAAACGTCCGACAAGTCGCCGCCTTCTGGTGAGCGTGCGACGCCGTCTGGGCGAAGGTCGTGACGCGTACATGACCGTCTCTGCGAACATGCGCCGGGTGAAGACGCCGCGCATCAGTCCGCTCGACAAGCCGCCGGCTACAGCCAAGACAGAGACAGTCACGCCGCCGACGGACGCGACAGACTCCCCGGCTGCAAAATCCGCCCTTCCGGCGGCAGCTAAGACGCCGGCGGCAGCCAAGACGCCGGCCGACGTTGTCCCCGCACCAGACAAGCCAAAGGCCACACCAGCCGCTGCGCCCGCGACAGCCGACAAACCTGTTGCGAAACCCACGCCCAAAGCGAAGTTGGGTGGGTCTGTTGCCGTCCGGGCACCGGTGCGCGCGGCAGCCAAAGCCAGCCCGATAGCTGCGCCCAAGTCATCCCTGCCCGTCATTCCTTCACGGAATCCAGTCGGCGCAGCGAAGGCGCCTGCCGGCAAGACGGCCGCAACGCCTGCCGAGACGCACCAGATGGTACCGATCGATCTGGCAGGCACGTCAGGCGTACGCATTGGCGGCGCGCAGCTGACCCCAGTGGTGCGCGAGCTGCTGGCCCAAGTGCCGGCTGGGCCTATACCGCTCATCGATGGCCAGATTGCCGGTCAGGTTGTCGTGCAGGCCAAGGGAATTCCAAGCGGTGCCGTGAGCGCGGCGATGATTCTCGTCGATAGAAGTGGCAAGACGCGGGTTCGGACGCCCCTGTCCGTGCCACTACCGGCGACGTTTGTCTGGGATGCGGGACGCCACGAGCGCCTCAACGCCGGCACATACGGCGCTGCACTCGAGGTCATGATCAAAGGCCAGGGAGGCCTCGTCGGTTGGCGCTCTGTGCCCACGACCGTGGCGTTGTCGGGTACCAGCGTGAAGTTGGTCCCGGCCGGCGAGCCCGACCGCGTCGCCCGCGCTACCTTATTTTCGGCCGATGGACGCCCAACATTCAGCATGAAGGCCTGGATCGACAAAACCGCCGGCGTTATCCGTAAACGCACCCGGCGGATCGCCGTCCTCACGGTTCACAGTAGCGCAAAGGGGGCCTTGGGCCGGACGGAGGGCGCAGCTCGCATCATCTCGCGGCGCTTGCGCTCGGCCGGCGTACCTGCAAACCGCCTCTTGGTCATCCCGGTCGGCAATCGCATCGCAGATAGTGATCCCCAAGGTTCGTCCCTTGGCCCGGACAGAGTCGAAGTGCGTTACCGGCCCATGCGGGTGAGTTCAAGCCGCAGCGGGCAGCGATTCGTGGCGACGCCAGGTTTGTGGGTCGACAGTCGCGTGGTCATGGGCAAGCGCAACGGCGATGCCCCGACGACAGTGCGCGTTCGGCAGAAACAGGCCACTCGGGTGGAACAGCTGTTCGTCGACGGTCGCGCTGCGCTGTGGCTACGCACGTTCGCCAAGCCGCCGGGCGCGCCAAGGACGCCCACCACACCGAATCGGCAAGACTCATCGCTGGCGCAGTTTGGCAGCGAGGTCATCACGGATCTCAAAGCCGAGCTCAAACAGAGCGCGACACGCGCTCCGACCAACTCCCCTGCCAAAGCGGTCGAAAAGACGAAGAAGGCCACCGTGAAAGCCGGAGCTAACAGGGGAGAGAAGTCCGGAAATACAGGGAAAAAGCCAACTGAGACGTCCAAAGACAAGACCCTCGCCAAGTTCGATACGCACGAGGTCAGTCGCGCTGAAGCGGGTGATGTCGCGGCTGCCCAGCTCTCGGTGACGCTGCCGTCAAACGACAAGAAGCTGACGAGCGAACGCCTGGCGCTACGCGGCCGAACGGTTGCGGGCAACACGGTCACGATCAACGGCCAACAAGTCACCGTGCAAGACGACGGGCGCTTTCACCACATGGTGAAGCTGCCGATTGGCAAGAGTCTGGTTCGTATTGTCGCGGTCGACAAAGCCGGTCACAAGGCGACGATTGAGCGCAAAGTCGAGGTTGGCCAGCGGAGCTTCTTCCTCATGGCGATCGCCGACACGGCCATGGCCCAACTCGGCACCAAGGTCCATGGCATGACGGATCGCACGACGATTCGAGCAGGAAATGTGCTCCTGCACGGCCGCGGCGCGGTCTACCTGAAGGGGCGTATCCAAGGGAAATACCTCGGCTTTAAGAATATTCGATTCACGGCTCATCTCGACACCGCCAAGAACACCGACACCGAAGATTTCCGCTCCAACCTCTTTGACCCTGAGCGCTTTTACCCAGTGTACGGCGACGGAACGACGGATGTTCAGGATGCGCAGGCGCGCGGAATGCTCTACGTGCTCGTGCAGGCCGATCGCTCGAAATTGAAGCTGGGCAACTTCCGGAGCGGCGTCCACGGTTTCGAACTGCTGCGGTACGACAGGGCCATGTACGGCGGGTACCTGGAGTTCAACCGTGTCTTCAAGGGCGGGCTGGACACGCACGTCAAGGTATTCGCCAGCCAGGAAGATCAGCAGCTCAGTCGCCGCACGGACTACCTGCGCGGCACGGGTGGATCGCTGTTTTACCTGAGCAACCGCGACGTGCTCGATGGCTCCGAAAAGGTCTGGCTGGTCGTGCGCGACCGGGACAGCAACGTGGAGCTCGCACGCATCCCACAGGGCCGCAATAACGACTACAACATCGACTATCGTCAGGGCCGCGTGGTCTTCAAGTCACCGGTCAACAGCGCCGTCGATAGCTTCTTTGCGGTCGGTCAGGCGGGACAGCCCGGCCAACACCTCGCCTGGAACGGTCACCCGGTCTTTGTCCAGGTGACCTACGAAGCCCGCACTCCAGGCGCAACAGCCGGCAGCAACGTCGGTGTGCAGGTGCGCGAAAAGGTCATGGGCGGCCGCATCGAAGTCGGCGGCTCCTACGTCCAAGAGAGTCGCAGCAGCGCCTCAGCGACGACGTACCGCCTCGCCGGTGCCCATGCCCAGGTCAAGGTCGGCAAGCACAGCCACGTGCGCGCTGAATATGCCTACAGCCAGTCCCGAGATAGCTTGGTCAGTGTCTCTGATGACGGTGGCCTCAGCTTCGGACAGCGGCCAACGACCGGTGGCCACCTCGACAGCGCAATCTCTGGGCATGCCGTCACGGTCTCCGCCAAAGCCGACCTACGCGACCTTGGAAAAGCGTTTGGTTTCAAGCCAAAAGCCCGCAAATCCGGGAAGAAAGGCAAAAAGCAGTACGGCGAGGTGACGGCCTACTACAAGTTGGTTCAGGCCGGTTTCCACAGCAACGGCGTGCTCACAGAACAAGGCCAGCAGAAGATCGGCGTCGCTGGACGCATGACGTTGCGCGAGCACAATACGCTCAACGTGCGCTACGACGGCATCCTGACGGGGCAAAGGCGCGACCCCTTCCAGGGCCCTGGTCTCAGCTCAACCTGGGGCGCTGGCGCGCTGTCGACCAGCGGTAGCTTCACCCCGGTCGCACGGCAGATGGTGACCCTGCAAGACACCCAGCGCATGGGGCGCTTCACACTCATGGGGGCCGCGCACTACATGTACGGCAAGAGCGCCGCGGGTACCGGCATCCACAGTCAGACCCTCGGTGCGGGTTCGGCGTACAAGGTCAGCGAGCGACTGTCGCTGCGGGCGGAGCAGCAGTTCATCCTCGGCGGCGACGCCAACCAGTATCGCAGCAAGTACCTCGATCACTTCATGACGGTGCTTGGCGTCGACTGGAAGCTCACCGATGACATCAGCCTGACCGTGAGCGAACGCCTGGGCTGGGGTGGCCAAAATTCAACCATGGCAGGCCTGCGCACCCAGCTGTCCAAGGACTCGAGCCTGTACCTGCAGCAACGCCTGGAAGACACCTACCAGACTGGCAGGCCGATGAGCGCTACCGTGATCGGGGCGGAGAGTCGGTACGGCAAAGACAAGCTGAGTCGGGCCTACGGTGAATACCAGGTCGATGCGCTCAACGCTGGGCGAATGAACCGCGCGACGATGGGCTTGGGCAAGCGCTTTGTGATCACACCGGGACTGCACCTCGATGCAGGTTACGAGCGCAGTCAGACGTTCTCGGGCCCCTCGGGTAGCCTGTCTCGCGATACGTTTAGCGTCGGCGGGCAGTGGCTGCGCTCCAAGGTGCTGAAGCTGACCAGCCGGCAAGAAGTGCGGATCGACGAAGGCGACAAGGACCGCGGCGGCCAGCGAAAGGTGCAGCTGGTGTCCCTCAACGCGCTGACCTTCAAAGTGGGTCATGATGTCGAGGTCTTCGCGCGGACCAACTACTTGCGCACGGAGAATCAAACGACCGATCGAACCGATGCGGAGACCCTCCAGGCCACCACGGGTGCTGCCTGGCGCCCTGTGAGCCATAACTGGCTGTCTGTGCTTGGTAAATACACCCACCTCATCGAAAAGCGGCCTGCGGCAATGGCCGATGGCGGCGCGAGCGAGCGCAGCGTCAAGCACATCGTGAGCTTTGAGCCGATCGTGGAAACACCATGGAAACTGCAGCTCTCTCACAAGTTCGCTTGGCGCAGAGCGATGGAGCGGATGGCCGATAGCCCGCTAGCGGTGAGTGATACGTGGCTGTTCATTAGCCGTCTCGGCTATCACGTCGGCTCTCAGGTCGACTTGGCGGCGGAGTATCGCCTCCTGAGCACCACCCTCACATCACAGAGCGAACACGGCGCGTTGATCGAGGCGTCCTACATTCTCAGGAAGATGCTACGCGTCGGTGCGGGCTACAACTTCACACATTTCGTCCAGACGTCAGCCGGCGACATCGTGCGCGATCAAGGCGGCTTCTTCATCAGGGTGATCGGCATGTACTAGCAGCGTGCGGCGTCACCAAAATTACTGCCGCAGCACGCTGCTAGTTTTCTTTTCTATTGGGGGACTAAGAGCGTCCCCAGTCGCGGCGAGCCGCGACTTCCCCATCCCAGCAGACAGCGCCCCATGGAGTGCGTCTCCAAAAAAACGAGAAAAAGCACAGTCTCCTAGGTCGAATTACCAACACCATCAGTCATAGTTGACAGGCGATGGCGCCCTGTGGACGAATGGCGACAGCGACTTCCCGTCTCCTCCCTAAGGTGAGCCCTATGGCACGCAGAAACGTCCTCCCTCATTTCGCACTCATCGGCACGCTGGCCCTGCTCTCGGTGATGTCGACAGGCTGTGAAACACAGGCGGATTACGGGCTCTGCGATCTGGACGAAGAGGTGACCAAGAAGGGCGTCTGCACGGGCAGTGACAAGGGCAACAACGGCACGACGAGCTGTGTGGTAACGAAACACCCTCACTGCGCCCACTCCATTTGCCTCAGCTACTTCAGCACGCAATCGGTCTGCTCAAAGACGTGCGCGAATGATTCGGAGTGTGGCGCGGGAACGTGCTGGCCCTTTTCGGACACGGAGAGCTACTGCGTACCCGACACCGCAAAAGAACAGCTTGGCGGCTAGTTGATTAGCTGCTGCTGCGACTCACCCGGACCACATATTCGCGGAATAAATCGCCGAGCCGCTCCGTTGTGTCTGCCAGGAGGGAGAGCTATGGCCAAGGCACAGGTGCGCAATCTCGCAGTGGTCGCGGCCCTGCTGCTCGTCGCCGGCGGCGCGTGGGCTAAACCTCCAGCTGCAGCTCAGCTGTGGACAGAAAGCCAGCCATCTGACACGGGCCTAGCCACCGACTCCCCCGTGACAATGGGGGCCTTTGCGCGTCTGGCCAAGATCATCTCGCCGGCCGTGGTCAACATCCATACGTCGAAACTCAAGACCAATACGGATGTGCGCTTTGGGCGCGAAACCCGCAGAAAAGTCGTGTCTGCGTCGGGAACTGGCTTTTTTATCCACCAGAGCGGCTACATCTTGACGAACAACCACGTCATCGATGGCGCGGTGCGAATTCAGATCCGCACAGCCGACGATCGTACCTTCCCCGCTGTTGTGGTGGGCCGCGACCCGCGCACGGACCTGGCGCTGCTCAAAGTGACCGCCAAGACCCCGTTTGCGGTCGTACCCCTTGGGAACTCCGACGCGCTGGATATCGGAGAATGGGTCGTCGCCGTGGGAAACCCATACGGCCTGGGCCACACCGTGACGGCCGGCATCGTCAGCGCCAAGGGCCGCAGCAACTTGAGGCCAGGATCGACGCGTTACGCCAACTTCATTCAGACCGATGCCTCCATCAATCCGGGGAATTCTGGCGGTCCCCTGGTGAACATCAAGGGTGAGGTCATCGGCATCAACACCGCCATCCATGGCAAGGCCCAGGGCATCGGTTTCGCCATTCCGAGCAACATGGCCAAGACGCTCGTGCCACAGCTGGCCCGGGGCCGCGTCGAACGCTCCTGGCTCGGCCTGTCGGTCGGCGAGGTGACGGCGGAGGTCGCGCGCAGTCTGCGCCTCAACCGTGCTGTGGGGGCATACGTCCGATTTGTGGCGACCAAGAGCCCAGCCGCCAATGCCGGGCTGCGACCTGGGGACGTCATCATCAAGTTCGGCGAACATGTGGTGCGAAAGTCGACGGACCTGCCTTGGTTGGCAGCTTCGGGTGGGGTTGGAAAACGGATCGAGATCGCGATGGTGCGGCGCGGGAAACCGATGAAAGTCACCGTGACGTTGGCGGCGCTGCCTGGGCGGTTTGGCGGTGCGAAGAAGAAGCAATCACCAAGGAAGAACGCCCGATCTGACATCAGTATCCCGGGTCTGGGTATGCATGTGACGCAGCTGACCCCCGCGCTCCGAAAGCGTTTTGGCATCGTCGCCCGCACCGGTGTTTTGGTGGTTCGCGTAGACCGTGGTGGGCCGGCTGAAGCTGTCGGAGTGAGGCCGCGGGACGTCATCGTCCAGGCTGATCGTCGCCGGGTAGACACGGTGCGCGATCTACTGCAAATCAGCGGCTGGTATCCGGTCAAAGAGATGGTGCCGCTGTACGTCGCCCGAGGTAAGCAGGTCCGCTTTGTGATGCCGAAGAAATCTCGCTGAGAGCGGTGCGCCTTCTCAAGTCGGAAGCGAAAACTCCCCGAGGGGCCCGCCGTCACTGGTGAGCGTCCACGGCGGCGCTTGCATCTGCCCCAAAGCACAACACCGACGCACACCGATAGCCTGCAGCCGCTCTGCCTGCTCAGGCGACGGCCAGGGCCACAGCGCGACCGTGGATGTATGTGGCGCCGTCAACTGCCATTGCGATAGCTGCTCCGATGCAGCACGAACAACCAACAAACGACCACCGGGACCCAGATCGGCTGGCGAGATCGGCCCTGAGCAGGCGCCCCCAACAACCACCCAGGCGTAATCTTCGCGTACGGCAGCAGCAAATGGGCGCCCGTCCATCGCCGCAGCGAAGCGCTGTTCTTCGACCCAAGCCCGGTGCACTGCTGGTAAGTCAGGGGGGAGCTGGCCCCGAGGAAACGCCTCAGCCGCCTTGCGAAGAGCAGCGTCACACGTCGCTCCCACCTCATCGACATGGCCGATCGGACCTGCCACCAGCAGCGCGCGTGGGGCCATGCAACCGCGCCCGTCGGCCAACAGCACGTCGTGAGCGAGCGCCTGCCAACCGTCGGAGGAAGGAACGCCCGCAGCCCATGCAAACGAGAGCCTGTGGCCGTGGAGGCGAAGTGGCAGGTCCGGATGATGCGCGCCGATTTGTCGCTGCAGCCCTGCCAATGCCCCATCGCTACCTTGGGCGACGAGGGCGCAGAGCCCCTGCCCAAAGGCGCGCCAATCGGCGGGCGAATCAGGGGAGAAATGCCGTACCTCAATGCGCGCTGCGAGCGGCGGCACGTGACGTTGCAACAGCCGCTGCAGCACCGCCACCGATCGCGCGTCCCTGCGACTTGCGCGAACACGAGCGTGAGCCCCGCAAGCCAGCGCCTCCATGACAAGCTGCCAAGTCGCTATGAAGAGATTGCCGGGAGCGACGATACCGACAGTTTCACCCGATAAATCAGGCGTTTTAGCTACTTCCGCCACCGTGGTCCAGAGGTCAACGAGGCGACGAACGGATCGGAAATCTAGGCCGGTGCTGTCTGCTATTTCCGCTGCAAACTCAACCGGTAGACCGGACCGCAAAGCGATAATCAGCGGCTGAATGTTCGGGCGACCTTCCATGGTTGCGGAGTGTGTGCGCCGACGAAAATCCGGGCAAGCCCAATCGCCGCCAAGTCGGATGCTGCGCCCCCGAATAGAACTTTTTTCAGTTCTCCCCATTTTTGCCCATAAGAGGGCTTGCGCGCCCATGTGAATGTAGGTACAAGCACGTCCCGCCGCCCGGATAGGGGGGCACAGATGGCGCCGCGCGCACCATCGACCCGAGAAAGCTCAGGCGATCTCAAAATGACAACTGGTCAGCATCGCACGGGAATTGGTCCGCTATGGAACCCGCCGCATCGCGCCCGCTTCGAGGGACTCCAACAGCCGTTGGATAGCACGAAGCAGATCGATTGCAGCAGCTCGTACACGCTCTTCGGAGTCGTGTCCGGTACGATGGAGGGGTGGCCGAGTGGTTGAAGGCAGCGGTCTTGAAAACCGTCGAGGTGAGAGCCTCCGAGGGTTCGAATCCCTCCTCCTCCGCCAAGCACTCCTTCGCATGATCCGATTCCCTAAACTGGAGTGGTGGCCGAGCGGCTGAAGGCGCTCCCCTGCTAAGGGAGTATACTCCAAAAGGGTATCGGGGGTTCGAATCCCCCCCACTCCGCCGCACACGCGATGTCGACTACCGAGGGCCCATAGCTCAACTGGATAGAGCGCCGGTCTACGAAACCGGAGGTTGCAGGTTCAAGTCCTGCTGGGCCCGCCCTCGCGCCCCGGCTCTTTCGCAAGAGTCGGGGCGTTTGTCGTTTTGCGCCCACGCGACCTCATTTCAGTGTACAAGGTGCCTCCCACCCATTTCTCACCTCCCTCAGACAACTTCCCATGGCCATTGAGACCCGCGACGAATACTTCATGGACCGCGCTTTGCAGGCTGCCACCGACGCAGGCCGCAAGGGCGAAGTGCCGATCGGTGCTGTGGTCGTTCATGAGGGTGAGATCGTGGCTGTGGCCGGAAATCGTCGCGAGCGGGATCACGATCCCACAGCGCACGCCGAGGTCTTGGCGCTGCGGATGGCGGGGCGTGTGCTCGGCACGTGGCGGCTGATGGAGTGCACCCTCTATGTGACGCTCGAGCCCTGTCCCATGTGCATGGGGGCCTGCATCAACAGTCGTGTCGGTCGCCTCGTCTTCGCCTGTCGCGATCAGAAGGCGGGAGCTGCGGTCTCCTGCTACGAAATGGGCACGGACGATCGCCTCAACCACCGCATCGTTATCACCGAAGGTGTCCGGCAGCGGGCGGCCAGTGGGCTGCTCAGCAACTTCTTTGCCTCCCTGCGCAATGGCGGCAGGCAGATCGTCGTGGGCGAATTGTCTAGCTAGCGCACAGATTTTGTAGCGCGGTTGGCACAAGCATCCCGATTTTTCGCACTTCCATCTTTATTTTCAGCTAGTCGCACATCGGGCTCCGACACGCTTGTCATTTGGCCGCGCGTGTGTATCTTACGCGCTCGCTTCCACCCGCGCGGTGGGGCTGCCAGTACGCTGGCAAACGCACACTGGAGAGCTGTCCGAGTGGTTGAAGGTGCCTGACTCGAAATCAGGTGTGGCGCGAGCCACCGGGGGTTCGAATCCCTCGCTCTCCGCCAACAAATTCGACTTCGGTCGGGTTGCGTCGACAAGACAACGGATTTTCCTGATCCATGTAGCCCCACAAGGGCTATCCAGGGCAACCAAGAGGCATCCCACCCTGCCCGTCAGCAATGACGTGCTTGGGCCAAGGAGAGGTGTCCGAGTGGTTGAAGGTACTCGCCTGGAAAGCGGGTGTACCGCAAGGTACCCGGGGTTCGAATCCCCGTCTCTCCGCCGAGGCGGGGTGCAGGTCGCCCAAATGGATTGATGGTCGCGGATAAGGCAGGCGGCAACGGCGGAGTCGTGAACCCCGCCAGGACCGAGAGGTAGCAACGGTAGCGGTGACGTCGTGTGCCGCCTGCCCTGTCCGCGACACCAGCGCAGCCAAGCGCTGGCAAAATCCAAGACGGAAACGGTCGTTCCTCTGATGAGGGCGGCCGTTTCGTCGTTTTGCAGCCTTTTACGCTACGCGGGTCGCATTGCCTTTGGCGTCGGCGTAGGCTGCCACTGCCCATCGCGTCTCGAACACATGATCGACACCGCGGCAGACCATCACTAGCCAGCTCTCGGAGGGCCCCGTGTCATACGTCGTACTCGCTCGTAAGTACCGGCCGGCGGATCTTGGCGCGCTGATCGGACAAGAACACATCGGCCGCGCCCTCACCAACGCCATCGCCATGGATCGCGTGGCCCACGCCTTTCTCTTTTGCGGCGCACGGGGCACAGGCAAGACCTCGACTGCGCGGATCCTGGCCAAGATGCTCAACTGCGCTGATGGCCCGACCGCGACGCCGTGTGGCACATGCGCACCCTGCAAGGAGATCTCCACCAGCACCTGCATCGACGTGCACGAGCTCGACGCGGCCAGCAATCGCGGCATCGGGGAGATTCGCGAGCTACGTGAAGGCGTCGGCTACGCCCCTGCCCGCGATCGCCACAAGGTCTACATCATCGACGAAGCCCACATGCTCACCACGGAGGCAGCGAACGCGTTCTTGAAGACGCTAGAAGAGCCGCCTCCCCACGTGATCTTTGTGCTCGCGACGACCGACCCACAACGCCTGCCCGTGACCATTCGCTCCCGCTGCCAGCGCTACGATTTCCGCCGTATTCGGTCGGGAGAGGTCGTCAAATCGCTGGCCAAAATCTGCGAATCCGAGGGCGTGAACATCGACGCTGAAGCCCTGTTCTTGGTGGCGCGAGAGGGCGACGGCTCGATGCGCGACTCTCTGAGCGTGCTCGATCAGGTCATCGCATTCGGCGGCGCAGACATGGCCGCAGACGAGGTCGCCGCGCTGCTCGGCGTGGCGGACAGAAACCGCACGGCCACGTTGATGCAGGCACTGCTCAGCCGTGATGCACCGGCTGCCCTGCGATCGGTCGGTGCGGCCCACACCCACGGCATGGATCTGCGCACATTTGGCAAAACGTTGGCGATGGAGGCGCGCGATCTATTGATGATCCGCCTGGCGGGCAGCGCCGCCCGAGATCTCGTCGATCGGGCCGAATCCGAAGTCGAGGCGCTGGCCAAAATGGCCCAAGGAATCGACACCAACGAGCTGGAGCGCCTCGCCCATGTCCTGCTAGAACTCGCTGAGACGGTTGCCCGAGCGCGCCATCCACGGCTGGTGATGGAGTTGGGCGTCGTACGCCTGTGCCGCGCTGCGGCCCTGCGCGATGTCGCCGAACTCGCCGGGCGTGTCGAGACCTTGCTCCACAGCCGCGCAGCGCTGCCGCCGCGACAGGCCCGTCAACCCCATCCACAGACCACAAACCGGCCGCAAAGTAGCGCGCCGGTAGGGCGCCCCGCTTCGCCCGGTGGCAGCCGACTCCGACCGCGGCAACCAGCGGGCCGCCCAAGTTCACCTGTCTCCCGCGGCGGCGGGGACGACGACGGCGCTGGACCTGCCAGCCCACGCGCACACAGGTCCAATCAGGGCGCACCGACGGCCAGATCCACAGCCAACAGTTCCCACGAGCGAGCTCGGGTGACAGGCGCGCCGGCAGCCGCGGAGTTTGCCCCACCAACGCCCGCGATGGACGGTCCGAGAGGGCGCAGCCTGCATGATTCGGACTTGGCCCGATGGCATCAGACGCTGGAGCGTACCGACAAGCGAGCAGCCGGTGTGTTGAAGCACGCGGTGATCCAGAGCAGCGGTCCTGGCCGTATCGCGTTGGCCTTCGGCAATACCTTCATGAAGCGGCAAGCCGCGACGCCGGAGATTCGCGACGCGCTGACCCGAGGGGCGAGCGAAGCCTTTGGCGGACGCTACGTCGTGGAGTCCGCCGAGGTGGACGAACGCGCGCAGACCGAAAGCCTCGCTGCCAAGGGCAACCTGAGCGCAGCAGAGCTCCGTGCCCAGCGTGAAGCCGCGCTCGAGCAAGATCCCGATGTGCAACGCGTCGTCTCTGTCTTTTCAGGGACCGTCTTCAATACCATCGCGGACAAAGCCGACGGCGAGCCAGAGCACCGCCCGTGAGCGAACAACTACCGCCAGCGCTCGACCACGTCGCTCAGCTTTTGGGCCGGTTTCCCGGTGTTGGGCAGCGATCTGCGCTGCGATTGGCGTTTCATCTACTCAGGCGCCCACGTGAGGAGTCAGCTCAACTCGCCGACGCCCTGTCGGTGCTGCACGACTCGGTCGGGTTTTGTAGCCAATGCGGTCATCTCAGCGGCGCCGAGCTATGCGAGATCTGTAACGACCCACGCCGCGATCCGAGTCTCGTCTGCGTGGTGGAGGGTGTCCCGGACCTGCTCGCAATCGAGGCGACGGGTGAGTTTGGCGGTCACTACCATGTGCTACACGGCATCCTGTCGCCTCTTCGCGGGGTCGGGCCATCGTCGCTGCGGATCGCCGAGCTGGTAGAGCGCGCAGGCCAGGGGCACATCGAGGAGCTCATTCTGGCGACGCCGATTTCGGTCGAAGGTGAAGCGACCGCCGCCTACATCAAGTCGCTTCTGACGCGTACGCCTGACCTGCTGCTCAGCCGCATCGCCTCAGGAGTCCCGCAGGGTTCCGAGCTTGAGTACATCGACCAAGGCACGCTTGGACGAGCTCTCAAGGCACGCACGACCTTGTGAATGCTGTCGAATAACTCGACGCAACTTACCGATAATTTTCGATCAGCCGGCCCGCTGCGTGCAGCTTCACCTTGAAGGCGAATGCAGCCGGTGCTAGAGTGGGTGGGTGGCGCGCCGATTATATCTGCGTGCGAAAGGAACAGACCGCAGGGTCTTTGTGTTGTCACCTGAGTGAGTTGTCCGTTCCTGCACCAACTGTCTCACAAGGAGTCCCGCATATGATGTTCAAGATCGGCGACCGCGCGGTCTACCCAGGGCAAGGCGTGGCTGAGATCACCGGCATCGAGTCCAAGCAGATCTCCGGAACTACCGTGGTTTTGTACATGCTGCGGGTATTGGACTCTGATCGTAAGATCATGATTCCTGTATCAAAAGTGCAGTCTGTCGGACTCCGTAAGGTGGTTGGTGGCGATGACGTCGGCGCTGTGTACGACTTGCTGCGTGAGCGCACAAAAACCATCGATCGGCAGACGTGGAACAGGCGCTACCGTCGCTACGTCGAGAAGATCAACACTGGCTCGCTGCACGATATCGCAGAGGTCATGCGGGACTTGAGTCGCCTCAAGTACACCAAGAATTTGTCGTTCGGTGAGCGCAAGATGCTCGACCAAGCTCGTACGCTGTTGGTCAAAGAGATCTCGGTGGCCCGTCAGCGGCCTGAAGATGAGATTCTGATTGAACTCAATGAGATTATTGACGAGAGCCAGGGCCCAGACAAGCCTGTTGCCGCCTCGGCCTAGGGCGACCTACCAGCGTTCAACAGCAAGCCACCACAGATGACCACAGCCCCAATGGGGACCGTGCTACGTCTGCATGTCGGGCAAAGGCGTCGTCTGACGACCCGCGCGCTGAGCTAGGCTGCGGGTGTTGCGACCCGACGAACTGGCCACAGCGCGGCGTAGATCTCGTCAGCCAGGGCGCGGTAATCCTCTGCTCCACGTGCATCCGGGCGAGCTGAGAAGATGGTCTTACCGACGAGTTGAGCTCCCGAAATATCTGTATTGACACCGATTTCGCTCTGGAGAACCCGGCCCGTGTAGCGTTCAGCCACCGCTGCACGAATCGTCGCATTTTGGCGCTTGTTACGGCGATCGACGCGGGTATGGACCAGCCCCAACAGCTCGGGCGCGCGGCCCAGCATCACGTCGAGGTTGCCCAGGGTGTCGTCCAAGTCGTCTACCCCCTCCAAGCTCAAGATGCTCAGGTCGCACGGCACCAAGACGTGATCGGCGGAGACGAGTCCATTGAGCGTCAGCAAGCCGAGGTTGGGTGGACAATCCAAGATGATGACGTCGAATCGGCGGCGCACCTCTACCAGCGCGCGACGCAGCAGCAGTTCGCGGCCAATCCGGCCTGCGAGTTGCGCCTCGGTCGATGACAACTGGCGATCGGCCGCAGTCACACTCAGGCGGGGAATATTGGTCGCTACGACCGCATCGAGCAGCGAAAGGTCTCGGCCCAGCAAGACGCTCGAGACTGTCTCGTTGGCAGCGCCGCGTAGGTGGGCACGCAGGCTCGAGGCGACGTGGCCCTGGTTGTCCAGGTCGATGAGCAACACTTCGAGGTGATGGTGCTCGGCCAACGATGCAGCCAGGTGAACCGCCGTCGTGGTCTTGCCGACACCGCCCTTCTGAGCGGCCACGGCAATACAGATCCCACCGCCAGCGCCGCGATCCATCCGGCGCAGCGCGCCCTGTCCGACGGCCTTGCGCAAGCGCTGCCCAATCCCCTGTCCGATTCCTGTGACCCTCGACATCGCGCGCCTCCTGCGGTGGCGTCAAACGTCCGCCCGCTGCTGGGTGTCGTCAAATTATTTGTCACCTCGTCGGACTGCCAACCGACGACGTGACAGCGGCGGTAAATGCGGTAGGCGAGTGGGGTGGCGACCGGCGTGCTGCGAGAGTCATGCAATGACGCAGCACACAACCCAGAGATGGGGAAGTCGCGGCTTGCCGCACCTGGGGGCGCTCTTAG
>JAGSHB010000015.1 GCA_023954815.1 Myxococcales bacterium | reverse complement strand
GTTTTTCATCTTCAACGGTGTCACTTGGCTGTGGCACTTCCCAGCGATGTACAACCTCGCGTTGGAAGCCCACGAGTGGCACATCGTCGAGCACCTGCTCTTCATGAGCACCGCTGTCATCTTCTATTTCCCCATCCTGAGCCCACTCAAAGAGCTGCCGCGGCCAACTCACGGTGCGCTCATGATGTACGTGTTCTTCAACATGGCGGCGATGAAGTCCCTCGGTGTGTTCATCAGCATGCAAAACGAAGTGATCTACACGTTCTACTTGAAGGCCCCGCGCGTCTGGGGGCTCACGGCCATCTCAGACCAGCAGATCGGCGGCATCTTCATGTGGCTACCGGGCGGCCTCATCCTCTGGGGTGGGCTGGGTTACGTATTTGCTCAGTGGGCGCTCAAAGGTACGCCCAAGCGCGGCACAACCGGCATCGACAGCATCGACCGACGCCGAGCCGCGCAGGAGTCCTAAATGATTCGCATGTTCTTTGTTGGCCTAGTGGTCATGGTCTCGCTCGCGGCCTGCAGTAAGAAAGCGCCAACTGCAGTCGCAGCCCCCGCGGGTGCGGAAGGTGCGGCCACGAAGAAGGCTGATCCAGCAGCTGAAAAAGCCACTGCCAGCGCCAAGAAACAGCCTGCGAGCGGCAAATCGGCTGCACTGCAAGGCAAAGGTAAGCAGTTCGCAGTGGCCCTGCACTTTGACCCCAAAACCCCTAAAGTCTCGCAGCTCTTTACCGTACGCACTGTGGTCACCACCTTGGACGGCAAGGCCGTCAAGCCCACCGACGTGGCTGTCGACGCGACCATGCCTGCTCACGGTCACGGCATGATGACCAAGCCGCAGCACGCACCTCGCCCAAGCGGCGCGTGGCTGACCGAGGGAATGAAGCTGCACATGCACGGCAAGTGGCAGTTTGAGATTGCGGTCACGGCGGCCGGCAAGACGGAGACCATCAAGCTGCCCTTCGACCAGCCGCCCGAGGCGCTCTAGGTGAGCAAACGCCGCGTCATGCGAACGCTCGCCGCCATGCTGGTCGTGGCGATCGCCTGGGGATGCACCCCCAAGCTGGATCCCGACCGACCGTGGAGCCAGGACGAGCTGCAACTGATCGAGAGCCTGTCGCCGTTGCCCAAGCCCCACGCGAGCCCCGGCAACCGCTTCGCCGACGATCCGCGCGCCGCTGCGTTGGGTCATAAGCTGTTTTTCGACAAACGCATGAGCAGCAACGGGAAGGTCGCCTGCCAGACCTGCCACACGCCTGGCCGCTACTTCACCGACGGCAAGGTGCTCGCCAAAGGCGTTGGCACCACCGGTCGGCACGCCCCAACGGTTGTCGGCAGCCAGTGGTCGCCGTTTCAGTTCTGGGACGGACGCAAGGACAGCCTCTGGTCGCAGGCCTTGGGGCCCATCGAGAGCGATGTGGAGCACGACTTCACCCGCGCTGGCGTCGTGCACCACCTCGCCAAGCACTATCGGGCTGAGTACGAAGCCATTTTTGGCAAGCTGCCTGCGATGAAGCCTGCAAAGCGCTATCCCAAGCGCGCGCGCCCCCACCGCTTCAACGACGCACACCCGGACCACAAGGCATGGATGGCCATGGCGCCGGTCGACCGCGTGGGCGTCAATCGCGCGTTTGCCAACTTCGGTAAGGCCATCGAAGCGTACGAACGCAAGCTGCTGCCCCGCCCTGCCCCGTTTGACGCCTACGTCGCTGCTCTCAAGGCGGGAGATGCCAGAGGTGGTGGTCATCTCAGCGACGACGCCCGCCGCGGCTTGCGTGCCTTTGTCGGCCGCGCCCAATGCATCAACTGTCACAACGGGCCACTGCTAACTGATCGCGGCTTTCACAACATCGGCCTGCCGAAGACCAAAGGTAAGAGCGGCATCGACATGGGCCGCACCGACGGTGCCGACGAAGTAAAGAAGGACCCGTTTTCGTGTGGTGGGGCGTTTAGTGACCAGAAAGTCTGCGATGAGCTGCGCTTCTTGGACCCCCGCTTCGAGGACTTCCTGGGCGCGTTCAAGACACCGACCCTGCGCAACGTCGAAAAAACAGGGCCCTACATGCACGGCGGCCAATTTCAGACCCTCGCCGAGGTGATGACCTTCTACAAGACGCTGCCGACCAAACCGCAGATTGGTCACCGCGACCTGGTGCTCAAACAGATCGACCCGGAAGTACCGTCCAGTGAGCTGATCGCCTTTCTCAAGACGCTGACCGGTCCCTTGCCGCCCGCGAAGTGGCTCTCGGCCCCCGCTGGAGGCAAATGATGTGGATTCGCACTTGGTTATTGGTGACTTTGATGCTCGCCAGTGTGGGTTGTGCCGACACGCCCCCCCCCGAGCTCGCCGAGCCACCCCTAGGCACGCTGCCCACCTGGAGCTTCGTCAACGAAAAGGGCCGGCCCATCGGCAGCGAGCAACTCAGCGGTCAGCCCTTCGCGGCCAACTTTCTGTTTACGTCCTGCCCGAGCTCCTGCCCGCCCTTGGCCAAGGCCACCGCCCGCCTGCAGTCGAAAGTGCAGCTGTGGCGGAGAGCTGGCGGGCCCAAAATCGTCAGCATCTCGGTCGATCCAGCGTCGGACACGCCAGAGGCGCTGCGAACCTTCGGGCGCAAGTATAAAGCTGACCCCAAGATCTGGAATTTCGCGCGCTCGGACTACAAGGCCATGGAGAATTTGGTGGTGCGTGGTTTCTACCAGCCCATCATCCGAAAAGACCGGAAACTCGGGATGAAAGTGGAAGAGATCGCCGACAAGCCTACCCCTATCGACACGGCCCACGGCCTACGTTTTGTGCTCGTCGACGGTCAGGGCCGCATGCGCGCGCTGTACGAAAAAGACGACGCTTCCCTGGCCAAACTCGACGCTGGATTGCGCTGGCTCAGCGAGCACCCCGGCAAGTAATCACTGCGAATGAGGACTCCAATGGACAACCCGACTCCAGAGACGGACGGCGACGAGGGTCAGCACAAGCGCGTGCTACGCCCCAATCTCATCCTGACGGCGATCGCCATTGGCATGCTGGTCGTGCTGATCATGCTCGGCAACTGGCAGCGCAATCGTTACTACGAGGCCTTGGAGCGAATCGGCTATCACCGGCTGCAGTTCGAAGAAAAACCGGCGGTGACGGACCTCGGTGAGATCAAGGGCGCTGACGGCGCGACCGAACGACTGGCGGCGCTGCAATATCGGCGGGCCAAACTCACCGGCGAACTCGAGCCCGACAAGGCGCAGCTGCTCACGGCGCGGTACATCCTCGGCAAGCGCGGCTACGGCATCATGATGCCGATGAAGGGCCAGAAGGGGCCGCACGCGCGCATCTTGGTGCATCTCGGGTGGATGCCGGACGACAAGGTCAAGGGATACATCGCGTCGGTCGCTGCAAAACCGACCCGCACCATCACGGGCAGGCTGCACATCACGCCGTCCAAGCCGGTGCAACGGCCGACGGGCACCTTCGCCGAACGGCCCACGTGGCTGCGGGCCTATCCCCTGGGCATCGCCAAGACCGTGAACGATCTGGAGCCGCGCCTGCTGCTACAAGCCGGCGAGATGGCGGTGGGCAAGCCGATGGACATCGAACGCCTGCCCTACGACGGCTTTGTGCATCCGCAGCGGATGGCGCCGAGCAAGCACGTCGAGTACGCCGCGACATGGTACGGGCTGGCTGTGACCCTGCTGTTTGTTTGGTTCGCGTTGAGTCTGAAGAAAGTGCGCATCAAAGACTGAGCCGCCGCATCAGACGTTCGGGGCGAGAGACGAGCCGAATCATCGGCGAATCGTATCAGCCGCCCCTTCAAACTCGGCTGCCCCTTCAAGCTCAGCCGCCAGGGCCTCCAGGGTGCCGTCGTCCAAGCGGTGGCCACCAGGAAACGTACGGACATTGACCGGCACACCCGCGGCGCTCAGCGCGGCTTTCATCTGAGCCCGACGCTCCGGGGTCGCGAATTGGTCGCGATCGCCCACCACCAGCTCGACCCTGCCCGTCTTCGAGCGGGCCGCCAGGGCGTGTGGATCGACCCCCCGCGGGATCGCGCCGCCCCAGATGAGGACCGCATCCCACACCCGGTCCCGCTGGATCACCCACCTCGCGGCCATGATGCTGCCCTGGGAAAACCCCAACAGCACCCGCGCACCATCGCCCGCCTCCGCATCGAGTCGCTCCGCGGCCGCATCGAGCCAGCGGTAGGTGTCTTCCATGTCGATGGGCCTATCCGGGATGGTCGTCCAACAGGCGCCGGTGGCGTCGGTCTTGGTATCGAGGATGTGCCGCGACAGCCCCTCCGGCGCCAGCACCCTGCGCGCTTTCTGGCCGGAAATTCGCGTCCATGGCGCAAGGAACGCTGCCGCGCGCTGATCCAATCCGTGAAGCACCATCCAACCGTGGCGAGCGCCGACAGGGCCATGCTGGGCGACGATGGCCGTTCGCTCTACTGTGACGGTCAAAGGGGCGAGCGTCGCCTCAGGGCGGTCTGTGGGCATGCGATCTCCAGTGTGACAAGGCTCAGCAACCGACAACGGGCTTGCCGACACATTTTCCAGCAGTGGAGCTGTCCGGTCCAGTGCACGTGTTGCCATCGGAGCACGCCGCGCCAGACCGCTTGCAATGCAAGCACTTACCGGACTAGCCGTCACATAGCTCAGCCGTGCAAGGGTCGGCGTCATCGCGGGACGACGGCGTCTGCATGGCGTAGGTACACGCCTCGACACCAGAGCATGCAACGTCCGCTGTCAGAGTCTGCCCAATGAGTCGTCCAGACAGGGGCAGTTGACGGCATGCCACCGAGTCAAGATCTCGACGAAAATTTGAAGATGCCATAGGTGGTGCGATACCGTGTGCGTGTGTGAAAATGTGAGTTGCCCCCGGTCGGGATGACCACACACAGCGGCCGTCAGGCTTCGAGGTAGACGATGAAGGAACGGAGTCGAACCGGCACGGTGGTACGACGCAACGGCGTATTCGGTATCCGATGCTCGCTCGTGGTGTTGTTCGCCACGGCAGCCCCCCTTTTGACTAGCCCAGAAGCACAGGCCAAACCGACGAAGACTCAGCTCTCTCGGGCCGAAGCGCGGGCGACCGAAGCGCGCGCCTATTTTCAGAGTTCGCTCTACAAGGAAGCTGCCGCGGCATTCATGGACGCGTACGCCATCATCAAGCGGCCGCAACTTCTCTACGCAGCAGCCACTGCCCGCGAGAAAGCCGGCCAGCACCGCCGGGCCTACGCTTTGTACTCGATGTACCTGGAGCTCCCTGATATTCCCGGCGAAAACCGCACCTACGCCGAAAAAAAGGTGCTCAAGCTCGACAAACACATGAAGAGCGAGCCTAAGACATCCGGCGCAAAGAAAGGCGCGGTGACGGGGTCGAGCTTCCCGATTTGGCAGGCAGCAACGGGCGGTGGATTGGTGCTGGGCGGCGCAGTCTCGTGGCTGGTCGCTCGCTCTATCGCGTCAGATCTGAGTGCCGATCAGCTCAACAAGACTGTGCAGAACCAGGCCCAAGCGGACAGCCACAAGGAATCGGCTGCGTCTGCGCGCGCTTGGCAGAAAGTAGCCATCGGCAGCACCGCCATCGGTGTGGGCTTTCTCGCTTGGACCGGCTGGCTCTGGTTGAAAGACAAGCCCAAAAAGACGGCCTGGCAGCTGCAACCTACCCTCTCGCCTCACACCATGGGGTGGACTCTCACCGGGCGGTTTTGATGAAGACGACAAGGAATATGGACCAGCACCTCAGGGTCGCAGGTCGAGGTCAAGTCGTGGCCGAACGCTGGCAGCTATCGCGTTGGGTGCTGCTCATCCTGCTGATGGCGCCCTTGGGCTGTCTGCCAGACATCGCATCAGAACAGGAGGTCAAGGCACACCTCGACAAGCTCGCTGATACCGGCCAAGTCACCGACGTCATCGCCGACGGTGGGCAACAGTCTGACACCGGCGCCGATGACAAAGACACTGACACCCCCAAAGAGGACGCGAACAAGCCAGCTGACGCGGTGCAGTGCCTGACCAAGGGAGACTGCGCCGGCAAGGTCCTCGGGTTGACCCCATGCAAGGTCGCCGATTGCGTCAACGGAAGCTGCCAATTGACTGAACGGCCGGTAGATTCAACCTGTAAGCCCGATGACGGCGGCGGCGATCAGTGCCAAGCGTTCACGTGCAATGCCAAGGCCGAGTGCGTCGGGTCGCCTGCCAAAGATGGCACCAATTGTGGCTTTTTCGCTTGTGGCAAGCAGTGCATCAGCGGCAAATGCTCCGACACGCCACAGTCCGCCTACGACGATGGCGACCCGTGCACGCAGGACTACTGCGACAACGGCCAGGCCGTGCGCCATGATCCCATCACCGACCTCACGAAGAAGTGCGATGACGGGGACGCCTGCACCGGCGAGGGTCACTGCGACAAGGGTAAATGCGCAGCAACTGCGCTCGACTGCAGTGACGGCGTGACCTGCACGACGGACTCCTGCATCAAGGACAAGGGCTGCGCCCACACGGCCAACGATGGCGTCTGCGACGATGGCGACCCGTGTACCGAGGATGGCTGCGATGCAAAGGTCGGCTGCGCTGTGATGGGTGCGTCCTCGGTGACGCTCACCTGCAACGATGGCAACACGTGCACCAAGGACGACCACTGCGACGGCAAGGGCGCGTGCACCGGCACGTCGACCTGCAGCTGTCAAAGCGAAGCCGACTGCAAGTCGGCCAACCTCTGCCTCGGCGCGATGAAGTGCGAAAAAGGCAGCTGTGTCGTGGATCCGAAGTCGGTTGTCTCGTGTACGACCAGCGGCTCGACCTGCAGCCAGAGCGTCTGCGATCCGACCAGCGGAAAGTGCGTTGATGAGCCTAAAAATGAGGGCAAAACGTGCTTCGATGGCAACGCTTGCACGAAAGGCACGACTTGCACTAAGGGCGAATGCGCGGCGGGTAAGGACGTCGATTGCAATGACAATAATGCCTGTACCAAGGACAGCTGCAATGCGAGCGGCGGCTGCACTTATGGCGCTCAGGAAGGCGTTAAATGTGATGATGGCTCGGCCTGCACGACCAGTGACGTCTGCAGCAAGGGTGGCTGCGTCGGCACACCGAAGGCCTGCGACGACAAGATCGCCTGTACCGTCGACAGCTGCGACAAGTCCACGGGCGACTGCAAATTCAAGGCCGCTGACCAGACGTGCGATGACGGCAACCCGTGCACAACCGGCGCCTGCTCACCCTCGGCGGGCTGTTTGCAGACCGTGGCCAATGAGGGTGGCAAGTGCAAAGACGGGGACTCGTGCACGACCTGGAAGTGCGGCCTCGGCCAATGCAAGTCGACGTTCACGTGCGAGTGTAAGGCTGACGGCGACTGTAGCGACGGCAACGGCTGCACGGCTGACAAGTGCGCCAGCGGCAAGTGCCAAAACACAGCCATCGCAGCCAGCAAGAAGGTCGCGTGCGATACGGGAGACAAATGTCAGGTCGCTGGCAGCGGGATTTGCGACGCGGGCGCCTGTAAGGCAGGTAACAAGCCAAAGGACTGCTCAGGGATCGACGGCGCCTGCAAGAAGGGCGTGTGCGACCCCAAGACCGGCCAGTGCGGCTTGACGACGAAACCCAACGGCACCGGCTGCGACGCGGACGGCAATGGCTGCACAACCAACGACTTCTGCAAGTCGGGTACCTGCCAAAAGGGCGCGCCGCCGGACTGCACGGGCAAACACACCATGTGTGCGAAGGGCACCTGTCATTCCGACTCAGCGAGCTCGTACTCCTGCATCGCGGTGCCGTTCACCAAGGGAACGAAGTGCAATGACGGAAAGTACTGCACCGCTGGTGACAACTGTGACGGCAAGGGCGCGTGCGTGATGTTGGAGCCGCGTACCTGTCTGGGGACGGCCTGTGCGACCAGCAGCTGCGACGAGTCAACCGACAGCTGCAAGTCCACGAACAAGGCAGATGGCACGACCTGTAGCGACGGGAGCAAGTGCACGGCGGGCACGTACTGCAAGACCGGAAAGTGCATCGCAAGTGGCACGAAGAAGTGCCCAGACGCGACGACGTGCGCGATCGGGGCTTGCGACCCAACGACTGGCAACTGCACCACCAAACCTGCGCCTAGCAGCAAGTCCTGCAGCGACGGCACCAAGTGCACCTCCGGCGACAAATGCGATGGTACGGGCGGCTGCCAAGGGTCCGTGGCCATCACCTGCACGCCGCCTGGGCCGTGCTACACGGCGTACTGCAGCGCATCGGAAGACAAGTGTGCCTACAAACCGGTCACAGCAGGCGCGGGCTGTGATGACGGAAACAAGTGCACGAACAAGGACCAGTGTGACGCAACAGGGATCTGTATGGGCAGTTTCAAACCTGGCGCCGGCTGCGGCTGCGGGAAGGACAGTCACTGCAACGACGGCAACCCCTGCACCACGGATGTCTGCAACAACGGCAAGTGCGAAGCCAAATCGAACGAGGGCAATTCGTGCAGCGACGGCGATCCATGCACCTCCAACACCAAGTGCGACTCCCAGGGCAAGTGCGCCGGCGGCAGCATCATGAGCTGCAGCAACAACGCCTGCGAGTTCCGCAACTGTGTCAACGTTGGCGGCAAGGCGACTTGCGAAGAGACGCCCAAGCCAAAGGGCACGCCGTGCAGCGCCGGTTGGTGCGCGAAGACAGCGGCGTGCAATGGCCTCGGCCAGTGCAAGGCGACGGTCCTGAGGTGCGATGACGGCAAGCCCTGCACGAAAGACAAATGCGACAGCGGGGACAAAGATTGTGAGCACGACAGTTTGGATTGTGACGACGACAAGGACTGCACGTCCGACAGCTGCGACGCCAAGGTGGGCTGCGTCTTCAAACCTAAGCTCGGCACCAGCTGCTTCTAGGCCGGCGGGGTCGATAGCCCCATCTTGAGGCGCTTGACGCCGTCCGTCGGCATCTTCATCGCATGGCCTCTGTCGATGTAGGTGTCCAGCATCAAGCGCGTCTGCGGACCGACCTTGGTGAAGTGGTAGGCCAAGAACTTCTCGAGATCGAAGGGCGTGAATCGTGGCGCCACGCGCAGGACGACTCCTAGCAGCCACGGACGAATCAGGCCGACAATCAAGGGTTTTCGCTTGTTTTGGGCTTTCGCGACAATGGCCGCACACTGTCTGGCGGCATCGCACCCCATAGCCAGCGCACCGGTCGTCCGCAGGGTGCGAAACGACCAGTTGGCGGTCTCCAGCGCGCCGATAATCGGCATCATGAGAGCCGAGGCGCCCACCGCGGTCACTTGCTTGCCTGGCTTGGGTGAAGCGGGGCAACCTCCCTTCTTCAATACCGCAGCGACGGACGTGACCGCAGCGGCGGGCCCACCCAACGGCAAGGGACTCAGCGGCGGAAACCACCACGCAATCCCGGGTTCTACGTCCGCGTCCCCCGGCAGGGGCGCGTGAAAGCTCTGCAGCGTGATGACGCCCTGCACCAAACGTTCGGCTGGCACATGGGCGAGCAGCACGTCCTGGTCATCGAGACCTGGCTGCAACGAGACGATGGTCGCATCGCCAACGGCAGCCATCATGTCGCCCAACCAACCCATGCGGATCGCGGTGGACGGCACGGCCAACCAGACCTGATCCCACTGCGTTTCGCTGACGGTCTGCCAATCGCTGTGTAGTGAGTAGTTGGCGAATGGCTCGGGCTCCCACGCTGTCTTGCGATTGAGCGGGTAGACCACCACGCCGCCGGCGAGTTCGTCCCGATACTTCTCGCGAATGAAGAAGCCCACCTCGGCCCCGCCACGTTGTAGATGGTAGCCATAGGCCTGCCCGACAGCGCCGGCACCCACGATGAGGACTTTCATGTGTCGCTCCTGCTGTGGCTGCGTCGGCTAGTCGTAGCGATAGAACCCTTCGCCTGACTTCTTGCCGAGCTTGCCTTCAGCGACCAGCTTCCGCAGTAAGGGCGGCGGCGCAAAACGGGTGGCATCGATCTCTGCAGCCAAAGTCTCGGCGATGGCCAAGCGCACATCCAGACCAATGAGATCGGTCAGCTTCAGCGGCCCCATTGGGTGCCGATAGCCAAGCTGCATGGCCTTGTCGATATCAGCAGCGCTCGCAACACCTTCTTCCAACATGCGAATGGCTTCGAGCCCCAGCGCGAGGCCCAGACGGCTGCTGGCGAAACCAGGCGAATCAGCGACGACAATCGGATCTTTGCCCATGGCTTTCGCCAAGGAGACGATGGCGTCGAGGGTCTCGTCACTAGTGGTCGTGGCGCGGACCAACTCGAGCAGGGGCTGAATATGCACTGGATTGAAGAAGTGCATGCCGATGAATCTGGCCGGATCAGGCACGGCTTCAGCTAAACGTGCCAAGGGGATGGAGCTGGTATTGGAGGCGAAGATGGCGCCGGGCTTGCTGTGTGCTGCCACACTGCGAAAGATGCGCTTTTTCAGGTCAGGCAGCTCAGGTACCGCCTCGATGATGAGGTCGGCGTTGCCCACAGCGGCGGCTAAGTCCACGTCGCCGCGCAGGGCCTGCAGCGTCGTCTTGAGCACAGCCTCGTCGACCTTGCCGCGGGCGACTCCCTTGTCGAGGTTGGCGCGCACCTTGGCCAGGCCACGGTCGATGGCTTCACCGCTGACGTCATGCAGACAGGTGCGCGCGCCCGTCATGGCGATGACCTGAGCGATGCCATGACCCATGGTGCCGGCGCCGATGACGCAGACCTGCCAATCGGCGGGCGTGAACAGGCTCATGAAAGCTCCTTTTCCGCTTTTTCGGCGGCGCGCCGGGCTTTTCGCGCCAAGAACGCGTCCATACGGCGGAATTTCTCAGGTGATTCGAAGAGTACGGCCTGGGCGGTCGACTCGAAGGCCATCAGGTCTGGACCGCCATCCGTGTGCTGGGCCAACGCGGCCTTACTCATGCGCACCGCCATGGAGTCCGCCCTAGCGATCTCTTGCGCCAGCTTCATCGCCGTGTCAGCGAGCTCAGCAGCCGGAACGACGCGATTGACGAGGCCTATCGCGTGGGCGGTTTCGGCATCGATGATGCGCCCGGTGAAGAGCAGCTCGCGGGCCATGCCCAAACCAACCAGCGCGGGCAGACGGTAGGTTCCCCCAGCCGCAGCCATGATGCCGAGCCCGACCTCTGGTTGACCGAACTTCGCGTTATCCGCTGCGATGCGCAGATCACAGGCCATAGCCAGCTCGCAGCCGCCCCCCAGGGCAAAACCGTTGACCGCCGCGATGGTCGGCACAGGAAGCCGCGCCAACCGGTCAAAAAGCGTCGCGTTGATGGCGAGCAAGGCGTCCGCGTGCCGTCGCTCACGAAGTTGGGCGATGTCGGCGCCCGCCACGAAAGCGCGGTCGCCTGCCCCTGTGACAATCACGCAGCGCAGCGCCTGGTCATCCCAGACGGCATCCAGGGCGCCATGAAGGGCGTCGACCATGGCTTGATCGAGACTGTTGAGCTTGCGGGGACGGTTCAGCGTCCACGTCTCAACGCCGTCCTGCCTATCTCTGAGTACGAGAGGTGCGTCGGTCACGGTCGCCTCCAGGGAGATTGAACCACAAGCGAACAAGCGATCGCCCAGCTCATCCCGTTGAAGATTGTCAGGTAATGAACGCAGCCCAACTCGGCTGCTCAGGCGAACCGGACGTACTCGAAGTCTTGCCCTTTGCCGTCAATGCCGCGCTTGGGTGGGGCGATCCAGTTGGCCATCTTGCCGGGCTCGTAGCAGGGCTGCATGAGCTGACGCACAAAGGCCAGATCAGCATCGGATTTCAGCCATTTATCGCGGTTCGCTTCGAACTCCGCCTCGCTGATGGGCTCCCCTTCCGGGTTGAAGAAGTTGTCGCCGTACAAGCCCTGGTGCCGATGGAAGCGGCGGTGAGGCAGTTTCAGCTCGAAGTCGGCACCGATCTTGGCGATGGCCTTGTTCCACCGGCGCACGGCGTTGCCGCACTCATCGATGTAGTCGTCGCGCAGGACCTCGTTCATGGCGTTGCGCAGCGGCACCTCTTCATTGGAGAACGCGCCGTTCTTGTAGACCTCGAAGCTCTTGCCCTGACCGAGCCCCGTGTGCTCGCTGTAGCGTTTTTCCTGGAACCGGCCCTTGAGGCTGTTACCGAAGTAATCCGCCGCGTTGGTGCTGATCTCCGAGCCGAACAGATCGAGGCAGTAGGAAAACCAGTAGTTGATGAAGCGCTGAATGGTTGGCAGGTCGATGCCGCCCTGGGCCCGGGCGTCGCCGTTGGGATCGGCCAACGTCAACTCAGCACCGCGGCGAATGATGCGCTCCAGCCCCGTGTCGCCGACGAAGAGGTGGTGCGCCTCTTCGGTCAGCATGAATTTGCACGTCCGCGCCAGGGGATCGAAGGCGGATTCGGCCAACGCGGCAAGCTGATATTTGCCATCACGGTCCGCAAACATGGTGAAACAGAAGAAACTCAGCCAGTCGTCGCAGGGCTGATTGAACGCATCGAGGATCCGCGGCTTGTCCACGTCACCCGACCGGCGAGCCAGCAGCTCCTCAGCCTCTTCGCGCCCTTCCCGGCCGAAGTAGCTGTGCAGCAGGTAGACCATCGCCCAGAGGTGGCGGCCTTCCTCGACGTTGACCTGAAAGAGGTTCCGCAGGTCGTACAGACTCGGCGCCGTGTTGCCCAACGCGCGCTGCTGCTCAACGCTGGCTGGCTCCGTGTCCCCCTGGGTGACGATGATGCGCCGCAGCACGTTGCGGTACTCGCCCGGCACGGTCTGCCAAGCGTCCTGACCCATGTGGTCGCCGAAGTGGATCTTGCGATCGGGCTCCGGCTCAGCCAGGAAGATGCCCCAGCGGTAGTCCGGCATCTTCACGTAGTCAAAATGCGCCCAGCCCGAGCGGTCGGCGCTGATGGCCGTGCGCAGGTAGACATCCTTGGTCTGGAAGTTGTCGGGGCCCATCTCGTTCCACCAGTTGAGGTAGTTGGGCTGCCAACGCTCCAGGGCCCGCTGAAGGCGCCGGTCGTCTTTGAGATTGACGTTGTTGGGAATCAGGCTCTGGTAGTCGATCGCGCCCATGGGGACTCCTCAATGATGCGTCTGCGGATACTCGGGCTCAGGATAGGCGTCATCTGCAGCCCGATCCCAGCTTTTTGTCGAACCTACGTGCGTTTCCAGTCGAAGATCGGCTTTTCGGGATGGCCGTACATACTCAGCGCACCGCGCTCACCGACCGCATTGGGCCGCTGGAAGATCCAGTTCTGCCAGGCGGTCAACCGACCGAAGATCTTGGTCTCGCAGGTCTCGGCGCCGGCGAAGCGCAAGTTCTGCTCCATGCCGGTGAGGCCGTCGGGCGAAAGCGACGCACGCTCCTCGATCTCGATGCGAATCTCGTCTTCCCAGTCGAGGTCATCCGGCGACAGCGTCACCAACCCGAGATCTTGAGCCTCGATGGGATCGATCGGCTCTGTCTGGTTTTTCAGGTCGACCAAGTCGTCCGGCGCGCCGAGGTAGCGAATCTCGAGCCGGGTGCGCTTGTTGTGGGTCGGGAAGGCACCGAAGTTGACCGTGTGCAGCGCCAGGAAGTTGTCCGCGTCGGGGTCGTCGAGCATGTAGGAACGGTCGGCAGCGAGCGCGACTTCGTAGAGCACGCCACCGAAACAGGAGCCCGGCTCGATGAGCGCGTACATGGAGCGCGCCATGTTGTCCAAACGGCGCAGGACGCGACCTTGGTGCAGTTGAATCTCGCGCGCCAACCAATCGCCTTCAGACCGCCATGCAACGATGGCGTCGTCCCACGCAGCGACGTTGGCCAAGTCGCCCTCGGTCTTGAGCAGCACGAGACCGACGGTCGGGTGGTTGAAGCGTAGTTCAAGGAGCGCATCGTCTAGCTGGCGAAACGCGCGCAGCGCCCAGCTCTCATTGGCGGCCGCATGCAAAGCCGCTGCGTCGCTTGGAGGCTGGTTTTCTGGGCCCTTGATGACCAAAGTAGCGACGCGCTGACCCCGATCGATTTCGAGCTCCACGTGGCTGTAGGACAAGCGCGCGACTTGGCTGTCGCCGTCCGCCCAGGTGCGCTCGATCGGGGCCAAGGTGATGCCCCGCTCCGTTCCTTCGCCACCGCGCGCGGTGACAGCAGATGCGGTCTTCGCGGCGATGTTGTCCTCCCACTTGGAGCGGGTGAATCCGCCGTCGACGAGGTTCATGCGCTTGGCGTCCCGCAAACGGAAGCCCTCGGCCTTGGTGCAGAACAAGTCGGCGTAGTCGCGGCGGACCTTGCGCTTGTCGACCACGCGGGTCAGCCCGCCGGTGCCGGGCAGCACGCCGAGCAAGGGCACTTCCGGCAAGGATACCGTCGAGGAGCCATCGTCGATGAGGTAGATCTCGTCGCATGCCAAGGCCAGCTCGTAACCGCCGCCGGCGCAGGCCCCGTTGACGGCCGCGATGAAGTGCTTGTCGGAGAACGCGCTGACGTCTTCGATCTCACAGCGGGTTTCGTTCGTGAACTTGCAGAAGTTGACCTTAAATCCGTGAGCGCTGCTGGCCAGCATGCGGATGTTGGCACCCGCACAAAATACCCGAGGCAGGCCGCTGCCGACGACGACGGCGCGCACCTGGGGGTGCTCAAAACGCAGCCGCCGAATCGCGTCCGCCAACTCGATGTCGACGCCTAAATCGTAGGAATTGAGCTTCAGTTCGTAGCCCGGATTGAGGCCGCCATCGAGGGCGACTTCCAGGGTCAATTTGGCGACCGCTCCGTCCACCGACAGCGTCCAATGCTTGTAGGTGTCGGGGTGTCTCTCGAAGTGAACAGGCGCAGTGACGGCGTCGGAACCCATGGGCGTGACTCTCTCTTGGCGCTGTGTGGGGCGCGAGGGGCGACCAGTCTGCAGACTCGTCGCTCAGGTGAGGGGCGCGGAACGTAGCATGGCTCCCCGAGCGCGTCGACGGTGATTTCATGGGCCTGCAGCGGAGATTGCGGGCGCCGTAGATGCGCCTCGAACGGCGTGCTACAGCGAGCGCAAGAAGCCCAGCAGCGCGGCTTTGTCGGCCTTGTTAAGCTGCCGATAGGCCGTCGCCGGAGCTGTCGCTTCGCCTTGATGCATCGCGAGGGCCGCGTCGATGGTGGGCGCGCGTTCGTCGTGCAAGTAGCGCGCGCGGTGGCGCAGCCCCCACAAGGGCGCAGTTCGCCATTGCGCACCCGTCGCCACGCCGTCTTTCAGGCCACTGTCGAGCCCGGGGCCCATGTCGTGGATCAGGAGGTCCGTGTAGGCACCAGAGACCTTGCCCAGCTGCGGGCGGTGGCACCCTGTGCAGTTCAGCCTGGCGAACACCGCCGCACCGCGCGTGACTTGTGGCGTGATGGGGCCACGGGCAGGTGGCGCCAGATTGCGCACGAACGCCTCGATGCGCATCACGAACGCGCGCGGAACCTCTGGGTCCTTGTGCTTGTCCCGGTCGGCGCGCGGGTCTCGGCGAACGGTGTTCGTCAGGCCCATCTCGTCGACCATCGCGCCCGCGGCGAAGTGACGCAGATCCCAGTCGTTGGCCTTCTGCCCAAACCGGGACGGTCGCCGCTCCCCGCCGCCATGACGATAGGCACGAACCCCCTTGATACCGTCGCCGTTTTTGTCGTTGGGATCTTCCAGTGCCGCACGAGCGGACTCGGGGACCAGATCCAGCAACCCCAGGCCAAAGAGGGGCGGCGTCCGCAAACGTCCAACCTTGCCAGCTGCTTGCTCTTTGGCGAATCCCGCGATCGCGTGCTTGCGTAAGCCCATGGCATCGCCGCCGGTCCATTTGGGGCCGTGGACGAAGATGCCCTGCTTCATATCAGCGCCGCCGCCGCCAATAGTTGGGTGGAGGTGGCAGGCTGCGCAGGAGTTGTCGTTATAGGTGGGCCCGAGGCCCTCTGCTTCGGTAAACACGTGCTCAAAGGCGGTGCGCCCGTCATAAAAGTCGAGCAGCAGACGCCAAGGCGCAGCCGTGGACGGGCCCCCTAGCTCGCCGGGCCTGGGAGCGTTCCACAGGCTGCGCCAAGACCTGGCCATCAAGTCGATACCGAGCGCCTGCCAAGCCGCCATGAGCCCTTGTGGTGCAGCAATTGGGGGTTCTGGCGCCAATTTGCCTGCGATTGGAGGCGGCGACGGGGCCGCGGCGCGGGCCTGATTGGCGCCAGGGAGCCAGACCAGTGAGGTGGCTGCGCAGATGAATGTAGCGGCGACAGCGGCGCGCTTGGCGAACGACCAGCGGCGAGCATTGATCCCCATCTTGACGCTCCAATGTTGCGACCCAGGAGAATTGAGACGTACCCAGGACGCTGGTGACATCGGCAGTTTGGCGCGCCTAGGCCCTACTCGTCCAGGGCCCGCTCAATCCCGTCGATAACCTGTCGTGTGTAGCCGCGAATCGCATCACGCAACGCCAACTGCAGCCGCGCCCTATCCGCTTCGGGTACGTGCTCACTGAGCAGCCCCGGCAAATCATCTGTGATCAGGGTGTCGTAGTTGTCCCAAATACCGCGCAGCAGTGGCGCAACACCTTGCTTGCGGCAGGCCGCACCAAACTCAGCGACGGCGTCTTCGACCATCTCGGCGGCGCGGTTGAGGTCAGCGTCCTCAAATGGGCGCCGACGAATGTCCAGCAGCGCGTCTAGGCCAAAAATCCGGGCAGAAGCCGGGTCGACATCGATGGAAACCTGGGCTGGCGCGCCAAGATCGGTCACCACCAGCGGCCGCTCGCGCTCCAGGTTCAGCATCTCAGGCGTGATGAGGACTTCCCTGGCACCGGTGGCCACGATGACCGCATCGAACTCGCCGATGTTGTCCCACACGGCTGCCATGGGTCGGTATTTGGTGCCGTGTGTGGTGCGGTTGGCGCGCACGACGTTCCACGTCGGCTCCCGCTCGGCCAGCATGGCAGCCTTGCGCCCGATCTCGCCCATCCCAACCACGGCGACGCGAGCCGTCTGATTTGCTCCCAACTCGCGGCGTAGCAGGTCCACCGCCAGCCCATGGACGCCGCGCGATGCGGCTCCGAAGCGGGTCAGCCGATGCACGCGTTTGACTGCACGGCCGAGGGAGGTCTGCAGCGCACCGAGGTGAGCTGAGGCCAAACCCAGGCGCCGGGCAGCGCTCATGGCGCGATTGAGTTGGCCAGCGATCTCGCGCTCACCGAGCACAAAGGACTCCATGCCCAGGGCCACGCGCAACAGGTGCCGGGCGGCGTCTTCGCCCACATGGACATAGGGCACTGGCCGCCCAGGGCCCGTAGATACGGTCTGCCAGCGCTGAATCATCTGCGCCCGCGCCAGCTCCGCTGCCCAGCCCGGCTGGTCCGCGTCGACGATCCACTCGACCCGATTGCAGGTCTCCAACACGACCAATCCGTGGGCGCCACTGGCCTTGCGCAGCGCATCGGCCATGGTCCGGCGTTCGGTGGTATCGAGCAGCAGCGCGTTCCGCCAGGCGGTCGACGCAACCCGAAAGTCGCAGCCGATGACCGCCAAGGGGATTGAGTCGTCGATGACACGGTCGCCGTTCACGCTGCCCCCGCCGACAAGTCGTCTGCCAGTTCCATCGCTGCGGCGACGCCAGAAGCTGCCGCGTCGTTCATGCTCACGCCATCGAGGTGGGCGCCAGCGAGTCTCAGGGTCGGCGCGCGCTCCGCCAGCGTCTCCACAACAGCCGCCATCCGCGCGCGGTGGCCCACCTCATATTGCACGATGGCGCTCGGCCAGCGAATCACGCGGCTGAAGGTAATGGCGCCGCTGGTATCGGCGATGGGCCCAAAAACCTTCGCTCTGGCTTTCGTCGCTAGCTCCACCAGGGTCTCGTCGCTCAAATGAACCGCTTCCGGATCGCGAGCCCCACCGAAAAAGACGGCGGCGCTGCCATGGTCTGCTGGCGCTCGTCCCGGGAACAGCCGCGTTGGCAACAAGATCCCCAAGGCTCGCACATCCTCTCCGCTGGCCACCAAGGCGCCAAAGCCCTGCGGAGCGGCAGCCGTCGTCGGTCCGCCGATGTGGACCATCGCCATGGCGCAGGTCTTCGCGCGTGCCAGCGGCGCCGCGTCTGGGCCCAAAATGTCGGTCAGCAACCCGAGCGTGGCAGCTGGCGGCGCCGCGATAATCACGCGGCGCGCGTGGACGGACTCCGTTGCGCCGTCGGCCCGCGTCACGCTGAGCAGCCATCCGCCGTCCTGCCTGGTGAGCTGTGTGACGTTCGCTGACGTGGTCACCCGGCCACCCAGCTTCGCCGCCATGGCACGCGGCAGTTGCGCCATGCCGTCTTGGAGACTGAACAAGCCGCGCCGTTTGGGCGTCTGCTGCGATGCGGAGTCCGCACCCTCGGCTGCCGCCTTCTTGGCCGCTCGACGACTCGCTACTGCCCCGCGGATCACCGAACCGGACTCGTGTTCAAATCGCCAAAGCTTTGGGAAGGCATCACGGGCCCCCAACACAGCGGCATCGCCGGCATAGATTCCCGTGACCATGGGGCTGACAAGATGCTGTGCCACGTCGGCGCCAAAGCGTCGCGTCATGAAGGTCAGCAGGTCATCGTCCAGCTCAGCGGCGCCACCGATGAATGGCTCGACTAGGGCCCGTATTTTACCGCTGAAAGACAGCCAATCGCCCGAGATTGCGGACCACAAGCCCACAGGCAGCCTACGCGCCTTGCCACCGCGATAGACGTAGCGCCAGTTGGGTGGCCGGCCTTTCATGGCAGCCTCAGACAGCCCCATGTCCTCCAGGAGCTGCCACAGGGTATCGGCACTGCCAAGGAACGAGTGAGGCCCATGCTCGATGAGATAACCGTCCGTGCGTTCGCTCTGAATCTTGCCGCCCACCGTCGCGCCCGCTTCAAAAAGGCGCACGTCGTCGCCGCGCTTGTGGGCCGTCCACGCGGCGGAGAGACCGGCGATGCCGCCCCCGATAACAGCGATGTCCAGTGACGATGACGAGCTGGGCGATGACGAGCTGGGCGATGACATGGTGGCTATCCCGCGAGTCCCTTCACTGCTGCAACGAAGGCCTCAACGCCCGAGATCGGCGTCGACGGCCAAACCCCATGGCCGAGGTTGAACACGTGGCCCGTGCGCCCCCCAACCCCTGCGTGAATCTCCTGCACGCGCCGGGTAATCCACTCCGGGCTCGCAAAGAGCTCCGCCGGATCCAAGTTGCCCTGCACGCTGATGCCGTGGGGGGCCGCCCGGTCGACGGCATGGGACATCCCGACTCGCCAATCGACACCGATGGCCGTGGGCTGCGCCGAAATGCAACTCTCGAGCAGATGGCCTGGATGCTTGGCGAACAGCACGACGTTGATGCCGTCGTCACGCAGCGTCTTGATGATGCGCTTGGTCGACGGCAGCACGATGCGTTCGTAGTCCTCACGGCGTAGCTCGCCGGCCCACGTATCGAATAGCTGCACCGCGTCAACGCCCGCCTCGACCTGCATGCGCAAGTAGTCGATGACCAAGTCGGCGAGGCGATCCAGCAGGCTGCGCAGGGTCTCTGGCTCTCGGTAAACCATGGACCGAATCAGCGAGTACGACTTCGAGCTACCGCCCTCGATCATGTAGCAAGCGAGGGTCCACGGCGCACCAGAAAAGCCCAGCAGCGCGGTGTCTTCACCCAGCCGCCGACGCGTCTCACGCACCGCACCAGCGACGTAGTCCAGTGTGCCTCGCACATCTCCCGGCGGCAGCGCAGCGACCTCTTCGGCGGTACGCACGGTCGGATTTAGCCTGGGACCAATCCCTTTCGGAAAGGTCACGTCGATGCCCATGGCTTCAGGGATCGTCAGGATGTCGGAGAACAAGATGGCCGCATCGAGGCCGTAGCGCGTCACCGGCTGCAAGGTCACTTCCGCGGCCAAGTCCGGGTTGCGCACCACTTCCATGAAGGTCCGGCCAGCACGAACTGCGCGGTACTCGGGCAGATGGCGACCGGCCTGACGCATCAGCCACACCGGCGGTCTATCGGTCGGTTCGCCGCGCAGGGCCGCAATCATCCGCTCGCGGGCGCTCATCTCGTTCGTGCTCATCGCCATCCTCCGCGCCAGGTCATCAGGCGTCGAGAGGTATTGTGCGACCGAGGTCGTCCGGCTTGTCACGGTCCTGTCACGGCTAACGTGGCGCAAGCGAAAATCGCGCCATTAGCCTTGAAAAATCAGACATTTCAAGGCAATTCGGCTAGCTACCTAGCTCGGCGGAGTAAGCAGGAGCTACGGTTTCGTCTCTTCAAATGGGTCGATCCAGCACTGCCGGACGCACACTTTGCCCTGGCTCTTGCCGTCCTGATCCTTCAGGTCTTGGCACTGGTACCCCTGCGGGCAAGGACCCGCCGGATCGCTGCCGCAGGCGAGCAAGCAAAAATCGCCGACCTTCTTCTTGTTCTCATCCTGGAACGACAGGCACTTATGCGGTGCACCGCCGCATGCGGTTGCCTTGTCGTCCTGCGCGTCGCACTTGCCGCAGTACGGTCCTTTCGCCTTCTCGCATTTGCCGGTGGCTGGCTTGCAGACCTGACCGAAGCCGCATTCCCAGTTTTCCTTGCAGCCCTTTTCGATGCACTTGCTCGCCTCGCACTTCTTGCCGAACTCCTTGCAGTCAAAGTCCGTCAAGCAACCCGGCTTGCACTTGTGATCGTTCAAGTCGCAGTACGTCTCCTTTTCGGGGCACTCATTCGCGGCGAGACAGCCGCCCGGGATCTTGCAGTGCTTGTCGACACATTTCGCTTCCGCCGAGAGCTTCACACACGCAGCGTCGTCCGCGCAGGGCGCAACACAGCGAAACAGAGAGCATACTTTGCCGCCGGGGCAGTTCTTGTCGTTCGTGCAGCCTTTCAAGCACTGGCCGTACTCGGCGTTGCAAATCGTGGTGTAGGGGCAGTCCGAATCCTTCTTGCACTGACCCGCAGCCGGAGCGCAGTCCCCTGACTTGGGAACGCACTGCTTTGCCGTCACCCCTTTGATCGTCTTGCAGGCATATCCCTGAGGGCAACCCGCGTCGCCGAGGCACGCGGCGCCGCAGTGGGTGCCGCCGCTCAAAAAGGGCAAGCAGGCCGATCCAAGCTCAGCGTTTGCGCATTGAGAGCTTACCGAACAGGGCTCGCAGGCCTTGCGTGGCGTGAGGCATTTGCGTGTGCACGGGTCGCAGTAGAAGTCACTGCCGCACTCGCTGTTGTCGTCGCAGTCACCTTTGCCAGGAGCGAGGCATTCTTGCGCCGCGATGCTGCCATCGCCGCCAGTTGTGCCGTCACCCGACGCCTGCGCGTCACCGGTGGCGCCCGTGCTATCGGGATCGCCCTGTGTGCTATCGCCCTGCCCTGCGGTCACGTCGGAGGCCCCCTGCCCCCCACCTGCACTATTGGTCTTTGATTCCGAGCAACCTGCCGCAACCGCAACGATCAGCAAAGCGGTGAACAAAGGCGTAAGAGTCGTGCGCATGGTCGCTCCATCAAGATGCAGGGCGCCGGCTGGCGGCACGGTCCCGCGGTGCGGCGCTCAGCGATTGAGCACCAAACTGTAGGCCACTCCGGCGTTGGACATGGCAAAAATACGCCGTCCCACAACCAGCGGCGCTGCTGCGAATCCGAATCCGTCGGAAAAACGTGCCAGCGATGAGCCGTCGGCGCCGCGGGCCAAGACGAGGCCTCCCTCTGTCGGAATGAGCAGCATTTTGCCAGCAAAAGCCAGCGCCCCAGACGGATCACCAGAGACCTTGCGAGCCCACACGGGCCGGCCATTTTCGTCGACCACATGCAACGCGCCAGCGCCATCAAAAACGTACACGCGGCTCTGGTGCACAAAAGGCTGCCGTGCGCCCGTGAGTCTGCGCCGCCAGCGGATAGAACCATCGCCGGTCGCCAGCGCAAATAGCCCGGTATTGTAGGCGCTCGTGACGATCTTGCGTGCGCCGAGCCGCCTCGGCGTGGCATCGACGTCTGTGTAGGCTGTTTGTTGTCCGCCAAGCTTGGTTTGCCAAGCAATTGCGCCGTCTCGGACAGACAACGCCAGCATGCGACCAGCCGCTGTGCCCGCCATCGCTAGATTGCCTACGACAAGCGCGGCGCCGTGGCCCTCGACTAGAAACTCACGGGAGGTGCTCGCTGCCCGACGCCAGACCACTTTGCCTGTGGCCAAGGAGATGGCGTGCACAGTCCCAGGATCGGCGACGACATAGGCGTTCTTCAGTCCGAGGACGACGCCAGCGTGCACGGCCGCCCGCAGCCGCGTCGATGGGCGAACCGCCTTGCCCGTCTTGCGATCAAGGGTCAACACTTGGCCATCGGCAGTCACAGCATACAGCCGACCAGCACGCTCCACGACCGCACCTTCGACGGCGTCCGAGGTCTTGTGCTCCCAGACGAGCTTCCCAGAAGCGGTCGACAGCAAGGACACACCGTGACGACCTGCGAACAGGACCCCAGTGCCATCGCGTGTGAGCTGTGGCTTCGCCGTCACCCGAGGCTTCCAGGCCATGACCGGCAGCGTGCTGAGACGCGTGCGCCAATGCACCGAAAGCGTGGGCTGTTGGCTAGGACTGACAGGGTGAATGTCGGCCGCGTTTGCAACCTGAACAACCGGACCGATGAGGCTTACCAAAGCCAGCGTCGCTAGGAGTTGAGACAGGGTACGATGCAAGCGATATCGGCGGCTCATGGTCCGATCCTGTGGGCTTTTGGCGCCCAATTGGCGGGCGACCGGTGCCCGATCAGAGCTGGGCGCTCTTGATGCGAGCGTCAGCGTACAAGAACGCTGCGGCGCCCGAGGTCGGTGCCTTGCCGTCGACGGCGAGCACCTTCATGGCAGCTGCGTAGGCAGCCTTTGCCTTGCCGGCATCTGCGGCCTTGCCGCCAGCACCTGCGTTGTGCAGATCACCGATGCGCACCTGAGCCAAACCCTTGCCGACCTTCGTCGAGGTCGCTGCGGCGACGGTCGCCCAAGCCTTTGCGGCTTCGGCATGCTTGCCGAGGCCGGTCAAGGCGGCAGCGCGCTGGCCGTGAAGTGCCGTCGCGACAGCGTTGTCGCCGTAAGCGGCCAGCGCCGCATCTACGGTCTTCAGCTGACCAGCCCAGTCACCCTTGCGGCCCTTCGCAGCGCCAACGATCAGCGCGGTAGCTGGCGTGTCCGCCGAACCCTCCGTCGCGATCACAGCGGCTGAGCGCTCGGCCTCAGACGCGTACGACGGCCCGAACGGCTTGTTCGGATCTTCGCCCTGCTGGTCGGCAGGAGGAGCGTAAACGGTCTGATTTGCTGCGACAAACACAGGTGCGCTTGCAGCTGCAGCGCTCTCACCTGAGGACGCAGAGAACGTCTGGTACAGGCCAGCGCCGCCCCAGAGCAGGGTCACTGCGCCGAGAACGGCCACCACAGGGCGCCAATTCTCTTCCATCCAGTCGCTCATCGACCAGAGCTGTTCTTCAACATACTCTGGGGTCTCTTCGATTTCGCGCTGCTGTTGCTTGTACGTCTTCTTAATTCGCCGGCGGGCCATAGATCACTCCCTCGTGCGGTTGCGGGCAGGGGGCGATAGTGCGAAACCTGGGTCCCTGTCAACCCATGCCGCCCGGATCGCCGCCGCGTTCCCTGGCGATAAGGCCGCCAAGAGCGCGCGACACCTGTCTCGCCAAGTAGCTAAGAACATGCCCGCTTTCTTATCGATCGACCGCTAAAACCTGCGATCGTGGTGATCAGCCGAATTAAAAAGAGGAGTCCATGCCCCGCTTTCCTGCGCTCTCATCTGCCTCCAACTCCCTGCAGCCTGCTGTATTTACGCGTTTGCTACCGCTCATGCGAAGTCTCCCCGAGCCGGCTTTGCCGCTGCATATCGGTGATACGTGGCTCAAACCGCCTGCAGCCGCCATGCTCGATCGCGTCGCCAGTGGCCGCGAGCTCTATCCCTACAGCAGCCCGGCGGGAGATGTTGGGCTGCGATCGTCGTTCTGCCAGCGGTGGACCGACCTCGGCCTTCAGGGGCTCGACGTGGATCGCGTTCACGTCACTCCGGGCGCGACTGGCGCGGTGCAAGCTGCCATTCGTACGTTTGCGGGCGCAGGCGACGACGTCATGCTCCTCGCCCCTTTTTGGCCGCTCGTGCGCGGCATCACGCTGTCCTGCGGCGCGAATCCGGTGCAGGTGCCCTTCTATGATCGTTTGCGGGCCGGCGCTGACGTCACCGCATCGTTGGAGGGAGCGCTCACAGACCAAACCACGACCGTCTATCTATGCTCGCCCAACAACCCTGATGGCACCGTACTCACCGCCGCGCAGCAGCTGGAGGTGGCGCAATTTTGCCAGCGCCATGATCTGTGGCTGATCAGTGATGAGGCCTATTGCGATCACGCTTTCGCGCCCCACAAGCACCGTTTCATCGCCAATCTCCCCGGCATGGCCGAGCGCACAGCGTCGATCTACACGGCATCAAAGAGCTATGCGCTAGCGGGCATCAGAATCGGCTTTTTGGCCGGAGATCCGGGCTGGTTGGAGCGGGCGCGACGAGTTAGTACCCACCAGATCTACAATCTACCGCTGATCTGCCAGCGCGCTGCGAAGGCCGCCATCGACGAAGGTGACGCTTGGCTGGCCGAGGCGCGGGACAAGTATGCGGCGGCGGCTGATCACGTCCATCGCCACCTCGAGGCGACCTTTCATCCGGCCCAGGGCGGCGGGTACGTGTTCTGCGATGTCAGCGCGGAGTTAAACGGCAAGCCCACGCTGACCTGGCTCGCCGAGCTGCTGCATGAGGGCGTGTCGATAGCGCCCGGCGTCGCCTTCGGCGCGCACTACGACCAGTGGGTTCGTGTCTGCTATATGTCACTGCCAGTCCCCGAGCTTGCAGTAGCCATCGAGCGTTTGAATCGATCACTCAATCGGCTGCGCAGCGGGGGCGAGTTGGTCTACGATGGCCCACGGCTCGAACTCGATCTGGGAGGCAGCTAGATGCACGAGCGTCCGCAGTCCATTCGCATCGCCCACCTGAGCGACTTGCACGTGCTGGATCTGACCGGCACAGCGCCGGCGCGCTTTCTGAACAAGCGGGTGACCGGTGTCGCCAACCTGCTGGGAGCGCGCCGCGATGCCCACCCGATTCGCATCGCGGAAGCACTTCCGACAGCGCTGGGACCGCAGGGGCTGGATGTGGATCACGTCGTCATCACGGGTGATCTCAGCAATCTGGCGCTGGAGTCGGAATTTGCCCGCGCCAAACAAGTGGTGACGTCCCTGGGCGGCCCTGAGCGGGTCACGGTCATTCCGGGCAACCACGATGTGTACACCCAAGGGGCGCTTCGCTCGTCACGATTTGAGTCGTTCTTTGGTCAGTGGATGATGCCGACCCCGGTGGATCCTGCCGACCTTGAGCGCGTGCGAAAGGCAGGCCGCCAGCACTATCCATTCGCCAAAACCATCGCCCCGGGCATCGTCGTCTATGGCTTGTCGAGCGCCATTCCGGCACCGCCGATCTTCGCCTGGGGTGAAGTCGGATCTGAGCAATTGTCCCGACTTCGCGGGCTTGTCGCCGCTGAACCGCCTGAGATTCATACCCGGATCGTGCTCGTGCACCACAACCTGCACACGCGCAGTGGGTTGTCGGAACGCACCTCACTGTTGCGTGACCGAGATGCTCTGAAGACAACGCTGCGAGACATCGACGCCACGGTCTTGCTGCATGGCCACACCCATCCGCCGCAGCAGCACACCCTCGCCGGGGATGGCTCGACATGGATACTCGGCTGCGGGTCATCGACTTGGTACAAGCCAGCACACGACCACGTGGCTCATTTCAACGTACTGACGCTCGGTGATGACCGTGGCCTGCGTGAGGTCCAATCGTACAAGTGGAACGACACAGCTGGGATCTTTGAACGGGACCGCAGTGACCTGATGCAGTCGGCGACCCAGCGGCCGTTGAGCCACTAGCGCCCCATGGCCTCCCCGAAAAACAGACGTAAAGGCGGCGCGACCGCGCCGAGTGCACTCCGAGTCTACCTACACGAGACCCGCACGCCATTGACCGCCGCCGCGCTGACGCTGCCGTTGCTGGTGCTCTATGGGCTCGGGAGCCTCGTGCTGCCAGAAGCCCGCAATGGCGCCGACCTGCTCACGAGTACGTTGTCCATGGCCTTTGCGACGGCGGGTTGGGTGGGATGGCGACCGTGGGGAGCGTTTTACGGCGCGTTGCTGGCGATCAACGTCGGCGTGCTGATCGTTCTGAGACGTCGCGAGCGGGTGTCTTGGAAAATGCTGCCGCCGCTCCTGGTCGAATGCAGTCTCTACGCCTTGTTGACCGGCATCGCATCGACATGGATGACGGACCAATTGCTCGAGTTCGCCCGCGTGCCGGCGAGCGCGATCTCGCCATGGCTGACGGTGCTCGGAGCGACCGCAGATCCGTCTCCGCACGTACCGCCAATTACTGGCCTCGTGATCAGCGCCGGTGCGGGCCTACATGAAGAGTTGGTCTTTCGACTGGGCTGCATCGGCCTGATCGCCCGCGCATCCCTGGGCCCGGATTGGCGACATCGGGCGGGACCGGTGGTCATGCTCGCGCTGGTGTCGTCGCTGGTATTCGCAGGCGTGCACCACCTCGCAGAGCCATTTTCTTGGGGTGCGATGGTGTTTCGCACGGTGGCGGGCCTGGTTTTCGCGTCGCTGTACCTAGCCCGAGGGTTTGCTGTCGCTGCCTGGACGCACGCCCTGTACGACGTTTGGATTCTGATCGTCATCGCGCGCTGATTTTGGGGTCGCCACGGCTTTTCGCACACCCAACGCGGACTCATCGTCACCCCACAGGCCCGCCGCACCTGCGAATGGCACTCACAGTTCTTTGACAGGGTGGCCAGGGCCTCAGTACGATACCGCGGACCCTGCCCGCCTTGGGCCTACTGGAACGGCTTTTTGCCGACGCGCGCCCACATCGCGGGCCACGGAGCACGTCGTGAACATTCGACTTTCCCGAATTATTCCCACCAACCGTGGATTGCTGGCCGCCCTGGCCACCATCGCAGTCATGTCCGCCGCATGCGGCCAACCGATCGAAGAGTCGATCGATGGCCCGCTGATGGACACCAGTACCGGCGTGGATACCGGCGGAAAAACGGACACGAGTGTCGGCGTGGATACGGCGGTGAAGCCGGACGTGCCGACCGGCACCAAGTGCACGACGGACTTCGACTGCAACAACGAGCTCGGAAAGACGCCGTGCAGTTTGCCGCGTTGCAACGAGGGCATCTGCGCGTGGGATTTCAAGGCGACCGGCTCGACCTGCAACGACCCGACACTGACCGAGAGCGCGTGCGAAGTGGCGAGATGCGACGACAAGGGTGGCTGCAACCTGATGGCCAAACCCGTCGGCACGCCGTGTGACGCTGGCAAGAGCATCGGCGAGTGCGAAATCGCCGCGTGCGACCTCGCGAAAGAATGCTCTGTGACAGCGAAAGCAGACGAGACCGCGTGCGGCATCGGCGTCTGCGGCAACTGGTGCCAGGAAGGCAAGTGCGGCGCTGCGCCAGACACCGCCTACGACGATGGGGACCCTTGCACGAAGGACTACTGCGACCAGAATACGGAGATCAAGCACGACCCGATCACGGCCGCAGTCGACTGTGACGACGGCAACCCCTGCACCGGCGACGGCACCTGCAAAGAGGGCAAGTGCAAGACCTCCGGCAATGAGTCCTGCAATGACGGGATCGCTTGTACCGACGATAGCTGCGACCCGAAGACGGGCTGTGTGCACAAGGCGAAGGATACCGTCTGCGAGGAGGACGGATCCTGCTTCGACATGGCTTGCGATCTGGCCGTTGGCTGCACCGCGACGACGATTCGGAATGGCAGCGCCTGTGACGATGACGACAAGTGCACTGAGGGAGAAAAATGTAATCCCAAGGGCGAGTGCGTGGCGACGTCGAATATCTGCAAGTGCAAAGAGGACAAAGACTGCAAGGAAAGCACTATCTGTCAGCCCTACTTCTGCGATGTGAAGTTGGAGGAGTGCGTCGTCGACCTCGACAAGAAGGTTGTTTGCGACAAAGGCGGCGACAGCGAGTGCGGCGTCAACACTTGCGACGTGAAGACGGGGCAGTGCGGGATGGTCGCGCTGAAGGAAGGCAAAGTCTGCGACGACGGCAGCACCTGCACCAGCAAGTCCGCCTGTAAAGAAGCGGCCTGCGTCGGCGAAGTGGACAAGAAGTGCGATGATGGCAACCCCTGCACCGCCGACAACTGTGACCCACTCAAGGGTTGTGTGCACCCCGCGGCTCCCGGCGATTGCGACGACGGCAAGACCTGCACCGAAGAGGACACCTGTGAAAACGGCGGCTGCGTCGGCCAAAAGAAGCCCTGCGACGACGGCGTCGGCTGTACGTTTGATTCCTGCGACCCAAAGACGGGCAAGTGCATCAACACGCCCGGCATCAAGACCTGCAACGACAACAACCCGTGCACCGTCGAATCCTGTGACCCCAAGACGGGCTGCAAGAACAACGTGGACGACAAGGCCAAGTGCGAAGACGACGACAAATGCACCATCACAGCGTGCAAGTCGGGCAAGTGCGTGACCACGGCCATCGACAAGACAGTTGAGGGCTGCGGCTGCACGAGCAACAAAGAGTGCAACGACAATAACCCATGCACGACGGATTCCTGCGTGAAGGGCGACTGCAAGTTCGACGCCGCGCCGCAGGATGGCAAGGCGTGTCAGGGTGGCAACCTCTGCGTCTTGAACATGAAGTGCAACAAGGGTTCATGCAGCGGCGGCACCGCCAAGGTCTGCAATGACAACAACCCATGCACAAACGACGCATGTAGCGCCAAGACCGGCAAGTGCGGCACCACCGCCAAGGCCGATGGCACAGTCTGCGACGCTGACAAGAGCCTCTGCACCCAGAAAGACAGCTGCAAGAAGGGTACGTGCATCGCTGGTACACAGAAGGACTGCAGCAGCTTCAATGATGCGTGCAACTTCGCCATTTGCACGGCCAGCACTGGCAAGTGCGGCAAGAAGCCAAAGAAAGCGGGCGAGACCTGTGACGACGGTAAATTCTGCACGGATAACGACAAGTGCGATAGCGCCGGTAAGTGCACCGCCGGACCTGCGAAGAACTGCGGCTCCGCAGCTGACACGTGCAACACCGGTATCTGCGACGAGACGAAGAATCAATGCGTCAAGAAACCCAAGGCGTCGGGCACCAAATGCAACGATGGCCAATACTGCACCACAAACGAAATCTGCAACGGCAAGGGCACCTGTGGCTCGGGCAAGGCCCGGATCTGCCAGAGCAATCTGAACGCGTGCAAGGCTGGCTACTGCGACGAAAAGGGCAATAAGTGCGCCTTGAAAGCGGCGCCATCTGGCACCTCCTGCAACGACGCCAACCTGTGCACTCAAACGGACAAGTGCGATACCGCCGGCGTCTGCAAAGGGACGAACCCCAAAAGCTGCGCCAGTGACCAGTGCAACACAGGCATCTGCGATCCCAAGAGCGGCGCGTGCGGTAAGAAGCCCAAAGCGAACGGTCTCAAATGCAACGATGCCAACCTCTGTACGCAGACGGATACCTGCCAGTCCGGCGCATGCAAGGGCACCAACCCGAAACTCTGCAAAGGCACGGCATGCAGCTTGGGTGTGTGTGACCCGAAGACTGCAAATTGTGGGTTGAAACCCAAGAAAGACGGGACACTTTGCTCGGACGGGCAAGCTTGCACCAAGCCGGATGTCTGCAAGACGGGCAAGTGTTTGGGTGGGCCATGGACCTGCCAGTGCAAGATCCACACAGACTGCAACGACAAGAACTCTTGCACCGCTGACACTTGCGTCAGTGGTAAGTGCTACAACAAGATCACGGCCGGCACGTCATGCAGTGATGGCAACCTGTGCACCAAGCCAGACGTCTGCAACACCAGCGGTATTTGCGTCGGCAAGCCCGTGCTCTGCAATGACAAGAAGGCCTGTACGGCCGACAGCTGCAGCAAGACCACTGGCGCCTGTGTCTACAAGATCTTGAGTGGCTTCCCCTGCTCCGACGGCAAGCTGTGCACCACCAGCGACACATGCACGTCCAAGGGCACCTGCGTGGGCAAGACCACAGTCTGCAATGACGGCAAAGTCTGCACGACCGATAGCTGCAACGCGAGCACCGGCAAGTGCCAGTACCTCATCAACACGGCGCCGTGCTCGGACGGCAACGCCTGCACCCTGAAAGACACCTGCTACAAGGGTCTGTGCAAGCCAGGTGTGAAGAAGAACTGCGCTGACAGCACCAAGTGCTCAACCGACGGCTGCAACGCCAAGACGGGCGCCTGCACGCACTCGCCTGCGTACGAGAACTACACGTGCGAAGCGGGTAGCTACAGCATCTGCACAAGTGGTAGCTGCAAGTGCCGGGTATGGACGAGCACGTACGGCGGCAGCAGCACGGACTACCTGTTCAGTGTCGCGCGTGCATCGGATCTCGGCACCGTCGCAGTCGGTACCACATACGTCAGTGGCAAGGGCTACGAGGGCTACATCGTTCGCCGTGACAAGTCGGGCAAGGTCATTTGGGCCAAGACCGTCGCAGCGAGCACCACCACAGACCAGTTGCTGGGCGTCACAGCGACGAAGACTGCGAACACGTTCATTGCAGTCGGATACCGGTACCTCAACAGCACCTACGGCTATGTTGGCTGGATCATCCGCTTCGATATCAACGGTAAGATTCTCTACAACACGTACCGCATCGCATCGAAGACGACAGACAGGTTCTCCGGCATCGTTCACGACGGAGCGGGCAACATGTACGTCTCCGGCACCACGTACGGCGTCAATCCTGGCCGCGCCTCGGGTTGGGTTGTTCGCTTGAACAACAACGGTGGCTACGTCTGGGGCAAATACAAGATCGGCAAGGTTCTGACCGCGTCGTACAATTATGAGTTCTATGCGATCACCTACTCGAAGGGCTACATTTATGCGGTTGGTCGGACCAATCAGCCCAAGTACGGCGCGTACGATGGCGTTGTCACCCGTTGGTCGAGTTCAGGCTCCAACGTGAGCACTTGGTGGTACGGCGGCAAGGGCTACGACGTGTTCTACGCAGTCAAGCCCTACAGCTCATACCTGTGGCTCGCCGGTCAATCTCAGAACACATCGGTCACGACCAATGGCTACGATGCATGGCTGGTGAAGGGGTACTATCACGTCCCGAATAAGATCTACGACCGGAAGTTCGGCAGCACGGGCTCGGACTACTTCCGCGGCATCGACAACTACGGCAGTGGAACAGTGCTCGCCGGCGCCTACCGCGATCCGAAGTCGAATCGCTACCGCGGCTACGTGGTGAGAACGGGATACACCGGAACGGCTGCTGGCACGTACTACTTCGGTCACCCGTCCTACCACACGTATTTCTACGGTATCGAGGACAACGCATCGACCGGGTACTACACAATGGTTGGCCAAACGACCCAGGGCAATCAGAGCTACACTGTGCAGTCGACAAGTACAGGCATCACCTCCTGTAAGAGCGTGAAAGTCAGTGGCCCGATCGGCGATGGCGGCAAGACCCCCGCGCCCTAGTCTGCCAATGGATGACGCACTCAGGGCCACGCGGACACGTCCGCGTGGCCCTGAGTCGTTTTGGAATGCTGTCGATTCGTAAGCGGGTCAGGCACGGAGATCCCGATAATCTCGGGCATATCGCACGTTTTGGGCTGCACCATCTGGGCAGGGTCTAGCGGAATTGGGCCAAGTCGTAAGCGGCGCGCTGGCAGCTGAATCTACGTGACGAGCCCTATGTCTCGCTCGCCTGCTCACTGTCGTCAAAGGCGATGTTGGCGCCCTTTAAAATACGCCCCATCACGTCGCTGAAGTCAGCGGGCAGGTCGGACGGCTCAACTTTGCCGAGGGCGGTCCGAACGGATACGTACTGCTTGAAATAGCGGTTACAGTCCTCGCACATCGCGAGGTGCACGGCGAAACGCAGACGCTCCATACGCGTCACCTCCCCGTCGACGATGCGATCGATCTCTTCCATCACCGTGATGCACTTGCGCATGCCCATGGTTATGCCTCCCCAAGCTGCTGCGAGACCGCATTGCGCAGGGCGCGGCGGGCACGGTGGAGCGAGACACGCAGGTTCGCGGGCGAGATTTCGAGGACGTCGCAGACCTCTTTCGAGCTGAGGCCGTGGACCTCTTTCATCAGGAGCACCTGCCTGTGGGTGTGCGGCAGGTTCTCAACCTCCGAGCGAACCACATCGAGGACTCGTTTGGCGTCGATCTTCGCGTCCACCGTTCCAGCCCATTGCTTTGGCGGATCGGCCCACATGCGCGGGCCAAAGCGGCGCTCCCACTCGGCGTCCTCATCGCGGTTTGGCGTGGCGAAGCGCTTGTTGCGGCGCAGCTCGTCGATGGACTTGTTGTGGACCGCACGAAACAGCCAACTCTTGAGCGAGCACCGCCCCTCAAATCGCTCAATGCCGCCGTGAACGGACACGACGGCCTCCTGCACAGCCTCTTCGGCCGCGGCGCGGCTCTTGAGCAGACGTGTTGCGTAGGCGACAAGCATCGGTCCGTAATCCTCCATCACCTGACGCCACGCGCGCCCATCACCGCGCTGCAACGCCTCGATCAGCTCGCGCTCATTCGCTCGCTGCGTGGTCAGCACGCCAAATAGAGTCAGGGTCAGCCATCCAAACAAAGGGCCCTCCGGCAAGCAGGTTCGCGTTCGCTGCGATCATCCCGCACGGGTCGCTCAAGCACAAGCGGCCCCCTCGCCAATCCGCGGTGACGACCCTTTCGAGTACATCCCGCTCAGGAGAGACGGCGAACGTTCGATGTCGTTACAGGTCTGGATGATGGAGCTCAGTATTCGCGACACTGCTTGTCACTGCTTGTCGCCGCGCCGACCGGTGCCGCTGTGGGCGAGGTCGTCCAGCCATGAAGTCACGTGCTCGCGCTCGCGAACCAGCCAACTGTCGATCGCGGAACTCAGCTGCGGCTCCGCGATCCAATGGCTGCTGTGGCACAGCCGCGGCGTCAATCCACGGCGAACTTTGTGGTCGCCGCCAGCACCTGCCTCAAATCGCGTCCAGCCACGTTGCAGGCACGTCTCGATGAGCAGATAGAAGGCGAGTTCAAAGTGCAGGTGGTCATACTCTCTATCGCAACCCCAGTAGCGACCATAGAGCCGACCGGCCTTTTCAAAATTCAGCGTCCCGGCGACCCAGGCGTCCGTGCCTTGGCGAGCTGGATCCCTGGCGAGACTGCAGACCACGCGTTCAGGCAGGTGCCTTTGCAGGTAGGAGAAGAACGCGTCGGTGAGGTAGCCCTGTGAGCCGTAGCGATGACACCCGCTGCGGTAGAAACGACGGATCGCTGCCCAGGCGTCGTCGTCCATCTCAGTGCCGCGCAAGACCATGAGCTCCAACCCGTGACGCTGCCCCTTGCGACGCTCCCGGCGAATCTGCTTGCGGGGGCGCGAACGCATGGACGCGAGAAAGCCGGCAAAGTCGCCATAGCCTTCGTCCGTCCAGTGGTGCTGGTGACTCAAGCGATGCCCATAACCAAGCTGACTGAGCGCTTCTGCCTCGGATTTCTGGGTGAAAAGCCAGTGAACCGATGACGCCCCAATCTGCTGCGCCAGGGCGATGAGCCCCTCGCCGAGCATGGTCTGGACCTTGTCGGGGTTGGGGGTCGTCGGCGAAATCAAGAGCCGCTGACCCGTCGCCGGCGTGAACGGCACGGCCACCACGAGCTTTGGATAGTAGGCCACACCCTGCGAGTAAGCCGCCTCGGCCCATCGAAAGTCGAAGATGAACTCGCCGTAGCTGTGTTGCTTCACGTAGGCCGGCGCGGCGCCGTGGATTTTGATGTTGTCGGGCAAGGGCCCGTCTGTGGGCCCCTCATCGAAGGGATCGACCACCAACAGGTGTAGCGGCAGCCAGCCGGTGCCCTCGCCGGTGCATTGGCTCTCGTGCAGGCCATGCAGAAAGCGATGCTCTAAGAACGGGCTACCGTCGGGCGACAGCGCATCCCAGGCAGCGGCAGGAACACGAGCCAGCCCCGGCAGGGCGATTAGCTGCACGTGATGGACTGACGGCGGCGCCAGACAATGGCCATCGCGGCCAAGAGCATGAGCCATAGGCCGCCGGTTGTTCCGCTGTGGCTCGTTGAACAACCGCTAGAAGGCGAAGCGTTGGGCACGAATCCGGGCTGTGGGCCTGAGGTGCCGCCTGCATCCGCGCCGAGGCCCTGCCCGTCCGCTGCACCACCACCGCCGCCACCGCAGATGTTGGGGAAGACGCAACCCTGCTGAGACACGCAACGGTCTTCGGTGCACGGGTCGCCGTCATCGCAGAGCTTGGCCTGACCGCCCTTGCACACGCCGGTGTCGCAGTACTCCTTCACGGTGCAGTTATCGCCGTCGTCGCAGTCCACCACGATGGCGCCGTGGCTGCATTTGCCAGCATCACAGCTATCCGCCGTGCAGTCGTTGCCGTCATCGCAGACCAGCTTGCCCTTCGAGCATTTTCCAAAGACGCACTGCTGACCTGTCGTGCAGGGGTTGCCATCGTCACAGCTGATGAGCGTGCCGCGGCAGATACCGTCCTTGCAGGCGTCCCCCAGGGTGCAAGACTCGCCGTCATCGCAGAACATCTTGTTGTTGCTGTGCGAGCAGCCGCCGGTGGTGCACGAATCGTCGGTGCAGGGGTTGTTGTCATCGCAACCCTGAGCCGAGCCAGCCTTGCACACGCCGGATTTGCAGACGGTGGCCGTGGTGCACGGGTTCTTGTCGTCGCAGGCAGCGCCTTCATTGGCCGACTTGCAGCCGCCATTTTTCGGGTCGCAAACGCCAGAGGAGCAGGGGTCGCTGCCGCCGCAGTTCTTCTGAACGCCCGCATCGCACTGGCCCGTCTTCTTGTTGCAGACGTCCCCGGTGGTGCACGGATTGCCGTCGCTGCAGGACTTCAGCGCGCCCGCTTTGCAGGAGCCGTTTTGGCACTTATCGCCCGTCGTACAAGGGTTATTGTCCGAACATGACTTCGAATTGGGGGTGTGCTTGCAGCCACCAGTGCCGCAGCTATCGGTGGTGCACGGGTTGCCATCGTTGCACTTTCCGCCGCTGCCGCCGATGCAGCTGCCGGACTTGCATTTGTCCCCCGTGGTGCATGAATTGCCGTCGCTACAGCTGTTGCTATTGGCGTAGTGGGTGCATTTGCCAGCCTTGCAGCCATCGTTGGTGCACGGGTTGTTGTCGGTGCAGTTCTTGACGATTTTGCCGCCGACGCACTTGCCGTAGCTGCACTTTTCGCCCGCTGTGCAGGCGTCTCCGTCCCAGCAGACCTTACCGTTGGCCCAGGAGTAGCTGCACTTGCCGGACACGCACGCGTCATTGGTGCACACCTTGCCGTCGTCACAGCTGCTCGGGCAGACCGGACCGCCGCCACCGCCGCCGACGCACTTCTTGACCTGGGAGAGGTAGGAGGCCCACGGCCAATGTTTGCCGGGGTCAGAATGAGTCTGATTGGGTAGCTCGACGTGCCCTTTGATGTGGGTCTTGGTCGCGCTGAGTCCGTACTTCTTCACCAGGTAGCAAGTCAGCTTGGCGCTAGCGGCCACCATCTTCGGCGTCGCCCACTTGGGATCGGAGACCCAACCTTCGTGCTCGATACCCACCGTGTAGCCATTGTGCGAACCCACGTGCCAGCCGATGTCCTTCTCTTTGACCATCTGCGTGATCTGGCCGGTCTTGCTCACGACATAATGCGCGGACACCTTCGATTTGGTGTTCTGAAACCACGAGATACAGCCCTTGTACGAGCCTTGAACGGTGTGCACAACGACCGTCGTGATCTTGCCCTTGCCGCGGTACGCCGTGGAGTAGTTCGGACTCTTGACCCAGCTCGCCGGCCCGTACTCAGCCCCACCGAGGTGATGGTTAAACACCTGCAGTTGGGCAGCCGCCTCGACCTCAGGAGGGATGTGGTGATGACCCGCGTGGTCGTCCATACAACCGCTCGCGATAAGGAGCAGGGTCAGCAACAACCCCAAACGGAGCAAAGAACGAGAGGGAAGCGGTCGGCTGGCGCGTGATAGCAGCTGATAAGTGGGCATAAGCACGTACTGACCTCCGATCGCGCGCGGAGGATAGCAGCTTTGGACCCGAATTTGCGGTCTGTTTTGTTCCCTGGCCACAGCATTGCGAATTTCCGTGGCTACTTGCAGGCTGGCGACATGAACATCTCTCCGGTCGGTCAGTTGGTGATGCTTGGGTTCCCCGGTCTGCAGGTGCTGCCCGCCCTTGCGGAGCTGATCGAACACTACGACATCAGCGGCGTCTTTCTCTTTGGCCCCAACATCGAGACGCACGCGCAAGTGCGACAGCTGATCGCCGACCTCCAGCGGCGGGCCCCGACCCCCATGCTGGTGGCGATGGATCAAGAAGGTGGCCGCGTCCAGCAATGGGGGCCGCCTCACGGACCGATTCTGCCGTCGGCGCGAGACCTCGGTCAGCGTTTCGAGCGCGACCTCTCCCTCAACGCGCTGCGAGCTCACGGCAAGTGGATGGGCGGGCAGTTAGCTGATCTCGGTGTCAACGTCGACTTCGCCCCAGTTCTGGATGTCGACACCTGCGAGAGCAATCCCATCATCGGTGACCGCTCATTTTCAGCGGATCCAACGATTGCCGCCAAGCTGGCGCTCGCCTGGACTGCGGGGCTGCAAGACGCGGGCGTTCTGGGATGCGGCAAGCACTTTCCGGGTCATGGCGATACAGCCCGCGACTCCCACCTCGAGCTGCCAATCGTCGATGTCGATCGGCAGCGGCTAGACGCGGTAGAGTTGGCGCCGTTTCGCGCGGCCATCGCTGCCCAGATCCCCACGCTGATGACGGCCCATGTGGTCTATCCCGCCTTGGACCCCGGCCAGCCAGCGACAACTTCCCACCGGATCTGCACGCAGCTTTTGCGCCATGAGCTTGGTTTTAAAGGCTTATTGTTCACAGACGACCTCGCGATGCGCGGAATCCGAGACGGAAACGAAGACTTGGTCGATGTCAGTGTGCGCGCCATCAACGCCGGCTGTGATGTGCTCTTGTCCTGTACTGAGCATGACGCCCACCCCGCGCTGCTCGCCGGACTTGAGCGCGCGTGGCACAGCGGCCAGCTCAATCGTGACCGGGTCTTGGAGAGCGTGCAGCGGGTCCATGCGGCAAAGCGTCGGCTGGGGCTTATTGCTCAGTGAGCGACCCGGCTGCCGCCGCTGCTGGCATCGCTGCCGGCGCACTGAATACCCTCGATGCCGTGATCATCGGGGTGACGCTGCTCGCATCACTGACTGTCGGCCTGGCCATGGGTCGCCGCGGCACCAGCAGTCTCAGCAACTACCTCGTCGCCGGTCGCAAGCTGCCGTGGTGGTTGGCTGGCACCAGTATCGTCGCCACCTCTTTCGCGGCTGACACCCCCTTGGCCATCGCGCGCATCGTTCGCACCCGCGGGCTAAGCGGCAACTGGTATTGGTGGAGCGGCGCCATCGCCTTCGCTGCTTGCATGTTCTTCTTCGCGCCGCTGTGGCAACGCTCCCGTCTGCTGACCGACGCCGAACTGCTCGAGTTGCGCTACGCAGGCCGCCCCGCCGCGACACTGCGAGGCCTGCAGGGCAGCTACCGCGCCATCATCGCCAACGGTGTCACCATGGGCTGGGTGCTCCTGGGCATGCGCAAAATCGCCGACGCGGTCTTCGGCTGGCCACCGACCTGGACCATCGTGGCGCTGGTGATTCTCGCGCTGATCTACACCTGGAGTGCCGGACTTTGGGGGGTTGTGGTCACGGACCTGCTGCAATTTACCCTGGCCATGATTGGCTCCGTCGCCCTCGCAGCCATCGTGCTCCACGACCTCGGCGGCCCCGCTGCGCTTGCCGCCAAGGCGACCGCCGCAGCCGATGGGCCGGGGTTGGCTGGATCGGAGCGATTGCTCTCGTGGTTACCAAGCGGCGACGTCGCCTTGGCCACGTTTGGATTTTACGTCTTAGTGCAGTGGTGGGGCGGCGCCGAGGGCGGTGGGTTCTTAGTGCAGCGCCTATTTGCCACCCGAGACGAACGGCACGCAGCTTTGGCCCTGCTCTGGTTTACGGTGGCGCACTTTGTGTTGCGCACCTGGCCGTGGCTGATCGTCGGAATCGCCAGTGTCGTGGTGCTGCCGCAGCTCGCCGATCCGGAGTTGGCCTATCCAATCATGATGGTTCGCTACCTGCCCCACGGGCTGCTGGGGCTGATGGTGGCGTCCCTGCTCGCGGCGTTCCTGTCGACGGTATCGACCCATCTCAACTGGGGCGCGAGCTACCTCGTCAATGATCTCTGGCGCAGGTTCTTCCGGCCTGACGCCACGGATGAGGCGGCCATCTCCTGGGCCCGGATGAGCGTCATCGCCATGGCCGCGCTAGCCGGAGCGGTCGCCTGGCAGATGGATTCCATCTTGAGCGCGTGGTTCTACCTCGCCGAGTTGGGCGCCGGTGCGGCGTTGATTGGGCTCAGCCGCTGGCTGTGGTGGCGCATCAACGCCTGGGGGGAGGTTGCAGCGCTGATCACGTCTCTACTGGCGGCAAACCTGCTGCGACTTGTGCCCTGGCTCGAGGGAGATAACGCCTACCCGATTCGTTTCGGTATCGTGCTCGCGCTCGGCACGGCTGCCGGGTTGGTGACCTCGCTGAGCACCCGCCCCACGCCGGATGCCACCCTGGATGCATTTTACAAGCGCGTGCGGCCCTGGGGGTGGTGGCGCCCTGTCGCTCAGCGCAACCCCGACGTGCAGGTACCCGAAGTCGGTCGCAAGGCTGTGGTCGGCTGGCTACTGACGGTCATCTCCATCTACGCAGCCCTGTTTGGCGTGGGCGAGATCTTGTTGGGCCAGCCTTTGATTGGCACGGCGGGTTGCGCCCTGGCGGTGCTGACCGGAGGGCTCCTCTGGCGCGTGCTGCGGCGGTACGACTTCGGTGTCGCATGATCTTCAGCGTGGCAATCGCGCACCATCTAGGGAGACAACAGTGAGCCCAAACGGCGCAAAAGACCTGGTTTTATCGAGTGGATTTCTCGCTTTCGCCCGTCATGTTGGGGTCCTCAAGGCCATCGAAGAGACGGGGCAACCCATCGATGCGGTGATGGGGACCTCCTCCGGCGCGCTCACCGGAGCCTTGTGGTCAGCCGGAATGTCGGCCGCTGACATCGGTGAGGAGCTGAGCAAACGCCGCCCCATGGCCTTCATGCGTCCTCACTTTCCACCGTGGCGCGGCGTCTTCCATCTCGATCGCATGATCGCCTATCTACACACCCTGCTTCCCGCGACCTTCGAGGAGCTCCCCCGCCCGTTCGCGGTCGGTGTGATCCGCCCGGGCGGCGCCCATCACTTGCTCCACTCGGGACCGCTTGCGCCCGCTGTGGCGGCTTCCTGCGCCATGCCGTGGGTGTTCCGCGCGATTGAGTTGGGCGGTGAGACGTACCAAGATGGCGGCACAACCGACCGACTGGGGATGGATGCGTGGCGGGGTTGGCGTCCTGGGGAGCAGGCGATTGCCCATCAGGTCAACCGCACCGCCGGCGCCGACGTAGCGGCGGATATGACAGGCGTTGTGCTCATCGAGACCCCGCGCAGCGGCGCCAATTTCCTGAGTTTGGGCGACTTCCAATCCCAGGTTGAACAAGCGCGCGTGCTCGCCCTCGCTCAGCTGCGGTAATCACCCGGGGACTGCCAGGTGATTGCGCCCTGCCGGGTCGCTCTGCTCGCCTTCATCGTCGTCATCGGTCACCCGAAACAAGGCGAACATTGCGACAGCCGCAGCGACCAGCCCCGCGATCAGGGTCAATGTTGGCCTCTCCTCGTCGGTGTAGTGCTCCCCGCCGCTTGCCTGGGGCGGGGCTGACTCTTCTGAGTGAACCACATCGGGCTGTTTGGGGCGCGCGACGATGGTGTGGCACACGGCGCCAGGAGCGTCCTGTCCCAGTACCGCATCGAGTGCGGAGGCGGCAGCTGGCGCGGCTGCCTTCCACACCACACACCAAGCGCCCGCTTTTTGACCCTTGCAGGCACGCAATGGGTCCGACAACGCCAGCTCATGGCAGACGCCCGTGCTGTCGCACACCTTGGCTGCGACCGTCACCCTGTCGATCTTGTCGCTGTCGAGTCGCCAGGAGGGCGCGGCCCGCAAAAAACCCGCTTCTACGGTCTTTTCGATGCCAACTGGCAATACTCTCGTCGCTTGGTCGGGTTCGAAGGGCCGAGCCGCCAAAGCGCCGGTAGCCCAAGGTAGCCCAGCGACGAGCGGCGCGGCGACGTGCAGGAACGTCAGACCACCGCGGCGAGGTGAACGGCCTTCAGCGGCGACGAAGTGAGGGCAGCCAGCCACGAGCCCTCCCCACAAGAAGGTGCCGCTAGTCGACACGTGCAGGCCCGGCTAGCATGCCGAGGACAACAGCCGACGACCAGCAGCCTCGCGCACCATTTCATGACGACCGACCACGAGGACAACGATGCACCAACCGATTGTCCTGAGCCTCGATGAAGACGGTATCGCCGAGCTGCCCGGCCTAGGGCGCTATCTGCGGAAAAAGCCGGTACTTTCACCGCCGCAGCTACGATCGGACGTACGCGAGGTCGCGCAACGCGAGTGGGAAGACCGTGCTGGCGCCGAATATGTGGGCGTCATGATCGTCCGTCGGTTCCACGGGCTGCTGGTCGACCTCAATGCGCCGCTCGACCTTCAAGAGCTCGCCCTCATCATGCTGGTTCAGGAACAACAACACACCGCGTTGTGCATGGCGGCAGCCCGCAGCCTGGGCAGCGATGGCCGTGTGGCGCTACCGCTCGCGCAACTTCAGCAGGCACGCACGCAGGAGCCAGTGGACGTGCAGTTGCTGAAGATGCTGGCTACGACCTTCATGGTCGGCGAAGTGACGGCGCTCGGACTGCTCACTCACGGCATCCGGTCGCTGCCACCGTCGGGATATACAGCGACACTCCGAGAGATTGCCCGCGACGAAGCGCTGCACGCACGAATTGGCCCGATGCTATTGCGGCGCCTTCGAGACAACCCCGAATCTACGTGGGCAAAGTTCCCTGGCCGTGAGGCAATCCAGGCGTGGGTTGCCCAAGCCCAAGCCGATCTGCGCGTTCGCGATGTGGTGGAGTCGGCAACACTCGACCTCTTTGAAGATCCTGAGGCCGCTCAACAGCTCAGCGCCGTCGGAATTCCAGACCCACGGCAGTTTAAGGCGGCGTACCGAGAGGCAATCCGCACGAACGTGCCCAGGGCGGTCGCCAGGGTCTTCGACGACGATGCCGTCACCACACTTGACTGACCGAACCCATCTGAGACAACTGAACTGTCTGGGATTACAGGTTATCCTGTAACTTGCGCCAACAAAATGCAACATATGAGACACTATCGAGACACCAATGTCTCAAACCTGTCTCACAAAGTCGCCATTATCCAGAGGTGCCTGTGCGTCCAGCATCCAGTCCGACGCAAAGGCTGATTTTTCGGCCATCGTGACAAAAGGTTAGGACGCGATTGTCGCCAGAACCAAGCGAGGACGCCAGTTGGCACGTCCTTTGCTCATTACGGGGTCGTCTAGCTTGGCCTCGCGCCGAGCGCTCACGCGAACAGCATGAGTCTTCGAGAATCGGAGGAAGTTCCGCCGGTCTCTCCGTGGGAAGACACGCGCAGTTGTGCCCCGTGCACAACGGCGAACGGAAACGCTGCGGTCCGGCGCTTCGTATTTTCGGGGGGAAATGCGAAGCGTTGGTCGTGGCGCTTTTTTTTTGGGGGGGGCGTGCACTGCATGGCACGAGGGTCCGACTTTGGGCCGTGCTCGGTCAGGCCTGTCCAGACCCTGAGACCGCTCGGTCCAAAATCTGAAATCGATAGACCAGCGCCGCGCCGTCGTCACCCGCGATGGTCTTGGTCAGGACGAAAGACGTGAGATCGACTTCGGGGAATCTGGCGTCGCCCGCTGGAGATGCGGAGACTTCCGTCCGATAGAAGCGGTCGACCCAGGGCCAACAGGCAGCGTAGATCCCGCCGCCGCCGACAATCATGATCTCCCGTTCATCGATGCGCCCAGCCTCCAGGGCCGCCGTCTCCCACGCCTCTGCCAAGGCCAGCGCCTCGTTCACGGTTCGCGCGACCGCGACACCAGGAATATCGAGCTCCAGGGACCGGCTCAAGACGATGTTGAGGCGTTTGGGCAGCGGCTTTCGCAAGCTATCCCACGTCTTTCTACCCATAATAACGGCATGTTTGCGCGTCACCCGCTTGAACCAGCGCAAGTCTTCGGGCAGATGCCAAGGCAGGTCACCGTTCACGCCGATGACCCCGTTTTCAGCGACTGCGGCGATGGCTGAGACCCGGATGCCGTCAAACATGGCTCACCTCAGACCGCCACGGCGGCACGAATGCGCGGATGGGGTTTGTAGCCGTCGAGGCGGAAATGCTCGTACGTGAAATCGTCCAGGCGGGTCACAGATGGGTCGAGGTGCAACGTCGGTAGGGCTTGAGGCTTTCGGCTCAGCTGCAAGCGCGCCTGGGGCAGATGGTTGTTGTACAGGTGCACGTCGCCGAACGTATGAACAAAGTCGCCTGGCTCCAGCCCACAGACCTGCGCCACCATCAAGGTCAGCGCGGCATAGCTGGCGATGTTGAAGGGCACGCCCAGGAACAGATCCGCACTGCGCTGGTAGAGCTGGCAGCTCAAGCGACCCTCAGCCACGTAAAATTGAAACAGCAGGTGGCACGGCGGCAGCGCCATCTTCGGCAGCTCGGCGACGTTCCACGCGCTGACGATGAGACGGCGAGAGTCCGGGTTGGTGCCAATCTGGTCGACGAGTTGCTGGATCTGGTCGACGACCTGCCCGTCGGCGCCGCGCCAGGAGCGCCACTGAGCGCCATACACGGGACCGAGGTCACCGTCGGGCGCTGCCCACTCATCCCAAATCGACACACCGCGCTCATTGAGCCAGCGCGCGTTCGTCTCACCACGCAAGAACCACAGCAGCTCGTACAAGATGCTCTTGAGGTGGACTTTCTTGGTGGTCACCAGGGGAAAACCGGCGCTCAAATCGTAGCGACACTGCGCGCCGAACAGGCTGAGCGTCCCCGTACCAGTGCGGTCTGACTTGGCGGTACCTTCTTCGAGCACGCGCGCCATGAGATCGAGATAGGTCTTCATCAGATGTCATCCGAGGCGGGGGTAAACTGCGTCGCCAGTGCGCGCGCTTCGAGGATATTGTCCTCAATGCTGCAGTATTTCCATCCACCGTACCGACCGATGCAGTGAACGCCCTGCGCCGTCAGCTCCGCGTGCTTTACCCGGAAATCCGCCTGACTCGGGCCGTTGACGTGCACATACGCCGGGTCGAGCACGATGGAGTGATGACTCACCAGCTGATGGCCGTCCGTGATGCCGGCGCGCTCCAAATCGGCCAAAACCCGCGGCAGCGTACCCTCGATATCGACTTCGGCGTTCGGCTCCAGACCAATCTCGATGTACAGGCTCATCCGCGGCGTCTGGAAGATGTTGTCGTAAAAACCGACCCGGTAAAACACCTTGTCGCGCTCAGGAATGTAGACCCAATGATCTTGCGTCTGGCCCTTCTTGTCGAAGCCCAGATTGTAGACCAGCACTTTATTCCAGGTGTACAGATCCTCGTCGTACTCGACCCCGCACAGGTCCAGCATCTTCGGGAAGGGCACGGCGCTCACGAGGTGCTTAAAGCGAATCTCGCGCTCGGTGGTGCGGGCGGTCTTGGTCTGTAGATCGACGGAAATCAGCCGCTCATTGTAGGCGATGCGCTCATCGTCGAGGTCGTGGAGCAGCGCGCGCACATACTCCATGGCGCCGCCCTTTGGATAGGTGAAGTGCGCGTTGTAGCTGCTGTTGTCTGGAAACCGCATATTCCGAATGATGTCTTCGATGTCCGCGTGGGGGAAAAACCGGCCCATGGCGTCTTTGTCGAGCGTCGACAGATCGCAGGCGTAGAGCTTTTCGTTGTAGGGCTTGAGAAACTTCTCCGTGATGCCGCGGCCCAGCTTGGCGTAGAGCATCTGCTCAAAAGTCTCGGCTGTATCTGGGTCGCCCTCGCGAAAGTAGAGGTCGTGCAGACACTCGATGAAGTCGTCTTGCGGCAGCTGGTGGATGTTCTTCTGGAACGGAAAGTCGACCCGCCGACCCTTAAACAGAATCGAACTCGACTTGTCGACCCGGAACACCTCGTCTGACGGCATGCGGTCTCTGAGAAACTGCTCGATGTCAGGGTGACGAAAGTGAAAGAAGTGACCGCTGAAGTCCCAGACAAAGCCGTCTTGCTTGATGGTGCGGCAATATCCGCCGGCCTCGTGCAGCTGCTCCACGCAGCGCCAATCCGCGCCTTTGGGCAGAAAGTTTGCGACGCTGAGCCCCGAGACGCCGGCGCCAACGATGAGATAGTCAGTCGATTCCACGTGCGCTCCTCCGCGAACTGCAGCCGACAGGTCAGCTGACATCGCTGAGGGAACGGATAGCACACTGCCCCACCGCGTGCATCCCGCCGGCACGTACGCCTACAACTGAGATAACCGGCAGCCCAACCACAGCGAAAACGTCGTAAATTCAAGCTATAAGCCCAAGAACTCCACTTCGAGCGTCGTGTCGTTGGCGTACCAGGCGTTGTAGTTGCTGTAGAACTTGATGTTGAAGTAGTTGTTCACATCGAACCAGATGATCCGGCTGTGACTCATACTGCCGTAGTAGCTGCTGTAGTTCTGGTGATAGAAGTACTGAATCTGGCTGCCGTTCTTGTACATCCAAGCCTGCATACTGCCGCGGCTGCGTTGGTTGAAGGTCACGCGGTAGTACCCCTTCTTCTTGAACACCACCCGCCCCGTGTTGAAGTCCGTGGCGCTGCCCGAGTTGGTCTTGGACACGGTGAGGTAGGCGCTGGCGGTGTTGGCGAGGGTCTTGTTGAGGCAGAACGTGCGCGTGCTGGAGCTGCCAGATGAGGTACACGTACCCAGAAAGTGGATGACCTTGGAGCCCACCGCGCTCGACCAAGACGTGCCGTTGCAGACCTGCAGGCCATCGCCGTCGAGATAGCGCAGCGCGCCTTTGCGCTTGGCGGTGCAGGGAGCCGAGGTCGCACCGACCTGGACGCCACCCTGAGCCACCAAGGTGCCGGCGACCAGCACATCGGTGTTGCTGACTGTATTGACGGACAGGCTCCAGTTCTTCAGCAGGCCGTCGGTCGACTTCTTCGCATCACACAGCGCCTGGTTGCCCTGCTTATTGATGGCGCACAGGGCGGTGTCCTTCACCTTGAGATTCCAGAACCCCTGCGGATTCTTTCCAGCCCAAACGCTCAAATCACCCTTGTGCAGCTTGGCGCTGTAGCTCTTGCTGAAGGTCTTCACACTGTCGTTCGGGCCACACGGATCACAGACGACGTAGCCGACCTTTTTGTCATTGGGCGGCAGCAGGACAATCGATAGGTTGCTCAGGTCGGAGTTGGTTAACTCGATCTTCAACGTCAACTTCTGGGCGGTGCCGACGCTGGGCATCTTGATGGTGCTCAAAGCATCGAGGCCGGTATTGTCAGGGATAGGGATGTTCTTCGTCGGCGCGTTGAATACTTCGGAAAACTCGTTGCTCAACGCGCCATTGGAGACCTGCGCTAGCGCTCCGCCAGAGACGCCGGAGGCTTTGCAGACCAGGTTGCCTCCCTGGTCGATACCGGTGACAAATTGCCCGCTTGGGCACGAGCCGGCTGGCGTTTTAATGCCCGTCAACTTGCTGCCATCGCCGATGAACTCTTGGGCAACCACTGTCTGGCTGGTGACGTTCTTGGCTGTGAGCTGCTGCGCCTTGATGCTATTGCCAGCGAGGTCGATGTTGCTATCCCACTTCAATGAGGAGGCTTTGACGCAACCGGTGCAAGCCAGGCCCAGCGCCAGCTCGGCCTGCTTGGCGTGCAGTGCGTAGGCGACCGAGTGCAGCTGCCGACGTTTCTGCTCCTTATTGTTGCCGACGGTCACGCCGACCCACACCTGCGACGCGCCAGCGAGCGTCTGCAGATTGAGCGCCGTGCTCGCACCGAGCGTGTGACTCAAGCGCCCACCCGCCACCGCCACCTTGGCAGCTTCCGTATAAAACGGTGTTTGCCCGGCCTCCGTGGCGTACAACTTGAAGGTGATGTTGTAGTTGCCAGAGGGAGCCGCCGCCCCCGTCGCCGTCGTTAGCGCGCCCTCATAGAGCAGCGTCGACGGTGCGCCAGCGTACGCCGGAACGGCGCCCAGCACGAAACCAACCAGAACCAATATCGCGATCTTCTTAGGCATAAATCCTCCGACCAGTGTCACTTCAGCCATGACGCCAGCCATGCATAAAAACCGATCTCCACCGTGGTACTTGCACCCGCCACTGGCCCGCTCCCAAACCCATCGCCGCCGAGGAAGATGCGCGCTTGTACGCCCGAGCCATTTCCGCCAGAAATCGTTGAAGATCCGAGGCGCCAGACCAAAACGGGCGCGCCGCCACCGGTGCAGTTGTCGTCCGTTTTGCCGTTGCAGTCGTCGTCTAGGGTGTTGCAGATCTCTTTGAGCGCCGGCACGACCTCCCCGGTGCAGGCGCCAAAGCCACCACCGGTCTTACAGGCCTGAGTGCCACTGGTGCATTCACCGACGCCCTTGGTTTTGGGTGCGGCGGTGTAGCAAGGCTGGGTGATGCTCACATCTACCGTCCCCACACAGCCCAAGACCTTATCGCACGTATCCTTGGTACAGGGATTGCTGTCGTCGCAGGATTTGGTCTTGCCAGGCAGGCAGGCGACCTGGCCACTGCCGCTGTCTGTGCCGCACAAATCGCCCTCCGTACACGGATTGCCATCGTCGCAGGAGCCAGTTGAGGCCTTGTTGGTACATGTTCCAGCTGCACAGCTATCGGCCGTGCAGGCATTGTTGTCGTCACAATCTTTAGCCGTACCGGCGCACTTGCCAGCGGTGCATTTGTCGTCCGAGGTGCAGACATCGCCGTCATCGCAGCTGCCGGTCTGCGCTGGCGCGTGGCTACACCCAGTCTTCATGTCACAGGCATCCGTCGTGCAAGTGTTGTTGTCGTCGCAGGCTTTCTTAGTGCCGACACAGGTTCCGGTGGCACACGAGTCATTCTCGGTGCACGCATCCCCGTCATCACAAGCAGCCGCATTCTTGGTGTGACTGCACTTGCCAGCCTCGCACGCGTCGATGGTGCAAGCGTTGTCGTCGTCACAGGTGGTGTCTTCGTCGGTTTGGCCGTCACAGTCGTCATCCGTGCCGTTGCAGGACTCTTTCGCCGACGACTTCGCGCCCAGGCAGCTCGACAATCCGCCGCCCTTTGGAGCGCCTTCCTTTCCGTCTGCCAGACAGGCGCGAACGCCAGCGCAGCCTTTTTCGCCACCGCACGCCGTCGATAATTCGTTGGCGATCGCCAGTGGGCTGCAGGTGCAAGCGGCCCCATCTGCGGGCATGCACTGTTTAACCGCCTTGCCTTCGATATCTTTCACATCTTGGCAGGTCGTTCCGCTCGGACAGGCGCCGTCTCCGCAAGCGACGCCGCAAAAACTGCCGTCGTCCCCACGTTGCACACACTTCGCCCCCGCAGCACCAGGCGCGCCGCAGCTGCTGTTGGATTTGCATGGGTCACAAAGATGAACGGCCGCGTCGACGCACACGGTCGGCGAGTCTCCTCCTGCGGTGGTCACCGTGGTGCAAGCCTGCCCGCTCTCACACGAGCTGCTGTCGGTGCACGCGGCGGCGCACTTGCTGCCGTCTTTCGTTGCTAGACAAACCGCAAGATCGCAGTCCTCGTTGCCGGAGCACTCGCACCCTGCGCCGCCCGGGCAGGAGTCGGTGTCCTCTCCGACGTCTGAGACACTGCCTGTGTCAAACCCAAACGAGATCCCAGTGTCCGCCGCCGTCGTCCCGGACGGTTTTGGATCTTCGCCACCACATCCACTCAGGAATGCGACACTCAAAGCAACCACACCGAACCGACTCAACCTCATACGCGCCCCCGATGACCCTGAGCATAGGTGTCACCTCGACCACTCGCAACCGCGTGTCAGATGTGGTGGCAATCCCCCCTCCAGATCCGTCACGCCCGATCGCTACATGTCCGCTGCCATCCAGTCGATAGCACGGGGACGACGCGAGACGTGCCGCATATCCCTGCAAACGAAGCGCCTTTGCATCGTGGTCGTGGATTGTTGTATGTTGAGAGGGTCGGATTGAAAAGGGAGAGGAATATGACGATGCGTTTCAACAGAGCGGTGATTTTTACCGCAATGGTGGCTGTGTTGGCCCTGTCGGCCTCGGCCTTCGCGGCGGTACCCAAGACTGTCGCGCTTGAGGGAATTTTAACCTCGTCGGGCGGCGGCGCGGCGGCTGACGGCAAGTACAGCGTCACGTTCAAGATCTACGCGAACAGTTCGACCACGACCCCGCTTTGGGCTGAAGGCCCGGTGTCCATCACCCTGACCAAAGGGCAGTTCCACTGGGCGCTCGGCAGCAAGACAGCGCTGGACGTCAAGAAGCTCACCTCCACGTCGACGCCTTTTCTGGGAATCAAGATCGGCAGCGACCCAGAGCTTCCCCGGCGCCCACTCCACAGCGTGCTCTACGCCCTCAACGCGGCAACGGCCTCCTCGCTGACATGCACTGGCTGCATCAGCGCCGGCCAAGTCGCCAACGGCTCAATTTCCGGCGCCAAAGTCGGATTCAATTACGCGGGTTCGACCACGAAGGGTGGCCCGGCCAAGGACCTCGCCTGCACCGGCTGTGTGTCGGTCAAAGAGCTGAAGTTCGACGGCAACATCGACCTCGGCGGATTTAGCTTCAAGGCAAAGAACGGCACCTTCACGGGCGCGGTCGCCGCGGCAACCGTCACGGCGACGAGCTTCATCGGTGACGGTAGCAAGCTGACCGGCATCAAGACCCCGTCGGGCGAATGCAAGACCGCTGGCGACGTAGTCAAAGGCATCAACGCTGACGGCAGCCTGAAGTGCGTCAAGGCGATGGACCCGAACGCGCTGCCGAAAGACGGTCTCAACGAGATCAGCAACGACCTGCTGAGCAATCAGTTCACCGATACGATTGAGACCGCCCAGAAGATGGTGCTGATCCCCGACAACACCGGCAGCGACGCGGTCAGCAACATCATCTTCCCGAACATCGGCATCACGCAGAAGTTCTCGATGTACGTGCACGTCGAAAATACCGACCTCGCCAAGGTCTCCATGGTGGTGTTGCCACCGAACGACAAAAAGGTTGGCTGGACGTTGTGCGACCCGTGCGGCGCCACCAAAGACAAGGTCTACAAGAAGACGTTCAGCCCCACTGCCAAGCCGAAGAGCGGCGATATTGGCAAGATGGTCGGCACCAACGTGCAGGGTCTGTGGACATTGAAGGTCACGGATACGGCCTTCTGCCAGCCGCAGATTCTCGCCGACCTGAAGTGGTGCAAAATCGCGACGAAGAGCGACGGCTGGATCGCGACCTGGAAGATCACGATTCAGACACTGAGCAACCAGAAGATCGCGCTCAATGGCGACCAGTACACCAGCGGTAGCACGAACGTCGGCGGCGACGTCAACGTGGCCAAGAACACCACCATCGGCGGCGACTTGACGCTCAAGGGCGACCTGAAGGGCCTGTCGACGGCACCGAGCGTGGCTCCGCTGGTCTCATCGAGCGCGTCGGCTTACTTCGGTGTCATCTCGGTGCGCAACCCCGCCCACTGCCCCAAAGGCTGGAACGTCCAGAACGCCAACCAGATTCGCGGCAGCAACAACTACGTCTACATCAACATCAACTCGAGCGGCCTCACCATGGGCGGCGCTCAGAGCAACGGCCACAGCCAACACTACATCTACCAGGGCTACAACGTCAGCAACAACGGCGGCAGCGGCTCGACGGTGTGCTGGAAGGAGTTCAAGGCGCCCGCCGGCAAGCCCCACGTGCACATTCTCGCGGCCTACGATGGCCCCTACCAGCAGGGAAAGTGCCCGGCCAAGTACACCTACATCTCGCACAACAACATGCGCGGCAACAACGACCACACCTACTTTCAGGCCGGAAAATCAGGCTTTTACATGGGATACGTCGACACGTGGAGCTACGGCTGCACGGCCTACAACGAGGATGGCGAAGGCTGCCAAAGGCGGTACTGGCAGAGCGACGACGTGCGCGGTGTGTGCTTCCGCGTCTACGGCACGACGGACGACGTGGAGACCCAAAACGGTGTGTTCCCGGTGGTCCTCGGCATGCACTTCAGCAGCGCAGGCTGCCCGAGTGGTTGGAACCTGACGCAGACAGCCAACCTCTCTCGTAGCGACAACTGGGCCTACAACACAGCCACAGCCAACTCGTCGTACATGGGTGGCCATCACACGTGGGGCTACACGGCGGGCTACCGTCAGAACCACTTCCACAGCAGCTACGTGAAGTACATGTGCTGGAAGATGCTGCCGATCACCAACGGCAAGCCGACGGCGACGCTCCAACAACGGCGCTACGATGGCGGCTGCCCGAGTGGGTTCATCAACCTACCCTGGAACTCCATGCGCGGCTGGAACAACCACGCCTACTACCAGCTCGCGGTTCGCGGCCTGTACTTCGGCGGCCTGCATAGTTGGACCCACGCCGATCACAGTGAGGGCTACATCGCCAACACCTACAACGATACGGGCATCAAGAACTTCTGCCTGAAGATCAGTCACGTGAAGATGTAGGTTCTGACACGACGACCCAGTTGCGGAGGCGCCAGCTCGACTTGAGCTGGCGCCTCCTCACGTTTTGGGTTGATTGATGCGGATCTTGTGTCAGCCGGTGCGCATCGGAGCGTCGACCGTCACGCGTGTCGAGCGCAAAGACCACAGGTCGGTGGAGACAAGAAAAAACGCGGTCTGCTCAATTGCCGACAGATGGCTCACCCCTCTATGCTGCTAGGACTCAGAATCGGAGGGCTCTCATGCGCGGACAATCGTGGTCGAAGACAGATGTGGGCCTGATCCGTGCCAACAATGAAGATGCGATTTGGGCAGATGATGGTGCGGGGGTGTACGTAGTCGCGGACGGCTTGGGCGGTCACGCTGCGGGTGACTTGGCGAGTCGCATCACGGTGCAGTCGATCAGTGGCGCGGCGGTGCAATTGCGCGAGTTGGCCAACAAAGCGGATCGCCAAGGCGATGAGGCGTCGCGCCGAGCCGTATTCGACAAGCTGCAAGCGGTGGTGGAGCACGCCAACAACGAGGTCTTCAACAGCGCCCGAGCGGACGAAGACTTGCGCGGGATGATGTCGACCGTGTCGGTGGCCGTTCTCGCCCGGTCGGCTGCCTATGTGGCCCATGTCGGCGACTCTCGTATCTATCTCGTGCGCGACAATCACATGGATCTGGTCACGGTGGACCACACGCTGGCGGAGGAGCTCATTCGCGCCGGACGGATGACCCGCGAGGAGCTGCCGACCTTTCGCTACAAGAACGTCGTCGCCCGCGCCATCGGGGAAAAAGCGACGGTGCAGGTCGATCTGCTCTATGTGGATCTGCGTACCGACGACAAGATTTTACTGTGCAGCGACGGGCTGACGGACTTTGTGGTGGAGTCGGAAATCCTGCGGACCCTGCGTCGCTACCCGGCGAAACCGGCAAAGGCTCTGATTCAAACCGCGAACGACCACGGCGGCGGCGACAACGTCTCGGCGATTGTGGTGCGAGTGGAAGAGACCAGCGAGGAAACGGCGGCCACAATTACAACGGTGGTGCCGCTGGAAACCACCCAAAAGGTGACGCTGCTCGGGCAGTTATTTTTCTGCCAGCACCTCAACGATAGCGAGCGCATGAAGGTGCTGCGCTATATCCACGAAGAGATTGTGCCGGCGGGTGCGACCATCGTGACCCAGGGCGAGCAAGGCTACGACTTCTTCTTGTTGGTGGCGGGCACAGCGAACGTGACCATCGATGGTGTGTTGGTCAATCAGCTGACCGCTGGAGAGCACTTCGGCGAGATTGCGTTGGTCAGTGGGCAGCATCGATCGGCGAGTGTGGTCGCCACCGAAGAGACCCGCCTATTTCGCATGTCGCGTAGCGGATTTTACGATCTCTCCCAGAAAGATCAGGCGATTAGCGTGAAAATGCTGTGGGCATTTAGCCAGCAATTGGCCCAGCGGGTCACCGAGCTTTCCCATGAGTTGGTCGAGGCGAAGCAGCGCTAGCGCGAACCTCTGCGACCTGCCTCGTCGCGCTCAGTTCTTGCCGCAACCGCAAGTGTGCGTGTGCGCGTTGGTCGGCCCGTGCGAGGGATGGCCTGTTCGTTGCCAAAACCACGGTTTCGGCTTTGGACCAGCCGGCCAGATCGGGCGCATGGTCGCCGCTTCAAAGACGCGCCCACCCAGCACCACGAGGGAAACACGCTCGGAGGCGCGAATGTCTTGGTCGGGTTTGCCGTCGATCAACGTGATATCCGCTAGCTTGCCCTTCTGAAGCGAGCCGATATCGCCATCGAGCCCGAGATACTGCGCGCCAGCGAGCGTGCCTGCGCGCAAGGCCTCCACCGGGGTCATGCCGCCCTGCACAAAGCTCCAAAGCTCCCAATGCACAGCCAAACCCTCGCGCTGCCCGTGAGCGCCCAGCTGCACCCGCCCGCCTGCGTCGATGAGCTGCTTGGCAAAGCGCGCGGCGGCGATGTGATTCCAGCTACCAGCCGGCGCCTTCGTGGGCCTGCGAGCCCGGGGATCGATGGCCCAGGGCGGCACAAAGCGGCCGAGACGCTCATGCTGATCGACCCGGGTCTTGGCGTACCAGTAGTTCTCGCCGCCGAGCCCACCGTAAGCGACTCCCAACGTCGGTGTATGACCGACCTGCGACTGACTCCAGAGCTGCACCACATCGGCATAGACACGGGCGATGGGGAGCGCGTGCTCGACCCCGGTGTGGCCGTCGACCACCTGCGTCATGTTGTGCATGAACAGCGCCCCACCCTCGGGCACCACCATCATGTTTAGCTCGCGGGCCGCGGCCAAGATCTGCTGTCGCTGCTCCCGGCGCGGCTGATTGTAGCTCTTGACCGAGAAAGCCCCGATGGCCTTGAGGCGTTTGAGGTGCCGGAGCGCATCGGCCTTGCTGTTGATCTTGACCGTCCACCTAGCGGTGGCGCCGTAGAGGATCGAGCCGGTCGAAAACAGCCGTGGCGCCAAGATCTTGCCGGCCTTTTGCTGCTCGCTCGCAGCGAACACGGTCTCCGTGTGGTTGGAGGGATCGTGGATGGTGGTCACGCCGAACGACAGCAGCGAGTGACTCGCCCAGTTGCGTTGCGGGATGATGCCGTGACGACCCTGAGCGCCGTGGGCATGGACATCAATGAAGCCGGGAACCGCCGTCTTGCCGCCGCCAGAGATGCGCTTGGCGCCCGGAGGAATCGTCACGGCACCTTTCGGCCCAATGGCCACGATACGGTCACCTGTCCAGACGATGACGCCGTCGGCGATGAGCCCGCCGTCCTTGCCGTGGCCCGCCATGGTCACGATGCGCACGTCGACCAGCGCGACGGTTCCGCTGCCCTTGTCTGTCGCCGCCGAGAAGCTGAGATCGGTCTTTTGGGCTTTGATTGCAGCCTTACCGCCCGATTTCGACTTCCCGGATTTCGACCCCTTCGCGCCGAGCTTGGCCCTGACCTTGGCGAGACGGCTCTTGTTGTTGGCGCGGAGCTTCGCGTTGCCTGTCCGCTGCAGTGACGCGATGCCGACGACCGATAGCACGGGGCCCGTACTCCATGAGAGCCGCTCCCCGGACCAGCTGAGATAGGAGCCGCCGTTGCGTGAGGCGCGCCGAATGGGGAGGCCTTTGCCCTTGGGTCCGACGCTGACGGGGCGGCCGGCGAAGGCGAAGGGGGTCGCCCACACTTCAAAGCCCTCGCGAAAGGCCAGCCAATCTCCGAGCGGAGACAGCCGCATCTCACTGGCGAATTTGCTCACCACGTGCACACGCTCGACGTGGTCACCGAGGCCGACGCTCACCAGCTGATGCTGCTTCTTCGCCGCCTGGTGCCGGTGAAAGAACACGCGATCGGGCGCGTTGGCGAAGTGAGGACTGTCCCCCTTCTGCGCGATTCGGACCATCGCACCACCCTTGGCGCTGACTGTGTAGATTCCGGGGTTGGCCGACCAAAGCGCCGATCGCAACCAGCCGCCGCTCAACTTCTCAAAAACCACCGCCCTGCCCTGGGGATCGAAGACGGGGGAGCGATAGTGCCCAGGCTCAGGGGTGATGACGCGACCTACCTTGCCGCCCTTGGCCGAGATGACCCGAATGGCGCCGAGCCCTTCGTCATTCCAGGAGGCATAGGTGATGCGCTTGCCATCGCGCGACCAGCTCGGGGTCAGCTCTTGGTCTTGCTGTTGGCGGGTCAGTCGCTTGGCCTGACCTCCTGCCAAATCGCGAATCCACAGCCGCCCCAATGCCTCGAACACCACCCTTTTACCGTTGGGGCTGACCTGCGGCCAACGCACAGCGCGGATCTTGAACGTCGGCGCCCCCACCTTGACCGGCCGACGCAGGGCGCGGTGCAGCGTGCGCTTGGTCTTGACGTGAAAAGGCAGCGGCTTCACTTGTCCATGGAGACCAATACGCCACAGCTTGCCCTTGGCCCAGACCACCATCGAGCGGCTATCAGGCGTCCAAGCCAGGGCTGCGTAGACCCCGTGAATCGACCACGTCTCCTGCAGGTCTCGGTCCAGCTCGTCGTACAGCCGCTTTTCCTCGCCGCTCTTGAGATTCCGGGCGATCAGCACGCTTTTGCCTCGAATCCTGCGGATGTAAGACAGCCACTTGCCATCGGGCGAAGGCGTCGGCCGAATCGCGCCGCCGGGGCCGCCGATGAAGCGCTCTGTCTTGCCGGTGAGACGGTTGAGTCGGAAGATCTTGAAGATGCTCTTATTGGGATCCTTGTTGTATTTGAAGGTCTTGCCGGGCGTGGCGTCACGCGAGTAGTAGAGGAACCTGCCGTCGGGACTCAGGGCCGGCTCGCCGACGTCTTTTTGCTGATTGGGCCGCTTGGTCATCTGCACGCCCTGGCCTCCGCTGACGTGGTAAAGCCAAATCTCGCCGGCGCCGAGGCTCCGCCGCCCAGTGAAGTGCTTGCGCGCCACGACAAAACGGCTGTCCGCGCTCCAATTCGGACTGTTGAGCAAGCGAAACTTCTCTTTGGTTACCGCCCGCGCCTTGCCGCCGCCGCTGGGCATGACCCAGATGTTGTCAGCGCCGCCGCGGTCGGAGGTAAACGCGAGGTAGCGCCCATTGGGGCTGAAGACCGGCTGCATGTCCCAGGCGATGCCGGAGGTGAGCTGCTTGGCCTCGCCGCCTCCGATCGGGAGCTCATAGAGGTCGCCGAGCAAGTCAAAGACAACCTTCGAGCCGTCGGGGTGCACCGTCACGCTCATCCACGTGCCCTCGGTGACGTCGATGGTCACATCTCGCGTCGGCCATCGCTTTTTCGTGATGTCCCAGCGCTTTGAGGCTGATTTCTTGGCACTCGAGGTCGGTTTTACGCTCGGTGTCGCGCTTGGTTTGGCGCGCGGTTTGGCGCGTGCATGGGCCGCAGAGAGCGCCGTCGCCGAGGTCACCAGCAATGCAGCTAGGAGCCAGCGTCCATGAGGAATGTTCCAATTCTGTTGTGTGCGCAGCATGAGGCCTCCAGGGCCACTGCCTACCGCGTCTCGTGGCAAAAGTCCTCGCGCGGACCTCACACGACCGGCACGGCGCCAACCCGAGCGAGGTAGCGGGGTTCCAGTGCCGTCTCCGATGACCACCGGGCTCGCAGCTTGGCGTAGCAGGGCCCCCCAGTCGTCGTTGCCAGGTTTGGCGAGGACCGCGACGGAAGCCGCCCGATTTGGATTGTTCCCTTGGGCGACAGTAGTATTTGGAGCCCGTCTCATAGGAGTGATGGCCATGGCCGAATTGGGACAGCCTGAAAACCTGGGATTGCCCGCAAACCTGGGCCTGTCACCGGCACAACGTGAAGACTACGCGCGCGACGGTTTCCTCATCGTTCGCGGCTGCTTCACGTCCGACGAGATGATCCCCGTGCGCGCCGCATTTGACGAATTGGAGCAGCTGGCCGGGCCCCTCGCCGCAGCCCTTCCTGCCGATGCGGACACCACAGCTGTGATGCACCAGGGCGCACAATTTGTGGTCTCGCCGGGCCCCCGGATTCATCGGGTGGTGTGGTGCGGCGCTGCCACGCCGGAGCTCGCACGCATTGGCACAGATCCGAGGCTGCTGCAGATCGCCGCCGGGGTGCTGCCACACACGTCGTTTGACCACCTGATCAACCAAGCGCACTTCAAGCTGCCCGGGGATGCGGTCACCTTTCCGTGGCATCAGGATTGCGTGCACAGGCGGTATGGCACAGAGATGTGGACGGATGTGGACGGCGACGGCAGCTTCGCGCAGCTGGTCTTGGCGGTCGATCCGGTCTCGGCTGACAACGGCCCGCTGTCCTTCGTCCCTGGTAGCCACAGAGGGGGGCCGCGGAAGCCGGATTCCAACGGAACCCTTGAAAGCATCGACCCAAACACCGCGATCTCGCCAGCCCTCGAGCCCGGGGATGTCGTGGTTTTCGGCCCCTATATGATCCACGGCAGCGGCCCCAACACGTCGACCGGGCCGCGCCGTGTGTTGATCAACGGTTTTGCCAGCCCGGGAGCCAATCGGCGCGTGTACCCAGGCGAGGGGGCCGGGCAGCGCGTGCATGTACCCCCCAGAAATGAGCCGCAAGAGGCGGCGTAACCCTATATTGCCAACACCGAGACGGACGCGCGATGAGTTGATCCGTCGAGACCAACGCGGTACGCACCGGACCAATCCCAGGAGCCACCATGCAAGTTGCCCAGCTGATGACGCCCTCTCCCAAGTTCGTGAGTCCCGAAACGCCCGTGCGAGAGGCGCTGGCCACGCTCGATGAGTTTGATATTCGCCACCTGCCGGTCATCGACGCCAGTGGCATGTTGCTGAGCATCGTGAGCGATCGCGATCTGCGGCCCGTGATGGATCTCGATGCCGATCTCACCGAACGCCTGCTGGGGCTCTCCGTCGGTGATGTGCTGCGGCGGCTGGCGATGGCCGTGCAGCCGGAGACAGCGGTGGCTGAAGCAGCACGCGTGATGATCGACGAACGCGTCGGCGCTGTGCCGGTGGTGGATGAAGACTCTGGTGCGCTGGTCGGCATCCTGAGCTACGTCGATCTTCTGGAGCACGCCTTTGGCAGTGAAGCGTAATCAATATTAGAGCGCGCGAGACTGCTCAGCGGGCTGTCCTGTCAGCGATACAACCGGCGCATCGGTGCCGGCTCTCAGACTGACCACCGGACCAAAAATCGCCAGGTATGCGGCGCGGCTATCCGGCGATGAAAACTCCGCAAACCGCTTATAAAACCGGGCTCTTTGCGCATCTTTCTTCGCGATGAGGTAGCCCATCAGGCGCCCCATGGCCACTAGGGCGACCGGCGGGATGTTGCCCGTGTTGAGGTTGGCGTGCAGGTGGCTGTCGAGCGCGCCCAATTGAACCGCATAGTCGTTGAAGTCACCCAGACAGTTCTGCAACCGGCGATGAGGCCGACGCAGCGGCGCGATGGTCTCGTTGCCGTAGAGCGGGCCAAACAAGGCGACGAGATAGCGCAGCTTCTTCACTTGAATCCGCATGGCATGCACTGCGGAGTCTGGCGCGCGAGGCGCGATGAGGTCGCCTGTGGTCACCAGGTCATTGTAGAGCGCGGCAATCCGAGCGCTGACCACCGTCTGGATCGGAAGATCAGCCGCCCAGGGGCGATCGGGCCCATCCCACGGCTTCGACACGAAGGTGTGCCAATCCCGCATGGTCTGGCGAAATCGTTTGCGCCGCATCTGTCGCAACAACTCTGTGTGCGCCGCCCGCCGCTCGTCTGCGAGGTGGGTGAGCAGCGGCGCTAGATCGAGGGCTTGCCCGTGCTCAAAGGCGTAGTCCGCCAAACTCGTCAACCAAACATCGAGATCGCGAACCGGCCCAGTGACCCGACCAATCCAGCGAAGACGCTTGCGAAAGCGGCGGCCTTCTCGCTCTGGAAACACCCGCCGCAACGTCGACAACACCGCGCGGCTGCGGCGCAGTGCGACCCGAAATTGGTGCAGGTGAACCTGATCTTCGTCGGCGATAACCCCAGCCACGCGCTGCTGCATGAGCAGGCTCTGCTCGGTCAGCAATACTTGGATGGCCTCGAGTGCGGGCGCAGCGGATGGGTCGTGGGTGTCGATGATCAAGCTCTCAACCTCGCGGCAGGACGCCGGTTGGTCAGGTTACCAGTGTTGTCGCTCACCGTCCTTAACTCACACAAAGCTCAATCAATTGGCGCGCAACTACCGCTGTTGCACGCCTTGTTGTCACCGCATGGGGTGCCGTTGGGAAGGGCTGGATGGTCACACCCTTTAAACCCAC
>JAGSHB010000258.1 GCA_023954815.1 Myxococcales bacterium | reverse complement strand
GCTCACGGGTAGGGAAACGTAGTCGTCCGCAATCCACGACAGACGTGCAGTCCATCGTTTGTTGGGCGTAGTCACGGTCAGCGTGCTACCCGGCTGGCCTGCGCATGGAAAGATGCGGGCGGTCACGCCATCAAAGCCAGCATCCACCTCAGAGCGCCACCTGGCCCTGGCCCATTCGTCAGTCTGTGCGTCAATGAGTACGCCATCACCCGACTCCAACTCCACTGCGCGCACATCGTCGATGCGACCACAGTCGACGGAGACAGACCCATCCCAACGTTGCGGCCCCGATGTGCCACCACCCCAACGCAGTTGTAGGGAAACGGGCTCGGCGAGCGTCGCGGGTTCCGGGGCGAAGCGGCTATCGCAGGACAGCATGAAGAGCATCGCTAGCACGCCCAATCCTCGTCCGAACAGCCACATCTCACCAGCCTCCTCTCTTCACGCTACGAACGCCCGGCTCGTCTCTCAAACCACTCGCCCACCTTCCGCAACATTCTTGCCAGATCGCCGCGCACCGGCATGTTCAAAGGGCAACTGCGGAGTGAGTGCACATGGGCAAGCGAACGGCGGTACAGGTTTGGCTCGTCGCCGTCTGCTGCTTTGTAGGTGCCCAAGTCTGGGCCGAAAGTTCACAATCGCCGGCGATCGCAGGCTCGCTCGGAACCTGCCACGCTGGCACGTTGCGCGGCGCGGTCGCGTTGCCCCGTCGTGCGCCAGGGCTGCGTCGCCTCTCCGTTGTGGGACGCCGCCACACCCAGTTTGGTACTGCGCACTTGGTGGCGTTGGTGCTGCGAACGGCCAAGACTCTCCGCGGTAGCGGCGCGCCGTTGCGGGTGGGCAACATGTCGACGTCACAGGGCGGGCGCATCCGGTGGAGCCACTCCCACCAATCCGGCAGAGACGTTGATTTTCCGCTGTTTTTGCTCGACCACCGCGGACGTTCGATCAGTCCCGACAGCTTCGTGTCGCTCGATGACGCTGGCTTAGGACGCTGGCGCCGCCGGACGGTTCGCTTTGATGCTGAGCGCACGTGGGCGCTCGTGGCTACGCTGCTGAGTGCCCCCAAGGTTGGCGTGGCGCGCCTTTACCTAGCGGAGCCGCTGATTAGACAGGTTCTCCAGGTCGGACGCCGGATCGGCTCGCCAGCGCTGGTACAGCGGGCGGTGCTCGTGATGACCGAGCCCCTACACGCGGGCCGCCACGACGACCATCTTCACCTGCGCATCTTCTGTTCGCGACAAGAGGTGGGTTCTGGTTGTGTGGATGAGGTCACCAAATGGCCGTGGCTGCCGCAATTCGTCGATGATCGAGAGCGCTTTGTCCAGCAACAGCTGGCGAAGTTGGCAGATCCCCGTGACGACAACCGCGCTGCTGCCCTAGAGCGCCTGGCGCCGTGGATGGCTCAGAGCCCGGCCGCTTGTGAGGGCGTTGTGTGGACGGCCGCCCACGACCAAAGTCGTCCTGTCCGTGACAGCGCCGGGCACGCCCTGATGCGGTTGCAGCCCGCCTGTGCTCGCCTGCGCTTGCTCAACGCCGCCGCAGGGGCCCCATCGGACGCCGCCAGACTGGTTCTACTCGCTGTCCACAGCACGCCCTCAGCCGACGTTGGGGCACTCTTGACGCTGATTGGTCAGCGCGTGTTGCCGATGAGCCTCCGCCAGCGCTCGCTCATCACGGCTGCTGTGGTGCGGCGGCAGCGGGAGCAACTGACCGGGAGCGCCACTCTTGCCGCCTTGCCCAAGGTGTTGTCTTCGCTCGGAGATGCATCGGTGACGACACGCCGCGCTGCCCTCCGAACTCTGGAACAATTCGCCAATCGCAGCTTTCAGACCGGTCCGCGCGCACGCCAATTCTTCACCGCTCACCAGCGATTAGGCCGTAAAAGCTGGCTCAAAGCCGGATTTCAGCTCTCCGGTCTTGGCCATCATCCGACTGCAGAGGCCCTGGTCGGCGCTCTTCGCAGCCCGCTCGTCTTTGTTGCGCGCAACGCCGAAGCGTCGCTTGTCGCCCTCGCTGGGGGGCATCGTCCGCACTATGTGGCGACACAGGACTTACGCCATCGCGCTTGGCACCGGTGGCTACAGCTCCACCCCACAATCAGCGCTGCTGTTGTGACCAGGGCAGACCCCTCATCTATTCGCATCCCAGCTCAACGCCTAGACGGGCCCATTGGCGCCGAGAATCTCACTCTGAATCGCGGCGTGAATCGCCCCATTGCTCGCCAGGGTATTGCGCCCAAAGAGGTCGTGCTCGCCGCCCGCGAAGTTGGTGATGACGCCGCCCGCCGCCTGCACAATGGCGTGACCGGCCGCTAGATCCCACGGCGCCAGCCCGTCCTCCCAGTAGCCGTCGATACGCCCCGCAGCCAGCTCCGCCAAATCCAGCGCCGCCGAGCCACCGCGCCGAAAGCCATGGGAACACAGCAGTGCACGCTCCACGCGCCCGAGCAGCTCCTTCGCCCGCAAACGCCGGTCGTAGGGAAAGCCGCTAGCCAGCAAACTCTGACCCAGCGCGGTTGTCTGCGATACGCGAATCGGCCGGCCATTGCAGGTCGCCGCGATGCCCCCACCGCCCACAAAAATCTCTCGTCTCGCCGGCGCCAGCACCACGCCCAGCACAGGTCTACCGAAGTGCAGCAGGCCAATGCTCACCGCAAACTGCGGGTGGGTGTGACTAAAATTCGTCGTGCCATCGAGCGGATCGACCACCCAGCACCAGGCGGTCGTCGGCAGCTTCTCGGCCAGCGCATTCACCGCTGCGAGACCATCACGCTCCTCAGCCAGCACCGTGTCTTGCCGAAACGCAGACCGCAGCTCAGCCAAAATCTGCGCCTCACTGTCGCGATCGGCAGCGGTCACCAGATCGATCGGCGATTTTTCGTCGATCCCATCGAGCTTGCCGTAGTGACCCATCAAAATGGCCCCAGCCCCCTCGGCGGCTCTCAGGGCAATTTTGAGTCGCGAATGCAGGGCTGCAGGATCGATTGCCGTTGGGTTCATCTACGGACTCACGCTCACATCATCGACGCGCCAGGAGACGTTGCCAAAGGCCGAGCCCATGATGAGCAAGCCTATCTGGACCGTCTTTTTCCCCGAAATCACGGGCGATAAGTTGTAGCTCAGCTTCTTGGTGCCGGGGGTAATCGGCGCGCTGCCCAGCACGGACCAGGTCGCGGCGCCATCCGCTCGCGCACGCACACTCAAGGTGGTGCCGCTCGGAAAGTTGCCGCCCTGATTGCTGATGTAGGTCAGCGCGAAGCTCAGTTTGGCCGTCTTGGCAGCGCCAACATTCACGGGCGGTGAGATGAGCCATGCAGCGACCGCTGGCAGATTCGGGAACGACCCGTTTTCCTTCAACTCCGCCCGCTTGTTACCGTTGCCAGCTAGTGCAAACACCGATTTGGCACCAAACCCAGGCTCGATCTTCGTGGCCCAGCCGCCCTCTTGAAAGCTCTTGCTGTAGCTCTGGAAGGTCTCCAGCCAAGGCAGCGTCGCGCCCTCACACACATCGCCCTTGCCGTTGCCGTCTTTGTCCTTCTGGTCGGGGTTGGGCACCAGCGGGCAGTTGTCCTTGTCATCAGCCACGCCGTCACCGTCGTCGTCCAAGTCGCAGGCGTCGCCGATGCCATCGTTGTCGATATCGGTCAGGCCGCCTTTGTGTTGCGGGCACGGGTCTTTCGGATCTGCGATGCCATCGCCGTCGTCATCGCCGTCACATGCATCGATCGTCCCGTCGCCGTCCGTGTCCGTGCTCTTGGCGCTGCTCCCGATGATGAAATCGTCAATTACCACGCCCAGGTACTTGTTTTCGATGTTGTCGACGCTCTGGAAGGTGAACCGAAACCGCACAAGCTGCCCTGCGTACCCGTTCAAGTCCACGAGCTGCACGGCCCACTTCAAAATGACCGTGTCCTTGCCCTTTTGAACGAGGTTGCTCCACTTCGTATAGCCGCTGCTCGCCGTCGTGATTTGCAGGGCCACCTTGTCGAATTTGGTACCGCCCTCGATGGCGAAGAGGTAGCGGTAGCTCAAGCTGATGGTCTTGGCGTTCGGCAGCACCACAATGGGCGAGGTCGCGTTGCCACTTGTCGGCGATTTCGCCTGATAATCAACGCCATTGCCGTAGTATAGCGCGCCTTTGGGGCTATAACTCTCACCGCCCTGCAATGCCTGCCAGCCGACGTTGTCCTGCTTGGGTGAGAAGCTCCAGCCCTCCGCGCTGCCCGACCACGAGAACATCTGCACCACGCCGTCATCGAGCTTGCCGTTGCAGTTTTCGTCGCTCTTATTGCACGGCGTCTCCACCGGATGGGGCGCTGCTGGGTTCAACGGCGCGCAGTCTTGGCTGTTGGGGTAGCCGTCGCCGTCCTTGTCGTTGTCACAGAGGTCGCCGAGCTTGTCGCCATCGGTGTTCGTCTGCGCTTTGTTGGGGGTCAATTTGCAGTTGTCGCAAGCGTCGCCGATGCCGTCCTTGTCGCTATCTGTCTTGCCGTCATCCGCTACCGACTTACATAAATCGCAGGCGTCACCGACCTTGTCGCTATCGGTGTCGAGCTGGTTCGTATTGGGCGTGAGCGGGCAGTTGTCGTTGGCGTCGTGCACGCCGTCGCCGTCGTCATCGATGTCGCAGGCGTCGCCCTTTTTGTCGCCTGACGCCTTGTCCGTATTGGTCTGCAGCGGGTTGGACACATCCGGACAGTTGTCTAGCGCGTTGGTCACACCGTCGGCATCCCTGTCACTGTCACAGGCGTCGCCCTTGCCATCGCTATCGCCGTCAGCTTGGTCGCTGTTTTTCGTCTTCGGGCAGTTGTCATCTGCGTTGCAGACCCCATCTTTGTCCGCATCTGGGCAACACGCCGGCGACTGGCTGGGCTGGTAGCCGCATGTGCCGCTGGCGCAGAAATCAACAGTGCAGCCGTCACTATCGTCACAATCTGCATCCTTGAAGCACGTCTTTGGTTTGATGCATTGGTTCTTGACGCAGGCCATGCCCTTGGCACATGCGCCGCAGCTGCCGCCACAGCCGTCGTTGCCGCAGCTCTGGGTACCGCAAGCTGGCGTGCATTTGGGCAAGCAGAGACCCACAGGCGTGCACTCCGTCGTGCCGCTACACGCCCCGCAAGAGCCGCCACAGCCGTCACTTCCGCAGTTCTTGCCCTTGCAGTTGGGCGCGCAAGTACAGGCGCCGGCGCTGCTGCAATACTGTTGTCCTGAGCAGGTCCCGCAGACGCCGCCGCAGCCGTTGTCTCCGCACTTTTTCCCCGAACAATCGGGCTTACAGGGGCAGAGTCCGCAATCTTGTGGGCAGTTGCTGCAGGTCTCGCCATTTTGAGGTTGGCACGACAAGTTGCCGCAAGATGGCGTCGGGCAGCAGTCCTGCTTACACGAGCTACAACTCTCGCCTGCGTCGCACGTCCCATTGCCACACTGCACGGGGCACACACCGCAGTCGGTCGCGCAGGTGCTGCACGATTCGCCAGTCACACATTTCCCGTCGCCGCACACTGCCGTCGGGCAAGCGCCGCAGTCTTTGGCACACGACGCACAATTCTCCGCCGCTTTGGGATCACAGAGGCCATCGCCACACTTATTTGGCGGGCACTTTCCACAATCGGACGCGCAGGTCGTGCAGGTCTCCCCCGCCTTCGGATCGCACAGCCCATCGCCGCATTTTTTCGGCGGTGGGCAGTTGCCACAGTCCTTGGCGCACGACGAGCAGGTCTCCCCCGCCTTCGGATCACACAGCCCATCACCACACTTTTTCGGCGGTGGGCAGTTGCCACAGTCCTTTGCACACGACGCGCAGGTCTCCCCAGCCTTTGGCGCACAGATCCCGTTGCCACAGAACTCGACCGGTGGGCAGCTGCCGCAGTCCTTGGCGCAAGACCCGCAGGTCTCGCCCTTCTTGGGGTCACAGAGCCCATCCCCGCACGGTTGCGGCGGCGGACAGCTGCCGCAGTCTTTCGCGCACGATTTGCAGGTTTCCCCAGCCTTTGGATCACAGAGCCCATCGCCGCACTTGATCGGCGGCGGGCAGTCTCCACAGTCCTTGCTGCACGACTTACAGTCCTCGCCAGACGCAGCGCTGCAGGTGCCATTGCCGCAGAACTCTGGATCGGGGCAGTTGCCGCAGTCCTTGCTGCAGGACTTGCAAGTCTCCCCCGCCTTGGCGCTACAAATCCCGTTGCCGCAGGTCTCCGGAAGCGGACAGTCTCCGCAGTCCTTGCTGCACGACAGACACGTCTCCCCAATCTTTGGATCACAGAGCCCATCACCACACTTGGTTGGCGGCGGGCAGTCGCCACAATCTTTGGCGCAGGTTGAGCAACTCTCTCCAGCGCCAGGATCGCAGAGGCCATCGCCGCACTTTTTCGGCGGCGGGCAGTCCCCACAATCCTTGGCGCAGGTCGAGCAGCTCTCGCCAGCGTTGGGATCACAGAGCCCATCCCCGCACTTCTTCGGCGGCGGGCAGTCCCCACAATCCTT